>CAYLTY010000251.1:0-11945 GCA_964386705.1 uncultured Planctomycetaceae bacterium
GGAAGAGTGGAAGGGCTACAAGGAGCTGAATGCTGAAATGGCCCCGACCTGCCAATTGATCACTGAGAAGAAGTAACCCATGGGAGATCACTAATCCCTGAGGGTTCTCTGAAAGATTCAAAGGCGATCGTTGATTTATTCAACGGTCGCCTTTTTGTTTTTCCAGCGGTCTTAAGCCGCACTCCGGCGGTTGAATTGTCGCATCTGACAAGTTGCTGATGGACGACCTGTTTAAGCGATTGGTATACCTTCAGACGTGGTGTCTGAGATCAGGCTCGCCGCAGTTCGTTGCCTCCTGCCTTGAGGAATGCTCATGAATCGCCCGATTTACTGGCTTGCGGCCTTGGCTTTGCTGCTGGCGGGACCGGCTCAGTCGTTGCATGCTGACGATGAGCCGAAGCTGAAACTGGCGATTCGCGAAGCGGCTGAGGCGGCTCGCCGCGCCGGCTTCAAGAAGGTGCTCGTTGTTGTGCGAGTCGATATCGCATCGACACCGGTGACGGACGCTGCCGTGCGGGACGTTGAGAACCTGGCTGTCAATTCGCTGTCGACGGAGAAGAACCTGGAGTCCGCGGGTGCTGAACCGGCTCGGGAACTCGCTCGCAAAAACAAGGCTCGCCGGGCTTTGCAACCGGTGGAAGCGAGAGCTTTCAAAGAAGCTGCGGCCGCTGAGGGGGTGCTGTGTCTGGACTACCGCGAAGGCAAGGCTGGCGCGAGCATTCGGCTCACGCTGGCTGACGGCGACAAGGCACATTTCAACGAGCAAGTACAACTCAACGACAGAATCACTGGCGTAGCGGACAAACCCGCTGACAAGAAACCAGCCGACAAAGAGAAGCCGAAAGGTCAGCAGCCCGGTGGAGGCAAAGGCCCGAATCAGGGACCGGCTGACGCTCCTGCTTTACCGTTCGGAGCGGGTGTTGGCGGCGGAGGCGGTGGACGCTTCCTGCTGGCCCCGCCGACGGACGGCTCGACGGGTTACGCTGTTCGCACCGACGGCTCGAAGGGAACCGGAGGCCGCACGGCCAGCCAGGCCCAAACTGCGGCGGCTGAGGCGAAGTCGAATGCGAAGACTGCCGCTGCTGGCGGTGGAACGGCCAAGGGGGCTTCCGCAGCCGAGATCACGACTGCAGCTTCCAAAGATTCGCCCAAGGCTGCTGGCGACCTCAGCCAGAAAGTTGTCGACTTCGCCGCTCGCAGCATTGGTCAGCAAGTAGGAAACGGTGAATGCTGGACGCTGGCTAACGAAGCTCTGAAGGCTGCAGGAGCACAACCGGCCGATGGTTACACTTTCGGCACGCCGCTGTCTCTGAACGAGATTCGTCCCGGCGATATCCTGCAATTTACGAACGCACGGTTTGAAGAACCGGGCTACTACGTGACGATGGGGGCTCCGAATCACACGGCTGTGGTGTATTCCATCAGCGGCGAACGAGTCTTCATTCTGCAGCAGAACTTCAACGGCAAACGCACGGTCGGCACGTTTGATATCCGCTTTTCGACGATGACCGGTGGCGACGTGAAGGCTTATCGCGCCGTGCCGAGAAACTAGCGTGGCGGATGCGTCCCGCATCCGTCCTGGCTTCTTCATACGCCACTTGAAACCTGTTGCGCAGACTAGAGGGGCCTAGCTCCTGTCAGACAAAAAGGCTCGATCATGCAATGGCCGAATGAATTCCTGCTGGTGCTGCTCTGCCTTTCTGCGGTCGCTGTGATTGTCCCTTGGCTCATCCCGCGAGATCGGCGCGGCCTGCTTTCGGCATTCATTGCTGCGGTGGCCGCTACCGCATGCTGGGTGTCCTATGAAAACAAGCTTCACATGTTCGCTCGACCGGGCGACCCGCTGATTCGCATCGACTTATTGCTGATCGTGCCTCTCATCGCGCTCGACTGGCTAAGCGCGATTGCCTCGCTCGCTGCCAAGCGATTGCGACGACGAAACGCCTGAGCATCTAGCCGGGATTGCTACAGCGTGACGATCGCTCCGTCCTGGTGAGCTGATTTCAGACAGGCGTCGAGGACCTTTTGAGTCTTCAGGGCAATGTCAGGCCAGTGCGAATCACGGCGACCGGAGACGACCAGTTCGCTGAAGTTGCGGAACAGATGCGTTTCCTGAGCGTTCGGGGCGTTGTTCGCCATCTCGGCAACGGGCACGCGGCGAGTGTGTTCTTCCATGTTGAACTGGCAGCCTGCGACATCGAACTTCGGGTTGTGCACAGTGAACGCGACTTCGGCTCCGTAGAACGGCAAAACGAAGTCGGGCAGCACCAAATGGCCCTTCGTGCCGCTGACGTTGACCCATTGCTGATGCTCGGTGATGAACGAGTTGTAGAACGCCGCCGAGACTCCACCGTCGAAGAACAGCTCGGCAGAGAATTCAACCGGTACCTGCTGAGGTGAATCCGCACGCTTGTTCGCAGTCAGCAGTCGACCGGAAACGCGCTTCGGCATCTGATACTTCATCGTCCACAACGCGAAGCGGATCGAATACCAACCGAGATCTCCGAGGCAACCGGCTGGTTCGAGGTTGCTGCTCACACGAATGTTACCGTCGACGAACTCCTGTGAGCCGCAGAAGCTGAAACCGCAGGCGATGCGTTTGATCTGGCCGACGCTTTGTCCGTCGTCGAGTGCTTCACGAACGCGATTTAGTCGCGCGCTGTGCATGAACATCACGCCGTCCATGAACTGCACTTTGTTCTTGTCGCAGGCGGCGATCATCTCGGCGAGATCCTCTGCCGAAATCGCGCAGGGCTTTTCGCACATCACGTGTTTGCCGGCGTTGGCAGCCTTGATGACCCATTCTTTACGAAGGCCAGTAGGCAACGGAATGTAAACGGCGTCGATGTTCGGATTCGCGAGCAGTTCCTCGTACGTGCAGCCTTTGGGAACTGTCGGGAACGGCACACAGCTCTGGCATTCGCTGATGAACTGCTCGGCACGTTCGGTCGCGCGGCTGGCGACGGCGAGCAGTGTCGCGTTGGTCGAGTTCCGAATGGACTCCCAGTTCTTACGAGCAATGCCTGCGGTCCCCAGAATGCCCCAACGACACAGTTTGTCAGCCACGATGCGCTCTCCGTGATGAGTCTCAACAGGTGCGGCGCTCGTTTCGGGCAGTGCGGAGACCGCTTTCGAGTGCCTTAGAGGTCGCGGAGATTAGGTTCGTCGACAGCGACCTGCAACGCGGGCGGACTGCTAAGAGGATGCCATCAACTCAGCGGAATCCTCGGAGAATACAGGCAATCTGAAAGAGGTCTTGAGGCAACTTCTGTATTTGGGCTACAGCTACCGTCCCTTCATAGGCTGAGTCCGTTCTGGCGCGCTCGGCCAAGAATCACTTCGATTTGCCTGCCCGTCCTTTTCCTCCCTCCGAGACTCGTGCGATGTTCCAGCGTGTCATCGGTCTTTGTACCTCGCCGCTTTCGCTGCGCACGGTCACGTACTGCCTGTTGGCGTGCCTGTATTGGTCCGCCGTGGGCTGTCAGTCAGTTCCTTTCATTCGCGGCCAGTCGCCTGACGACGCCCGTTCGATTGGTGCTGAATACCCGGAAGCCGCAGTCAAAGATGCGATTGTTGATATCGTCGTCGAAGGCAATGTGACGATCGAGCCCGGTGCGATTCTCGCTCAAGTCAAGTCGCAACGCGGACGTCCCGCTGACGAACGCATCATCAAGGAAGACTTACGAGCTCTTTACGCGACTCGTTGGTTCTACAGTGTCGAACGTCGCTATCGCATGTCGGACGAAGGCATGCTGCTGGTCTTTCGAGTTGTCGAACGCCCCGTCGTGAAGTCGGTGCAGATCAAGGGCAACGAGAAGCTGCGCACCAAGACGCTGCTCAAGCAGATCAACATCGAAGCCGGGTCGCCGTATGACGTTTCGATGAACAAGTCCGCGGCGCGGAATCTCGAAAAGTTCTATCACGAGAAGAAGTCGTATCCATTCGCCAAAGTGACGCTGGAAAGCGGCAGCCGACCGGAAGACCGCGACGTCATCTTCCTGATTGAGGAAGGTGATCGCGTCATCGTTTCGGACGTCAACTTCATCGGCAACAACTCGTTCAGCGGAGCCACGCTGAAAACAAAGCTGAAGACCAAGACCGCGTTCTTCGACATCTCGCTGTTCGGTGGCAAGTACGACGAATCGACGATTCCGGAAGACCTAGTCTCGCTGCGTGAATACTACAACGGGCTGGGCTACTTCGACGTGCAGGTCGAGAAGGAAGTCGACGTCAAGGAGAACTGGTTCCACATTCTGCCGAAGAACCAGTGGCTGCCGCGTGTCGATGCACGTGCGACCTACACCTACAAACTGGTTGAAGGTCCGCGTTACTCGGTACGCAATATTGAGATCGTCGGCAACGAGATCTTCAGCGAAGCCGAACTGCGCGAGAAATCAGAACTGAACCCCGGCGACAAGTTCAATTCGCGGTTTCTCAACAAAGACGTCGATGGCATGAAGGAGAAGTACGGCAAGCTCGGCCGCCTCTTCGCGAAGGTTGAGCCCGTACCGCGCTTTCTACCGGATCGTCCTGGTGAGGTGGATCTCATCGTCCGTATCGACGAAGACAAGCCTTACGTGATTCGTGATATCGACGTGCACATCGCCGCCCCGGGCGGACATCCTCACACGCGTGAAACGGTGGTGTTGAATCGCGTGATGGTCGCACCGGGAGAACTCGCGGATCCGTTCCTGATCAATCGCAGCAAGTCCCGTTTGCGCGGTCAGATTTTTGAGAATGCTGGTCCGACCGGCCCACGTATCGAAATCACGAAGGTCGAGGAGAAGAAGAAACCCACTCCGTCGCGCAACACACAGGTTGTGCGCGGCCAGGATGCGATGCTGGCGCAGCGAGCGGCTCCGAATCTGCTGTTTGACAACGGCACGAGCGGCGATCCCTACGGCGGCTTGGAGAATCCCTACACTCAAGCGTTGGAAGGTCCGGGCGAGATCGATCTGGATGTTGGCGTGACAGAAGCTCAGACTGGCCGTTTAATGTTCGGCGTAGGCGTCAACAGTAACGCCGGCGTGCTGGGCCAGTTCACGTTGGAAGAAAACAACTTCGACATCACGCGTCCGCCGACCAGTTGGCGCGACTTAGTGGAAGGCACGGCCTGGCGCGGCAACGGCCAGAAGTTTCGTTTGGAAGCTATGCCCGGTCAGTATGTCAGCCGCTATATGGTGAGCTGGATGGACCCGTACTTCCTCGATACCGATTACAACTTCGGTCTCAGCGGCTTCTTCTACAACCGCTATCAGCCGGGCTGGACGGAAGATCGCGCGGGTGGCCGTATTACTCTCGGTCGTCAGCTTGATCGCTGGTGGTCGGTGACCGGTGCTCTGCGATTGGAAGACGTCAAGATGTACGACTTCCAGACAGTCCCGGCGAATACGTTGACTCCGCGCATGGCGGAAGTGAATGGCAACAACTTCCTGTCTACCGCTCGTGTCTCCGTAGCGCACGACACTCGAGACTCCGGCTTCATGCCGACCGAAGGTCACTTCGCCGAGTTTGCCTTTGAGCAGGGCTTTGGTGACTTTATCTACCCGCGACTGGAAGTGCAGGGCACGCAGTTTTGGTCTCCGTACGAACGCGTCGACGGAACGGGCAAGCACATTTTGAGTCTGCACGGGGAAGCCAACTGGACAGACTCCGGTACGCCCTTGTTTGAGCGATATTTCGCGGGTGGTTATCAGTCGTTCCGCGGCTTCGCCTATCGCGGCGTTGGTCCGCTGGAGAACGGTGTCCGCGTGGGTGGTAACGCGATGCTGCTCGGCTCGCTGGAATACTCGGTTCCGGTCACTGCGGACGACTCAATTCGTGTGGTCGGCTTCACTGACTTCGGCACGGTCGAGGATAGCTTCGATAACCTCTCGGGGAGCAGCCTCCGGTTGACGGCAGGCTTCGGCTTCCGCGTCGCCATTCCGATCATGGGACCGGCTCCGCTGGCCTTCGACTTTGGCTTCCCTGTCATGTCCGAGCCTGGCGATCACGAGCGCGTCTTCAGCTTCACCGTGGGCTGGACACGATAGGAGCATGTCCAGGTAGGTTGAGAATCCTTCTCGACCCCGTCTGCGAGTACGGCGACTTACGCCACTCAAGGCAGCAAGCAATTCAGAGCCTGCTGACTGCTCCTTGACGATGTGTCATGTTGCCAATTGGCGACGTTGTCACCGCTGCTGGTCGGGATGGAATCCCAACTTACGACGACTCGGACAGGCTGCTAGTCATCGCACTTCGGTGTGACAGTCGCTTCAAGATTTTGTATCAGGCGGCGTAATACTGTTGCGAGCCGTCCCTTGCGGCGGCTCCGCACGTCTGCCAGACAGCCGAATTGCTGGCAGATCGAACTCCACAGCACCGCTTTTCCTGTCACGATGGCAGATTGGCAGTCGCCAGGGAGAAAACTGCCGAAACTCTCTAAGTCCTTTCATCAATGGACTTAGATGGAGTGTTGCCGAACTGGCACATCGCTTGCTCTTCGCCTCGCCACTTCTGCGGAGAACGCGGATTGGCAGGTATCTCACTCCCACTTTTGGATGAGGAGTCGCTGTGGCGAAACTACTGACGTTCGATGAAGACGCTCGCAAGAGCCTGCTGGAAGGCGTTTCCAAGCTGGCCCGAGCCGTGAAGAGTACGCTCGGCCCACGTGGTCGTAATGCCGTTCTGGACAAGGGCTGGGGTGCTCCTAAGGTCACCAAAGACGGTGTGACCGTGGCTGAGGACATCGACCTCGAAGACGCGTTCGAGAACATGGGTGCTCAACTGGTGAAGGAAGTGGCTTCCAAGACCAGCACTGTTGCTGGCGACGGCACCACGACCGCGACTGTTTTGGCAGAAGCTATCTATCGCGAAGGTCTCAAGTACATCGCTTCCGGCCACGATCCCATGTCGCTCGCTCGCGGCATCAACAAGGCCGTTGACGCAATCGTCGCCGAACTCAAGAACAACGCCAAGAAGGTCAATGCGAACGACTTCAAGGCTGTTAAAGAAGTTGCCACGATCGCCGGTAACAATGATCCGGAAGTCGGCAAGATTCTGGCTGACGCCCTGCAGAAGGTCGGTAAGGACGGCGTGATCACGGTCGAAGAAGGCCGTCAGGTCAACACGGAAGTGAATCTCGTTGAAGGTATGCAGTTCGAGCGCGGTTACCTCTCGCCTCACTTCTGCACCAACGAAGATTCGCAGACTGTTGAATTCGATAACTGCCGCATCCTGATCTTCGAAGAGAAGATTTCGAACGTGAAGGATCTGGTTCCACTGCTGGAGAAGGTTTCCAAGGCAGCCGTTCCGCTGTTGATCATCGCTGAAGACGTCGAAGGCGAAGCTCTGGCGACGCTGGTCGTCAACAAGCTCCGCGGCATTCTGAAGGTTGCCGCTGTGAAGGCTCCGGGCTACGGCGATCGTCGCAAGGCTCAACTGGAAGACCTCGCAGTGCTCACTGGTGGCAAGGCGATCTTCAAGGATCTCGGCGTCAAGCTGGAAAGCGTTCAGCTCACCGATCTCGGTAAGGCCAAGAAGATCATCATCGACGCTGAAAACACCACCGTCGTTGAAGGTGGCGGCCAGAAGGCTGCGATCAGCGGTCGCTGCGATCAGATCCGTAAGGAAATCGAGACCACTGAGAGCGAATACGATCGCGAGAAGCTGCAGGAACGTCTGGCCAAGCTGGCCGGCGGCGTGGCTGAGATCAAGGTCGGTGCGGTCACCGAAACCGAAATGAAGGAACGCAAGGACCTCATCGACGACGCGCTGGCTGCGACTCGCGCTGCGATCGAAGAAGGCATTGTGCCTGGTGGTGGCGTCGCTCTGCTCCGCTGTGCGAAGGCTCTTGAGAACTTGGCCACAGACGGCGATGAAGAATACGGCGTGTCCATCATCCGCAACATTCTCAGCGTTCCGATGCGAACGATTGCTGAGAATGCTGGTATCGACGGCGCTGTTGTTGCCAATCGCGTTTCGAAGTCCAAGGACAAGGCTCACGGTTACGACGCTCTCAACGATCGCTACGGTGATATGTTTGACTTCGGCATCGTGGACCCGACCAAGGTTGTCCGCAGTGCTCTGCAGAATGCGTCGAGCGTTGCGAATCTGCTGCTGACCACCGAGTGCATCGTTGTTGACGAGCCCAAGCCAAAGGGCGGCGACGATCACCATGACCACCACCATGACGACATGGGCGGCGGCATGGGGGGAATGGGCGGCATGGGCATGGGTGGAATGGGAGGCATGGGCGGCATGATGTAGCCGTCCGGCGGAGCCAAGTGCTCCGCTGCCTGAAGTTCACCAATCACTAACCAACTTATTCATCCACTGAATTCATTCACCCAAGAAACTGGAGTCTTACTGATGGCGATTTCGCTCAAGCCTCTTGATGATCGCGTTGTCGTTGAGCCGTTCGATGCTGAAGAAACCACTGCTGGCGGTATCGTTCTGCCGGACAGTGCCAAGGAAAAGCCACAGCGTGGCAAGGTTGTCGCAGTCGGCCCAGGCCGGTTGCTGGAGAGTGGCGAGCGTTGCGCAGTCGCTCTGGCTGTTGGCGACGAAGTCCTCTTTGGCAAGTACGGCGGAACGGACATCGAAGTTGATGGCCGTGACGTGAAGATTCTCCGAGAGAGCGACATTCTCGCGAAGCTCGGCTAAGCAGTTGATTGAGCGGGGGTTGGCCGAGGATTCACGATCAACCCCTGATGTTCGAATAGCGGGTCGAGATCTCGACCCAGTCGGTTTGCCCTTGGATGAGTCATGAGGCTCGTCCGCAGTGCGTGTCTGGTGAGTGTTCCAGTCGCGACGAAATTTGCCTTCAGCCTCCGCTTCGGAGAACTATAAGAATGCCTAAGCAACTTCTCTTCGATGATCGCGCTCGCCTCAAAATGCAGAAGGGCGTGCAGATGCTCGCCGACGTCGTGGCAGTCACGATGGGGCCGACCGGTCGGAATGTCATCATCGACAAAAGCTTCGGAAACCCCGTCGTCACCAAGGACGGCGTGACGGTCAGTAAGGAAGTCGAACTCGAAGACCCTTACGAGCACATGGGTGCCAAGCTGGTCAACGAAGTCGCGAGCAAGACTTCTGACATCGCTGGCGATGGAACGACGACCGCTACGGTTCTCGCTCGAGCCATCTACAACGAAGGCCTGCGAAGCATTAGCCTCGGCGCCAACCCGATGGTCGTTCGTCGTGGTATCGAGAAGGCTGTTGATGCCGCTCTGGAATACCTCGGCGGTCTGGCCAAGGCTGTGACCGACAAGGAAGAGATCAAGCAAGTCGGCACGATTTCGGCGAACAGCGATTCGACGATCGGGCAATTGATTGCTGACGCGATGGAGAGCGTTGGTCGCGATGGTGTGATCACCGTCGAAGAAGGCAAGACCAGCACCACCGAACTGAAGCTCGCTGAAGGCATGCAGTTCGATAAGGGCTACATCTCCCCGTACTTCGTTACTAATCCAGCCGAGATGAAGGCCGTCTACGACGATCCAGTCATCCTGCTGCACGAAAAGAAGATCTCGAATCTTCGCGAACTGGTTCCGCTGCTCGAGCAGATCGCTCAGGCTGGCAAGCCACTGCTGATCGTTGCTGAAGACGTTGATGGCGAAGCCCTCACCGCTCTGGTCGTCAACAAGCTGCGTGGCGTGTTGCCGGTCGTGGCCGTCAAGGCTCCTGGCTTCGGCGATCGTCGCAAGGCGATGCTGCAGGACATGGCGATTCTGACCGGCGGTCAACTGATCTCCGAAGACCTCGGCATCAAGCTGGAATCCGTGCAACTGTCGCAGCTCGGCAAGGCTAAGAAGGTCGAAGTGACCAAGGACGCCTGCACGATCATCGACGGCGCTGGCGATCCGAAGCAGATCGAAGCTCGCGTGGCTCAGATCCGTCGCCACATCGAAGGCACTGATAGCGATTACGATCGCGAGAAGTTCCAGGAGCGTCTGGCGAAGATCACTGGCGGCGTGGCGATCATCTCCGTCGGTGCAGCTACCGAAGCGGAAATGAAGCAGACCAAGGCCCGCATGGAAGACGCGCTGCACGCAACTCGCGCTTCGGTCGAAGAAGGCATTCTTCCCGGTGGTGGCGTGGCTCTGCTGCGATCCATCGACGCCGTGAAGAAGGTCAAGGCCAAGGGCGATGAGCAGGTTGGTGTTGAGATCGTCGCTCGTGCTCTGACTGCTCCGATCCGTCAGATCGCGACGAACAGCGGTCATGATGGTTCGGTCATTGCCGACGAAGTCAGCCAACTGTCGACCAACATGGGTTTCAACGCCAACAGCGGCGAATACGTCGACATGTTCAAGGCCGGCATCATCGACCCCGCGAAGGTTGTGACCAGTGCCCTGAAGCATGCCGCTTCGATCGCCGGTCTGATGCTGACGACCAGCGTGATGGTGACTCGTACCGACGATCTGGATGGCAAGGCTGACAAGCCGAAGACCGAAGGCGCGGTTCGATAAAGAACGGTGCAACGCTCCGTGGAGTTGTCTTCGGGGTTGGTATCGCTCTAAGCGTTTTTCAGGCCACCGACCCGCATTGAGTCGGTGGCCTGTTTTGTTCCCGATCGCTTTTTGAAGCTCGGGCAGAGGCGGACAGCATGGCGGTGCAGCGCGATTACTATGAAGTGTTGTCGGTGGCTAAGGACGCGTCTGGGGACGAGATCAAGAAGTCCTACAAGAAGCTCGCCATCAAGTATCACCCGGATCGCAATCCTGGTGATGAAGCTGCCGTCGCGTCCTTCAAGGAAGCTGCTGAAGCGTATGACGTGCTGAGTGATGCCGAGAAGCGGGCTCGCTATGACCGCTTCGGGCATGCGGGAGTGCAGGGCGGTGGTGGTGGCGGACAGGGTGGCTTCGGTGACATCAACGACATCTTCGATGTCTTTGGCGACTTGTTTGAAGGCTTCGGGCTGGGCGGTGGTGGCGGCAAGAGACGTCGTGGCGGTGGCGGGCCGCGGGCGACTCAAGGCGACAGCCTCATCACGCGCATCACGATCGATCTGCTCGACGCAGCTCGCGGATGCACTCGCACTGTGGAATTACAACGTCGTGAACTCTGCAAGACCTGCGATGGTTCTGGCGCAAAGCCGGGTTCGAAGCCGACTCAGTGCGACTACTGCGGCGGTCATGGTCAGATCGTGCAGTCGCAAGGTTTCTTCCGCGTTCAAACAACATGCCCGGCGTGTCGCGGTGAAGGCAAGATCGTTCGTGACAAGTGCACGGGCTGCTCGGGTGCAGGCAAGGTCGCTGAGACCGTGAAGCTCGATGTGAAAGTGCCTGCGGGCGTTGATACTGGCAATCGTCTGGCTCTGCGTGGCGAGGGTGAGCCGGGGCTCAACGGTGGTCCGCGCGGCGACTTGATTGTGGAAGTTGTGGTGAAAGATCACCCGCTGTTCCAGCGTGACGGACAGGATCTCATCTGCGACGTGCCGGTGACGTACACTCAAGCGGTGCTTGGAGCTGACATCGAAATTCCTTCCCTCGACGGGAAGAGGAAACACCACATTTATCCGGGCACTCAGGCGGGTGAAATCATTCGCATCCGTGGCGGCGGAATGCCTCATATTCAACGGAATTCAGCGGGCGATTTGCTGCTGAGAATTGTATTGGAAGTACCCAAAAAGGTTTCCGCAGAGCAGGAAGCGTTACTGCGAGATCTCGCCGAACTGGAGAAGGCTAACGTGAGCGCTCATCGCTCAGGCTGGTTTGATCGCCTCAAGGAATGGTTCGTTCCGACCGAGGACGAAGAATAGTTCGGCTGCTGTCTGACTGAACGCCGCAGGCGACAAGGTTGCACCGCTGTGTGCCATCGCCCGCGGCTCTGTGATATGGACAACGTCGGCTGCAAGGTGCCGACTTGATTTCAGGTTGAGGAAGATTCCCATGAGCTCCACTGACAATCCAACGAACGCTCAAGATGATGCCACCGCCGAGGCATTCGCTCAGGCTGCGGAA
>CAYLTY010000252.1:0-11858 GCA_964386705.1 uncultured Planctomycetaceae bacterium
CGATCTGCGTACGGGCGTTGAATGAGAGTTCGTCCTCTTGTCCCCCGATGGACAACTGGTGGCTGACACGCGCGACGATCCAGCCAAACCGTGCTACGACCAGCAAGCGCTGATGCGCCGCTTCGATCTGATTTCAGAGATCTGCGACGCGCTGCTGCAGCTTGGTTGGGAGCCCTATCAGAACGATCACGAAGACGCGAACGGCCAGTTTGAGATCAACTGGAAGTATGCCGAAGCCTTGCAAACCGCTGATCGCCAGACGTTCTTCAAGTACCTCGTCAAAACCCTGGCCGAGAAGCACGGCATGCGTGCGACCTTCATGCCCAAGCCGTTTTCAAAGTTAACCGGCAATGGCTGTCACATGCACCTGTCGTTGTGGGATCGCGAGAAGGGAACCAACCTCTTCGCGAATTCTGCAGATGCGGAGGGACTGTCGTCGATGGCGTACGCTTTTATCGGTGGAATGCTGAATTCCGCCGAGGCCCTAAGCGCAATTGTAACTCCTACCGTGAATTCATTCCGGCGCATCAACGCGCCGGTGACTTCATCCGGAGCAACCTGGTCGCCGAACACGATCAGTTATGCCGGGAACAATCGCACGCACATGATCCGCATTCCCGGTGGCGGGCGTATCGAACTGCGCCTGTGCGATGGCGCCGCAAACCCGTACTTGTGCGCGGCGGCGATTCTGGAGGCGGGTCTCGACGGCATCGACCAGAAGCGAGATCCCGGCCCGCGCTTGGACGTCAACGCCTACGTGGATCGACGTCAGATCGAAGGCCTGCGGCAACTGCCAGACAACCTGCTGGAAGCCTTGCGTGCCTTCGAATCGAACTCGGTGCTGACCAATGCACTGGGTTCTGAGTTCACGCGCTCATATCTGAAACTCAAACGCGCCGAGTGGCGCGACTACACCAGCCACGTCTCCGCCTGGGAAGTCGCGCACACGATGGACTGTTAGCCGCCATCGCGGCTGAGACGGCTCGCCGGTAGGCCGGACAAGATTGTCCGGCCTACTCGACATTTCAGTTCGAAAAGCGTGTCTCGTTCTCAGACTTCCTTGCCGAAGCCGGTCTTGCGGTCGTACAGACGAGCTTTCGTGCACCACAGGCCGGCGGAGGGCGTCGGGATGAAAAAGATGCGTTCGCCGTTGACGTCGTTGAAGCCTTCGTGCAGCTTGTCGATCGGATAACGGGCGAGCGTTTCCTTGAGGTCCGCATACTTGAAGTTCACACCTTCGACCTCAGACTTCGTCAGGTGGCCGGGAGCGTAAGTGATCGTGAAGCGGCCTTCGGACGATCCGTGAATCAGGTGCGCGCTGGCATGGGCGAGGTCCTGCATGTCGGCGTTCTTGCGATACTGCTCCATCACGCGCGGTGTGCCGCAATAACCATACTTGCGAATGAAAGCGTCTACGTCAGGTTGTTCGCCAAAGCGTTTCAAGCCGGGAGCGATGATGACCAGTTCGCCGCCGTCAGCCATCGCCATGCGAGTGCGATAGACCGCCTTGTTGGCGACCCAGGTGCTGAAGAACTCATCACCCTGCATCACGCAGACGACTTTCTTCAACGGTTCATCAAAGACATTGATGTTCTGCTCGCGAGCTTGCCGTGCCGCCGACAGGTACGTCTCCAGATCGTCGCCAATGTGGACGCCGGTATGAACCAGATGTCCGGATGGGTCACGCGCCAATACCACCTGCACATAGAGGTCGGACAGATGGCCTAGCAACTCATCCTCTGCCTTGTTGAAGCACTGCCGCACGGGAGTAAGCAGGTTGCCGAGGTTGTTCTCAATGCCGCAGCAGGCAGCCATCATGTGAGCAGCACAGATCGTGTCCTTGCCGCCCAAGCCAATGAAATAGTTCTTATTGTGGTTGGCAAAGCCCAGCACTTCGTGCGGGACAACGTGACCGATGTTGATGATCAGATCCCACTTGCCTTCCATCAACAGCTTGTTGAGGAAAACCGGAATGGCCCAATCAGCGACTCCGCCCGAAACCTGCTTCACGTAGTCGGCAGGCACCTCACCGAGTCGCACCACACCACCACGCCAGTCGTGCGGGTGAATCCGCTCATGCGGGATCGAACCGAACATCTGCAGGTTCTGCTCGCGCGTGTGCGGTTCGTGCTGACCCAGCGTCGGTATGACATGGACGTCAGCTTCGCCCCTCAGCAGATTGTAAAAAACTTCGGTAATCCAGCCGGCGCCCGAGTGCATGCGGGTGATGTCCGGTGGCAGCAGCAGCACGCGTTTGGGCGTGCCGCAGATGCGTCGTCGAGCTTCGGCCACGGTCTGCTCGAGCAACTGCGTCAATCGTTCCTTCGAAATGCAGGCGGCTTGTTCGCTGATCCACGGCATCGGACTTGTTCCTCAAAGTTAGCCCACGGCAACCGCAGGCAATGTCATCGTAAATTGATTCTGAGCCGACTCATTCCGCTGGCGGCGAGTCGGTGAATAGTCATAGACCTGCACGGTCTTCCCATCGGGGCGGAATTCGAGCAGCCGCAGCCATCCGTCGCCACCCTTGGGCCTCATCTGGAAGTTGACCAGCAATTGCTGAACCTCACGACCAGCGGGAGTTGCCGAAACAAACCGTCCCAACCCGTCACCCAGGACGTGACCGTTCAGCGTCAGGATAAAATTCTCGTGCTTGCTGATCAGGTTCGTCCACAGTTCCTCGCCATCCGTCACATCGTCGTCAGTGGCCTTGGCAACGGGGTAGTTGTGAGGGTTCCAGCGTTGCTCGGCGCCGTAGGTCTTCCAGTTGTACCGAGTGTCGTCGTAGTAGATGTAAGCATGGGTGATGAGGATCGCCGCGCGATCTTTGTGCTTGGCGACGACTTCATTCGCCCAGCGGACGACGTCTTTCCGCGGACCGAACTCCAGACCGAGTACCAAAAAGTTACGCCCCTCAGCCGAGAACAAGTGAAAGCTGTTCTCCAGGCGATCCGGTTCTTTGTCATACGTGCCGCCAAACGTCGGACGGTCACGATAGTTGGACACCGGAAAGTAGTCGTTGAGCAACGTCGTGCGATCTTTGCAGCCGCCCTTGTCGCTGTAGTCGTGATTGCCGGGCACAAAGAAGTAAGGCAGCTTGCCATCAAGTACTCGCATCGCTTTGACGGCGTTTTCCCACTCGGCCGGAGCGTTGTGGTTGGTGATGTCACCCAGATGCAGCACGCTGGCGATGTTACGTGCCTTCTGATTCTCAACGATCCACTTGGTTTGCGCGAGGTATGTGTCCGGATATTTCTCACTGTAGTGCTGCGTGTCCGGAAGCACCGCAATCGTGAAGCTCCCGGGCTGTAGAGCTGGCGGCTCACCATCAACAAGCACCGCATCGGCGTAGGGCTCAGCGGCCCACGCTGTGGATTCTGACAGACTGAACAGCGCGGGCGACATCGCCAACGCCGCGCCCGCTTTCAACACATCACGTCGAGAGAGTTCACTCATGGAAGGGCTCCAAAGACGAAATCCGCGCCAAAAACTCTCCCCTCGCCCCTCCGGGGAGAGGGGTCGGGGGTGAGGGGCGAACGCCAGGCAAGCAATCGCCCCACACCGTCCTGTCACTTACTTATTCGCGACGCCGAAGTCGTGCGTCAGGCTGCGCCACACTGAGTGGATGTGGTTGGCCGGATTGCCAGCCGGATCAGACTGGATGTTGACCAGTTCCAGCACAAACGACGGGCCTTGCACGCGGTAGTAGTGGCCGACTCCCGGCTTCGTTGAACCGAACCAGGCAAAGTGCACCTTGTCTACACCGGCAGCCTTGATCTCGGCCAGGCGATTCGCGGCCAGTTCCGGAGCAAGATTGCCCGAGTAGTTTTCGAGCAGCGACCAGAGAGTCTTCTTCTGAGCATCGGTCATCTCGGAGGCAGCCAAGCCTTCGGGAGCGGCAGTTGGTGGCTCGGGCTTGCCAGCGTTGCGGTAGTCGTCCGGAGCCTTCGTCGCGACGATGGCCTTCTTCTGCTGAGCTTCGTTCAGCGAGTTAACCAGGTCGAAGGCCAGTTGCTCTTCGTTGGCCAGTGTTCGTACGCCCTTCTCCGGACCGCCCGGAATGAAGATGTGCACGGTGGCGGGATTCGCACCCCAGAAGCTTGGCGTATCACCCACGACTTCGCCGTCCTGCACCACGAAGTTCAATGAGAAGTGGTGACCTTCAAAGCTCCAGCCCCAAGTACCCTTGGTGTCTGGCTTGCCGAAAACGGTCAAGAAGTAACGCTCGGGGTCACGGAAGGGCGTGCCCTGCTTGCCCTTCTCACCCTCGAGAAGATTGTTCTCCAGAGCCATGATGCGAGTGGCCTTCTCGTAGCCCACCTTGCTCAGCGATGCCTTGATGAGGTTGTGGCACAGTTCGCGTTGCGGAGCTTTCATTTCGCGATACTGCAGGCCCTTGCGTTCGGGCTTGGGGATGTTGTGCCAGTCGCGACGAAGTGGATCGTCGAACTTCATGGTGGCCTTGGCCGCCTCGGCTGGAGTCAGCGACGCGAGGAACTTCTGAGCGGCCTCGGTCATGGCTGCTCCCACCGCTGCGGTGGACTCTTTGGCGTGTGCTGCCGGGGTTGCCATCACGGCCCACGCGCAAATCAACGAACTAAGAAGACGCTTCATCGATGATGACCCTCGGGGAAAATGAGTGATGTCGTGCTCAACGGCACTCCGATGGCTCGCAGCCTATCGTCGAACGCTTTGTCCGGCGACTAACCGGCAACTCTGAACGCAAAGCTGATCGGTCCGCGCGGCATTCGGACGGACGCAACGCCTTCCGTCTTAGTTCTTCCAGAACTCGCGAACGGTCCGCAGCCACTCGTCCGCTATGAGTTGGTTGCCGGCGTAAGTTGGATGCACACCGTCCCAGATCCAGTACGCAGCAGGAGCCCGCTCGCAGGCCTTATCAAACATGGGTTGATACTTCACGAGCGCCGCGCCGTGCTTCTTCGCCAGACTAGCCACAACCTCACGACGCTGATCAACACCGTCCTTCCACTTCTGCCACACAGCCGGATCCGCGGGCTTACGCGACTCCAACGTGAAAGGCTCGCCCAGCACGAGTTTTAATTTGGGGTTGGCGGTCTTCGCGTCGGTCAACAGCCGGTCGTAGGTTTGCTCATACTGTTCGAGCGGCACGTTCACGGCGTTGTCGTTCACGCCAATGAGAACACTCAGCAGGTCTGGTTTGAGGTCCAGCGTCTCGGCCTGCCAGCGTTTTTCCAGTCGTGGCACGGTTTCTCCGCTGACGCCGCGATTGATGAATGTCAGGTTCTGTTCGGGGTGATCTGCGCCAAATCGACCGGCGATCAGAAAGACATAGCTGTGGCCGATAATGTGGTTGTGGTCAGCCTGGTTGAGTCCGCGACCGCCGTGCGTAATGGAGTCGCCCTGAAACAGAATTCGAGCGTCTTTCGTAAAGGCGGCGGGCACATCTGCAGCCCACGATGTTGAACTCATCAACGCCAGCAGTACAGCAAACGCAACTAGTAGCCTCATGGCGAATGACCTCTGTGATCGTTGATGCATAGCGAGCGACTTGAAGCGATGCGCTCATTCCGAGATTCTGCCATCGGAATCGAATTCGCCGCCGGGCTCAAGTTGACCAGCGGCGGCTTCGACATCGACACGGAGAAGACTGATGAGCGAAGGCTCTTTATTTCAAACAGTGTTTCACCACTGGCATGTCGCCGCTGGCGCGCGCATGGTCGAATTCGGCGGCTGGCACATGCCGGTGCAGTACTCGACGATCGTCGAAGAGCATCACGCCGTGCGTCACGCCGCGGGCCTGTTCGACGTCGCCCACATGGGCCGCCTGCAGTTCACAGGACCGGATGCCTGCCGATTCCTCGACCATGTCCTGACGAACGACGTCTCCAAGTTGAAGGTAGGCCAAGTGCGTTATGCCCTGGTCACCAACGAAGCCGGCTTCGTCCTCGACGACGTGCTGGTGTACCGCTTGAACAACTCTTATCTGCTCGTGGTCAATGCCTCGAACCGCCAGAAGATCTGGGACTGGCTGCAGAATCATCGCGGTGGATTCGACGTCACCATCGACAACCTCGCGGATTCGCACGCCATGCTGGCAATGCAGGGAGCCCGCGCTGCCGAGGTCATCAGAGCGCTGGAGGCGGATGCGCTGTTGAGCCTGAAGTACTATCAGGCGGTCGAGACTGCCGTGCTCGGGTACCCGGCCATCGCGAGCCGCACGGGTTACACGGGCGAGGATGGTTTTGAAATCATCGCGCCCGCGAATCAGGCCATCGGGCTCTGGGAGAAGATCATCTCGGCCGGTAAGAATATCGGCCTTGTGCCTGCCGGACTCGGCTGCCGCGACACGTTGCGTCTGGAAGCTGCCATGCCGCTCTACGGGCACGAGCTGGATGAAGCCACCGACCCCCTCACGGCAGGACTTAACTTCGCCGTGAAGCTGCAGAAGCCTGACTTCATCGGCAAGTCGGCCCTGCATGAAGTTGAGAGTAAAGGCGCCAGCCGCAAGCGCGTCGGGCTACAGCTGGCTGGTCGACGCATTGCGCGGGAAGGCTCGCAGGTGATGTCGAACAATCAGGCGGTCGGGACCGTGACATCAGGCACGTTCTCACCGACACTCGAATGCTCCATCGCGATGGCCTATGTACCCGTCGCGTTAAGCGTGTGTGGCACCAAGGTGCAGGTCGATATCCGCGGCAAGCAGGATGAGGCGACCGTCGTTGACCTGCCGTTCTATTCGGCCAAGTAGTCTCCTGACCAAAGCCCTCCGCTGTTGCGTTTTGTGAATGAGATTGAGTTATGGAATCGTGTTCGTCGTCCGCTGAAAACTCGCCCGCCAAGACTGGGTTGGAAACGCCCATCAATCTGACGGCCCCAACGGGCTGTCCGCCGCCATTGGTGTGGACTGAAGTTTTGAACAACTTCCGTGAGAACAGCGAGACGTTCGAAGCCGGTTCAGGGCAGTTGAAAGTCACCGGCGCGATCTTTGGTCAGGGAGAGCCGCTGTATTTCCTCAACGGCTGGAGCGGTGATGCGGATCTGTTCTGCCTCACCGCCTGGCTGCTGCGCGAGCAATTCCGTTGCGTGATCCTCAACTACCCGCAACAGGCTCGCAGCCTGCAATCACTATCGGAAAGCACCATCGCCGCAGCAGCGGAATTGGGAGACGCTTCAATCAACCTGTTCGGCACCGGTTTCGGTAGCTGCATTGCGCTGCAGACCGCCTTGCAGTTTCCCGCGCTGGTTCAACGCCTGATCCTGCAAAGTCCACTGATCCGCTTTGAGCTTTCCAAACTTGAGCAGCTGGTCGGTCGGGCCTGCACCTTGTTGCCGAGCAGCGTGCGGCGAGCTCCTTTTCGACGTCAATTGGCGCTCGCGAATCACCGCCTGTGGTTCCCGCCGATCGATCAGCAGCGTTGTCACTTCCTTTCAGAAAACATGATGTCGACGCCGCTCTCGGTAGTCGCTCAACGCTTCCTGATGCTGCACAGGTTCGACCTCGCCTCGAGATTGGCAGAAGTGAAGTGTCCGACTCTGATCATCAACAGCGAAGGCGACCCTCAACGCTCCAAAGATGCCGGCGACACGTTGAACAGCGGTATTGAAGGCTCGCAGCACCAGGTGATTTCCAACAGCGGCCAGGTGCCTTTCGTGACTCACCCGCACCGACTGGCCAATCTCATCAAGCCATTCGTCTTCGGAGCGCCCGCTGCACAGTAACTGCGGTGTTCTGCATGCGACATTCGGCCCGAAAGTTTGAGCCATCGCGAGCTTCCAACTCGCGATGGCTCATCAAATCCATAGAGACTGTCGACGTCCCCTCTAACTAAACCTCATCGACCCGCTTTCTCAATCTCCACTTTCGAGCCGCGAATGGTGATCTCCGCAGGAATAACGCCAGGATCAACGTAGCTCAGCGAGATCTCCTGCTTATCTTTCGTGAACTTGATTTCACCGATCATGCCGTCGGCGGTGATGACTTCTTCCTTCCAGTCATCGGCCTTCAGAGCTTTTCGCAGTGCGTCCGCGGCGCCCTTACCCTTGCCACTGGCGAGCGTGAACTCGATTTGCGTCTTCGTTTCCTCCGTGACCTCGGCGCCGGCGGGCAGAGTGATCTTCACCTTTGGTAGCGGCGTATTCTTTTCCTTCTCTTTCTTCGCTTTTGCCGCCGCGATCTGCTCGTCTATCCGCTTCTCGATCGCCGCGACCTCAGCGGCGGTCTGATACTTCATTGTGACGCGCAGGACCTTCTCGTCCTTAACCGGGTACATCTCCAGAGTGAGCATGTCCTTCGCCGGATTGCGGTAGATCAGCGAGTTCTTCCAATCGACCTTAAAGGTCTTGTCCGTGGTCGCCTTCCAGCCAGCCGGTTCGAGCGCCTTGCGATAGAACGCGATGATGTTCTCTTCAGTGTCCTTCGTGTCGAACAAGACCTGCTTCGTGGAATCCGAGTATTGCAATTGCACGGTTTCAGCCGGGGCCGGAACGTCAGCCGAGAGTTGCTCCGCGCTGTAGGTGATGGACGTCTTACCGCCCTGCCCTGGCGCTGCCATGACCGTTGCCGTCAGACGAATGGCATTCTGCTTAAGAAAGATCGAGTCACCGGCTACTCCGTACGGCTGCCAGCCTTGAGCCAGCAGCAGCTTGCGCACGGCCTCGGCGGTCTTCGCGGCTGGCGCGTCCGTCGCGTACATCGCCATCTGAGGACCAACATAGGTGACCTTCGTGTCGCCTGGCAGCGGGAGCTTCTTTAAGTCAACGTTCCCGTGAAGATTCAGCATGACGCTGACTTGCCCCGGCTTCGCCGGGTCGGGCGACGGATTCGCGGACAACGACAGCACATAACCGTCACGCGTAAACACGCCACTGGCGTACTGATCCGTCACGGCACTGCCCGCCACCTCGGTCCACTTCTTGTCGACCAGCGTCTTGCGTTGAAACTCGAACGCCGTTTTGCAGTCGCCAGGCGCGTTGTAGGACAACTGAGCCACAGTGCGCATATTGGGTTCGTCCGCACCTTTCAACAGCGGCAGCTTCGATAGATCGATCGCCTTCACAGCGTCTGCAACCGTCGCGGGTGCTGGCCCCTTTTTCTCGTCCGCAGCCTGTCCAGCAAATCCCAGCGACCAGACGCCCAACGCAAGCGCCACCATCAACCTTCGAGACATGATCACTTCTCCTCAGAAGTCCAATACTTGGAACAGGCCCGCAGTGCTGGATGCACTGTACGACGGTCTTTTGCGGGATACCACCAGCATGCGTCGAATGCCTCGCCTGCGGAGAGCACAGTCTCAGTCTGGCAACACCACAAAGGCTGCGAACTGTGGTTCCGTCGCGGGAAGTTCAGCATCCGGCATTCCGACAGGCTGCGGAGGTTTGACCGGTTTCATCGGCAACCGAACTGCCTGCTTTTCGTACGTGCCTGAAACCAGCGGCGGGCCGTAGAAATCCTTGACACTGACCACTCGATACTTCTGGCCGGGCTTAATAACGCGGGACAAGTCGACTTCCACTTCGGGAAACTTCTCGGGGTTGATCACAGCCACATGAGCCCGCCCAGGCTCATGAGCGTTCGGTCGCACGATGACTCGTAACTGAGACGGTGTGCCTTTAGTGAACTTGCTCTGTGCATCGAGTCCCGTCGTCGCGCGCCATTCGAGGAATGTGAGGCCGCGACTCTGCTTGTTCTCCACCACCGAGGTATCGCCCCATCGACCGTCGGTGACATAGTAGTCGTTCTCATTCCACCGCAGGCCGTTGAGCATGATTCGATCCGCGCCTTCCAGCGACACAGCCGTCGATGAAGCCACAATCGTGTTGTGCATCACGGTCGCCTTGCGGAAGTCACGCACGACCAGACCTTCCGAATAGTTGCCGGTACAGACGACGTCCTCATTCGTCGCGCCCCACGGATAACCCAGGCGAATCGCGCCGCTGACGACAACGTTGTCTCGCACAGCAACCCGTTCAGCAGGCGAACCACCACCCAGCATGATACCCGGAGCGTTGTCGCCCTTGCGGCTGAGGCATCCATTCTCGAAAGCAATGTTGCCCTCGATCTCGAAGCCCTTCAAAGATGCCTTTTCCGAACCATAGACGTGAATGCCATACGCGAACTGATGAAACACCACGTTATCGACAATGCGTTTGGTACCTCGCGCGTTCTGCGCATAGATGGCATGACCGTGACCTCGATCCGGTCCGCGCCAGCCGTTGTTGTAGATCAAACAGCCCGAGACTTCGCCGCCTTCGCCCTCTGACCAGAAACCGACGCCGCTGCCGCAGTCATGCACCACCAGATTGATGACAGAAACCCGATCGCCGCGCACATCGACGTTGCCCCGACGAATGTCATTCGGCCACGAGCCGGCAATCTTCGTTTCGCGCAGCGGATGACTGCAGGTCACCTCAAAGTCGCGGTAAACGGCATCGGCTCCAATCATCAGGAACAGTCCGTTGTCCCGGTCGTCTCGCGGCTTGGTATCAATCGTCACTCGACCACCACGCACGCCACGGATCACCACCGGAGATCCCGGCCGCCCCGCCAGCCTCGATGTGAAGCCGCCCTGATAGACACCCGGATGAATCCAGAGCGTGTCGCCGGGCTTCACATGATCGACGGCCGCAAGCGCCGTACCCAGATCCCACGGTTCGGATTCAGAACCTTTGCCCTGCGGCTTGCCTTCTACGGAAGCATGAAACTCCGCAGCCCCGAGAGGACATGACAACACAGCCACAAGCGACACCGTCAATGCCATCGACCGCCAGCACGTCGTCATCGCGAGTCCCCCGAAGAATGCGGATGCGTCAACGAATCATTCTGCCCAAGTTTCCTCGGGACATCCAATCCGGTCAGCCTGACCTGCGATCTGCGTAACCCGCAACTCCTGCCTCAGGTCGGCCTGCATGCAATTCGAATCAACCGCGATTGGCAAAGTCGAGTCGCTCCTCACTCCGAGTTGCTGCCGATAGAACAGCATTCACGAGTTCAGCGAGAAGCGATGAGCGGACGGCCTCTGGCATGCTTACCCCAAAGCATCGGTCTCAATGAGGCGTTCAGGTTTTCAGGCGAGACTTTGGAATGAGTTCAACCGGCGAGCAGGATCTCATCAATGGCCTCTGCGAGCGTTTTCGAGACGCATGGCAGGGCGGAGAGGCCCCGTCCCTCCAGAATGTGCTCGACACTGTTCCCGAAGAGCAGAAACGAAAGGCTCTCGCCGCGCTCGTGCAGGTTGACCTCGAATTCCGCTGGCAGGCCACAGCTAACCAGCGCGTGCTGCCGGTTTCACCATTTTCCGCCAGCCCGTTGCTCGAAGAGTACATCGGCGAATTTCCTGAACTGGGACCCCTCGCTGATCTGCCGCTGGAACTCATCGTCGCTGAGTTTCGCACGCGCTGGCTGTGCGGAGACCGACCGGGACTGAAAGGTTACCTGCAACGTTTCCCGACTCGGCAGGCCGACCTCGAACCCCTGCTGCAAAAACTCCTCGGACAGTTGGCAATCGAATCCACGGACCAGATTTGGTCCGCATCCCAACCGTCACCAGAAAGTCCATCTGTCACCACAACGATGTTGAGGCGAGATGAGTCCAGCGCGTCTCAGAGTTCGGCGTTGGCGTCAGCGAGTCAATCTCACGCATCATTGGCGGCGGGCGACGACGTCAACGGGTACAAGCTCAAAGAGAGACTCGGCGAAGGCGGCTGCGGCGTCGTGTTTCGGGCCGTTCGATCGGGATCGCCTGCCACCGAAGTCGCCATCAAATTTGTGCGTCCTGATCGTCTGGAAAGGCGCAAGACGGCGGCGCGCTTTGAGCAGGAAGTCAGCATTGCACGCAGGCTTTCGCATCCCAATATCGTGGGCGCCCCCGACGCTGGCA
>CAYLTY010000253.1:0-11825 GCA_964386705.1 uncultured Planctomycetaceae bacterium
CTTACGCAAAATCAGCCGTCTCGTTTGCATTAGTCTGTGAGATTTCCGCGCTAGAACGTCACACGACGAAGATAGCTCGTTCAACACTCAGCCCGACTCTCATGAGCCGGGCTGTTTTTGTTATCAGGCAGCCACCCGCTATCCCGTCGCAAACGAACCAAAACCGCCCATCGACTCATCTCATCGCGACCATCTCCCCTCGCCCCGGTATTGCCGGGGAGAGGGGTCGGGGGTGAGGGGCTTTGAACGAACCTCTGCTCAAGTTCGCGGTCACTGATTTCTCGACGGGGATGGTGTGAGTCTTCAGCCCCAACTGACGATCGTTGCCCCTCTCCCCAGAATACTGGGGCGAGGGTGGCAATAATTCGATTGGATGCGATGCGCCGGATAGTCCCAACACGACCTCATCGCGGCCTTTTCACACATACCAGCGGTCCAGCACTGCTCGCCATTCCGCGACAGTCTTCACCACCGCGAAGGCGTCGCGAACTTGCCGTTCGGCGGGGTGCTGGCGTGAGAACTTGATGCCAAACATCCGCATCGTCGCACAGGCTCCGACGTCGTCCTGATACTGCAGACACAGCTCGCACTGCATCTCCAGCACGCGACGCTGCTCGGCAAGATCTGGTTCGGGGAGTGGCAGGCCCGCGGCCAGAGCCTGCGCCTGCTGGAAGATCCACGGGTTGCCGATCGCTCCGCGCGCGGCGGAAACTCCGTCCACGCCGGTATAACGCAGCATGTCCACGCACGCTTGAGCCGTGAACGCATCGCCGCTGCCGATGATCGTTCGCGAGCCAACGTATTGCTTGACCTCGCGCAGGAAGTCCCAGTTGCTTGGTCCGATGTACTTCTGATCGACCGTGCGGCCATGCACCGTAATCGCGGCGGCGCCTCGCAGGAACGCGCCGTCCAGAATGCGATAGAACCGATCACGGCTCTCTGATGAATCATCAATGCCGCGGCGCATCTTCAACGTCACGGGGACGTCTGGTGGAGTCGCGTCACGAACTCGCGAAACGATCTCCAGAGCCACATCCGGCTGACTCAAGTGATACCCGCCGCGACAGCCTCCTACGGCGGTCTTCACCGGACACCCGAAATTGATATCGATGACGTCAAAGCCGACCTGCACCAGCTTCTGAGCCGCCGGGCCGAATTCCGTCGGATCTGATCCCATCAACTGCCCACCGACCGGGTGCTCTTCATCGGTCACCAGCAAGTGTCGGCGAGTCTTCGTGCGGTTCTTCAGGTCCATCACGAAGCGATCGATCATCACTTCGGCGAGCGTGTAGCCCGCACCCAGCCGCCGCGCCACAATCCGCATCGGCCCGTCGCTGTAGCCACTCAGGGCCGCCTGCACGACGGGAAAGCCAATCGGAATCGAGCCGATCGTCAGCGGTCGGATTTCATGAGCCACGACATCCGACCGCGTACGAATCGGCGCGGGAAGGTCGGCCAGATTGGACGACACGTTACCCACTACTTCGCGTCCTTCTTCTTCGGCTCGACGATGGACGCCTTCTTGACGAAGTCGAGGTCCGGGAATTCCTGCTTCAGGTACTCGTTACCAGCACGCTGGATGGTCCCCTGATTCGGTCGTTCCTTGTACTTCGAGTTGATCTTCTCAGCGACGTCCATGCCTTCGACGACTTCACCGAACGGCGAGAATCCCTGACCGTCCAGGAACGTGTTGTCACCGTAGTTGATGAAGAGCTGCGACGTGCGCGAATCCTTTCCGGAAGTTGCAAACGTCACTTTGCCTTTGGTGTTCTTTTCTTTGACCGGGTCATCCTTGATGCGGGCATCACGCCATTTGGACTGCACGGTCGGATCGCCATTGATCCCGAACTGCACCATGAAGCCCGGCACCACGCGGAAGAAACGGCATTCGTCAAAGAAGCCACCCTTCACCAGTTCATAGAAACGATCGGCGCCATTCGGGGCCCACTTGCGATTGACCTGAATGACGATGTCGCCCTTCGACGTTTCCAGCTTCACATGATAAGTCTCTGGAGCGGGCTTCGGCGGATTGTCTTGAGCGCACGCCGCGCCACCGAGCAACAACGACAGAGACAGAACCAACCACGACACGCGAGACGCCAGCATTGCGTAACTCCTTCAACGAGAGGCAATCCCTTCATTCGACCACATCAGCAGCGGTCACCAGAACGCGTAGCGTGGCATTCCCCCAAGGAAAGTCCAATGACCGAGACATGGCAGGGCCACCCCGCCGAGCCAACTCGGGTTCACCGATCTTCTATGTCCTCTGTTCGCGATCTCGTAACATTTGCGAACACGCGGCTATCTTTTCCGCGAAACCGTCGTCAACGCCATACTCGCTCATCTTTTTAATTGCCCAATGGAACACAGGAATCACCGAGCCTGAAGGCGGGTGGAGCAGAGCCGATTCCCAGTATGGCCAGGCGTATAACCATTCGAGTTCCGGACAATGATCGCGAAGAACGAAGCCAAGTACCGCACCAAATTCGCAACAAGTGACGACGTAAGTGTTGCTAAAATCTTCGGGATCAGAGTCGTTGATCATCTCGCGTATTCGGTCGCGGTCGTAGTGGGCGTCGATTGCTTCCACCCACTTAATGTCAACCGGCGGCGTTAGATCAAGCTGCCGGCCCCAGTCAGACTCCGCCGCCTCATAGATCGTGCGGATCATCCCATTGACTTCGGATTGGCCATCGGGGCCAAGCGGGCTTGCGTCCGCGCCGGTTCTGCCCACCAGATCGTAGGCCTGAAGTATGTCGGGGCGCGTTGCAGGGAACCCCTTCCACTGGCGCCAATCGTCGTCATACCAGCGATCAAAGAATCGGGCGAAGAGTTCGTCGCAATCAGGAATCGGTTTTGGCAACACAGCACCCAAGGTTAACGGGACGGCGGCCACCTGCTTGGAATTCAGAGAACACGGCAACCGCCGCTCCTGTTGACCGCAGTTGGCTTTACTCGGTCTGCAGGGTCGTACAGCGACAAGAGCTAAGCTATCAACTTCTCGTGGCTGCGCCACCCCGGTAGCCCGCACGCGGGCAACCGGTGCCACCCTGCGCAGCCAATTCGCTCACGGTCTTCAGACCACGAATGGCATCCAAGGTCACCCCCCACCCGAACTCTCCTAACACCTGGTACGAGAATTGGGGGCAGGTCAGTCGGAAACAGCACTGGGATACGACTTCCGTGTCTTTTTCATGCCGCTAAGCCAAGGCCATAACAGGGTCCGGGACGAATAGGCTGGCTCCGAGGAACTGAGTCAACCCTCTGGCTGTCAAGCATGCGCTACTGAAACCACTTATCACACTGACTCCGTGGCAGCGTCGACATTATTGCTTCTGTCGCCCGTTGGTTAATTAAAGCCAAATGGCGCACAACACAATACTTTACTACGTGATCTCGCCAGTTATGTCTCGCCATGCGTATTGAGCAGGCCGATGCTGGCCCTGTCGATATGCGTTAACGATGACTTTGACATCGTCGGCAGTTAAACACTCATTTCCATTAATATCTAACTTGCATCCATTGGTAATGATTTCTTGCTTCCCCCGAGAAGCCCGCCCTTTAAGGCCTGCCCTCCAATGGATATATGAATCTCCTTCGTATTTGCGCCATTCGACTGTGAATCTGCCTTCACCGCCAGCGGCTTGAACGTAATCGGCGCCCCGGCCTTCTAAGATGATAAAGCCCGGTCCTCCGTGCGGAGTCATGCGATCAACAAAAGAGTTGATTCGAACTTCGCTAGGATTCTTGATCGGCTTTATACCTTCGACAGTAAGTTTCAAAGATATCTTCTGAACTTGCGTGATAGCCGTTCCTTGCGGTGGTGCTTCTTGGCAGCTCTCCGGCCATCCAAGCCCAGCAGGACAAGCCTCTCGAAGTGCTTCGTAGGTTAAGACATACTTTCCTACAGGCTTCACCTCTAACGATGTTGGATCGACAAACGAGTTCGTTCCGAGAAACTCTTGAATCCTTAACTTCTCAGCAAGATTAACGTCTTGAGGTTTCGAGCCAAGTTGCAATGTAACGCCCTGTCCGCGATCGAATGTGGCACAGGAAAGAGATCGAAACTTCGCGTCGCCAAAGAATTCTCTGTACTGTGGCGAAAAATAGGTGAGCCATGCTACTCCTCGAAGCTCACATCTTGGATCGATTGAACGCCGATCTGCCCGGGATCGCCCGGCCACCCAGGAACTCGTATCCGCGTAAGCATAAAAAGGACTCAATCTTGCAATTCCCAGCCTGAAAAGTTCCACTATGCACTGAAAAGAATGAAAAGAACATGGGACCGTCCAGAAGAAGACTTGAGGCCATTCTCTTTTCTTTTCTTTGTAATGAATTGAGAATTCGATATCGAGACTCCGAAATCTTCCAAACAAGTCTAGATTTCCGTCGTTTGGCCTAAATGTGCAGGCAAAACGCCCTTGTTCAGCGATAGTGCCAGGCTGGACTCGCCTCCGAATCGGATCGCGATGATCTAAGTGCGTCATTTGAGCACCCAGGGCTGCCTCAGCGTCTGAAAAAACATTCTCCCATAAATGCGCACTGTTCCAGTTGCAGGCTGATAGAAAACATATGCTCGTAGTCATAATGGCTTCTAAAAATACCTGATATTCAATTGGCCAGATTTCTCAGCTCTACGGAGGGGGCCTGAAATGTCTGCGCCCTTCGGCAACCATAGATCGACTCTGCCGTTTACGCCCTTCAGCTTAATGTCATCCAGAATCTGTTCGGTAAGAGACATGTCCATCTTGTCTTTCACTTCGACAATATGGAGGTTGCCGTTTCCCAGGTCTGTGGCTTGGTCGGGGATTCGTTGCCTGCCGGTGTCTGGGGCGGTCAACTTTTGGGTGTTCTTGTTTCCCCCGGTGATCTTTCGAACGATCTCCTCTGCCGTTTGGCCAGAGCGGATCCTAGGCGCCGGACTGGAGCCCCACGGCTGATCGGCAATGATGGTTTCGCGGGTGGCCCTGGTTGGCCGGCCGTACTCGGCCTACCGGGGTCGCGCAACGACAAGAAGCTAGACTGACGACTCCTCGGGGCTGCGTGATCCGGCGCGCGTATCAGTACCAAAATGAAGGTGGCGAGCATAATGGCTCGCCACTCGGTGTCTCATGGATTGGCAGGGTGCGGATCGAATCAGGACAGTCCACGCCGCTTCAGTTCGGCGAGTACCGTCTGCACGATGACGCTGACTTCGGTGTCGTTCACGTTGGATGGACGAGTCGAGGTCATACAACCGCCGACAGGCTCATTCGTGAAGCCGTGTGAGGACAGCATGCACTGCAAGGTGTTGCTCAGCAGTTCCAGATCGGTGATCTGCTCGACGGACTGCGGCATGCGGCCTTGGCCCATCTGGAAGCCACGCAGTTCGACCGCCGCGCGGAAGCCGTTGGGGAACTCGGCCGAGTAGATCATCGTGTCGAACAGCTTCACGAGGTCGTACTGAATCGCGCGGGCTTCATCGAGACGCCCGGCCATCGTGAGGTCGTACAGTTTGCGGGTGAGTTCCGGCGCCACGCCCGAACTGGCGTTCGTTCCGCCGTCGCAGCCGATGAGCAACATAGGCATCAACGCGGCGTCCCAACCGGTGAGGAACGCGAAGTCCGGACGGCTCGGTCGCACGGCTTGAATCATGCGGATCATGTGCGGGATGTCGCCCGACGAATCCTTGATCGCGACGATCTTCTCGCACTCGTCGGCCAGACGTTGCACCGTCGGCACATCGATCGGGCTGGCGAACAACGGGATGTTGTAGAGCGTGACGTCGATCGGCGTGTTGTCGCCGATTTCTTTGAAGTAGGCGTAAACCGACTTCGGTCCCAACTTGTAGTAGAAGGGTGCGACGATCGCGACGGCCCTGACGCCCAGCGTGTGGTAGTACTCGCAGGCCTTGATCGTCTCTTTGACGTTGGCTTCGGCGGCACCGGCCAGAATTGGAACTCGACCCCGAGTCTGATCAGCGATGATGGCCACAATCCGGCGGCGCTCTTCGGCGGAGAAGCGGGTGAACTCGCCCGTCGATCCGTTCGGATACAGGCCGTGCACGCCGCGTTCAATCAGCCAGTCGATGTAGCGACGCAGCTCCGGTTCATTGATGTCGCCGCGTGAATCGTGAGGGACCAGGTTCGGAGTGAAGATGCCGGCAAGGCGTGCAGTCATGGTGTGCTCTGAGTGGTATGTCGGGGCTTCGGAAACTGACTCTCCGAGTCATGAACAGCTGGAACGAGCCCTCCTGGTCCCTGCGTCTGTGTCGTCAACGCGGCCCGTGAGGGCAACTCGCCGACGACCGCCAGCCTGTCAGACTGGAGAATATAGAGAGACCATGCAGGCTCAGGGAAACATAGCTCGTGAGGAAAGTGGCGTGTGGGATGTCGCGACAGAATGCCCTGTCATCTCGTGCGAATTCTCCACAATTTGCGGAATCAGCCGTCTGAATCGGGTTGCATCGCTTGTACGGCTGGAACGGAGAAGTCCGAGAATGCCGCTTGGGAGAGCCGGGGAATCTAGCTTCGTTGACACATCAATCTCGGCAGATTTAAGTTCTACACGCTCAGTTCGAGGGCAAACGGCTCGGTAACGTATGCCGTAAGAAATTGGCCCGCGATGTTGTCTGCTCGAAGCATCGCGGAACTCCTCGATTAGACCCCATTCGAGCGTCGGAGGAATTGGAATGCGTAAGTTGATCGCGGTTGCTGTCGCAGGTCTGGCATTCGCAGCTGCCTTTGATGGCGGTAATGCGGAAGCCCGTCCGAAGTACAAGGCTGGTTTCGAAAAGAAGTACCCGAAGGTTGGCGAGAGCAACAAGATTGATTGCTCCGTTTGCCATCCGGGCAAGGAAAAGAAAGAAAAGAACAACTACGGCGACGCTCTTGGCAAGGTTGTTGGCAAGAACGAAGCCGACGAAAAGAAGATCGAAGAAGCTCTCGGCAAGATCGAGTCCGAGAAGAGCGCTGTCGAAGGCAAGACCTTCGGCGACCTGCTGAAGGACGGCAAGCTGCCCGGCAGCAAGTAAGTTGCTCCGACGTTTCTCCGGAAACATCAGAAGGCCGCGTTCATCGGAACGCGGCCTTTTTCGTTCAGGCATTACACTGCCGTCGTCTTTGCTTCTGCGAAGTTGTGGTTCAGTCGTGATCAGCGGGAATTCCGCGTCAGGAGTTGGTATGCGTCCGTGGCGTCATCAGGCGGAGATCATCGCACACCGGGGAGCTTCAGCAGTTGCTCCCGAGAACACCATGTCGGCGATTGATCTCGCCTGGCAATGGTTTGCGGATGCCGTGGAGATCGACGTGCATGTGACGAAGGATCGCAAAGTGGTTGTCATCCACGACGACAACCTGCAGCGAACCTGTGGCGTCGACGTGAAGGTAAAAGATCTCACCCTGCCCGAGCTGCGTGAATTCGATGTGGGCAGTTGGAAGGACTCCAGCTGGTCCAATGAAATCGTCCCGACGCTGTCTGAAGTGCTGGCCTCGATTCCCGAGCATCGACGTCTCTACGTTGAAGTGAAGAGCGGCCCGGAGATCATGGATGCCCTGCCGCCCGTCCTGAATCTGGTGAAGCACGTTCCGCAATCGGTCGTGCTGATTGGCTTCGAAGCAGAATTGATGGCCGCCCTGAAAAAGCGGTTTCCTCAACACCGCACGATGCTGGTCGTTGAGCAACTGCAATCCGCCAGCGGGAGCTGGTCACCGAACGCCGCTGAGATCATCGACCGCTGCAAATCACTCGGGCTCGACGGCGCGGATCTTTCGAACACGACAGCCGTTGATCGCGCGTCCGTCGATCAGCTCAAAGCCGCTGGCCTCGCCACATGCGTCTGGACCGTGAATACGATCGAAGATGCCCGCCGCCTGATCGAAGCGGGAGTTGAAGGCATCACGACCGACCATCCGAAACTGCTGGACAAGCAGAAACGGCATTACCTGTAATCACGCCAGAATATCCCGGACGATATGGGCTGATTCCTCAACACCGGTCAGCCGCGCGTCAAGGCCTTGAAAGCTGAACGTGAGTCGTTCGTGATCGAAGCCCAGCTGATTCAAGATGGTGGCATGCAGGTCGCGCACTTGGACCGGATTCTCAGCGATGTGGAAGCCGAGTTCGTCAGTCTGCCCATACGTCAAACCACCTTTGATACCGCCACCCGCTAACCACATGGTGTAGGACTGCGGATGGTGGTCTCGCCCAGCCGTGCGGCCCAAAGCAGGATTGGCTTCGACCATCGGCGTGCGACCGAACTCGCCGCCCCAGATGACCAACGTGTCGTCCAGCAGCCCGCGCTGCTTGAGATCCATGACCAGCGCCGCTGACGCCTGATCGGTCAGCTTGCAGTTGTTGCGGACGTTGCCTTCCACGTTGCTGTGAGCATCCCAGCCCTCGTTGTAGATATTGATGAACCGCACTCCGCGCTCCAGCATGCGGCGAGCGAGCAGGCACGCGCGAGCGAACGACGGCTTGTCCGGTTCGCAGCCGTAGAGGTCCAGCGTGGCCTTGGTCTCGCTTTTCAGATCCATCAGTTCGGGTGCCGACGACTGCAAGCGAAATGCCATTTCGTAAGACGCGATGCGAGTCGCAATCTCTGGGTCGCCGTCAGTCGCCAGACGTCGCTGATTGAGCTTCTTGATGAGGTCGAGCGAATCACGTTGCAACCGCGCGTCGATGCCCGGCGGGCTGGATACATGCAGAATCGGATCGCCCGAATTGCGAAACCTTACTCCCGAGTAGACTGTCGGCATGTAACCACTCGACCAGCACGCCGATCCACCGCTGATCCCACTGCCGGTGGACATCACCACGAACGCAGGCAGGTTCTCTGTCTCGCAGCCGAGGCCGTAGGTGACCCATGAACCCAGACTCGGACGCCCCGGCTGAGAAAAACCCGTGTTGAAGAAGATCTGAGCGGGTGCGTGGTTGAACTGGTCTGTGTGCACCGACTTCACGATCGCGATGTCGTCCACAATCTTCGGGAGATGCACCAGCGGCTCGGCGAGGCTGGCACCACATTTTCCGTGTTTGGCGAACTTGAAACGCGGCCCCAACACCGCCGCATCCGGACGAATGAAGGCGTAACGCTGGTTGCCGTAGACGGATGGCGGCAACGGCTGCCCTTCCAGACGCCGCAGTTGTGGCTTTTCGTCGAACAGATCGAGCTGGCTGGGAGCTCCGGTCATAAACAGATGAATCACCCGCTTGGCTCGCGGCGTGAAATGCGGATCCTTGGCGGCCATCGGATTGCTGGAGCTGCCAGCGAGTGCCTGCTGTCCCACCGTTCCTGCCAGCAACGATCCCAGCGCAATCCGACCTACTCCGATGCGACACTCCTCGAAAAACTGGCGGCGCGTCACCGACAGCGCCGTCTCGGCCAGGTTGGTTCGCGGTTCTGGAGCGGACATGACGCGATTCCTCGGATGGAACTCAAGAGTGACTGGTGCCCTCAATCGTAGCGAGCATCGGATCGGCTCACAGCGATCTCAGAATTGAGATGCATCGCCGTCAAGGTGTCGCGTGTCTGACCAGCGATTAAGCTAATGCCGTCTGATTTCCAATCGCGCCCCTCGCCCTCTGGGGAAAGGGTTTCGGCCTGAGGAGTCCACTCCCGCTGCTGGCCCGTCGAACAGAAAGAACTGCGGACTGATGATCAAGATCGTTGACTATGGCATGGGCAACTTGCGAAGCGTGCAGAAGGCCTTCGAGAAACTCGGTGCCCCGGCGGAAATCGTCACGTCTGCCGCTGAGGTCGCTCAGGCGGATCAACTGGTGCTGCCGGGAGTGGGTGCCTTTCGCGATGCCATTCGGGAGTTGCAGCGACTGGATCTGGTCGGGTCGATTCGCGACTTTGTGGACTCTGGCCGACCGTTCCTCGGCATCTGCCTGGGACTGCAGATGCTGTTCGACGTCAGTTACGAAGACGGCGAGTGGCAGGGTCTCGGAATCGTTCCCGGCAAGGTCGTGCGGTTTGCGGACCAGCCGGACTTAAAGATCCCCCACATGGGCTGGAACTCGATTCACTTCGCCCAGCAATGCCCGCTGTTCAACAATATTCCGGACGGATCTCACGTCTACTTCGTGCACAGCTACTATGTGGTGCCGAATGATCCGTCAGTGATTGCCGCACGCACCGAGCACGGCACGCAGTTCACAGCTGCCATCCGCCGCGGCAATCTGTTTGCAACGCAATTCCACCCCGAGAAAAGTCAGACTGTAGGCCTGCAGTTGCTCCAGAACTTCGTCGATCTGGCGAAGAGCTGAACGAGCGACGTGCGATCGAAACAACCGTTCGAACGCCACTCATCAGATGAACGCAACCAGCAACTCGCGCGGGTTACTGACGGTACTGACCGGCAGGCGCAGCTGGCTGGCCGACTGCGGGGATACCTTGCCAGGCGTTGGGGCTCGGTTGGAATTGGGCCGGTGCTGGTGGTGCCGAATTGCGGTTCATCGCGTTAGGAACACCGTTCGAGCCGTAGGCGGGCATCGGCTGGAAGCGATTCGCATCGAACAGGGGACCTCCCGCAGAATTCCCCGCATTGCCCGGCAGCACAGAGTTTGGCTGTGGCAGCCCCTGATTGACCGAGGGTACACCTTGATACTGGTATTGCTGCTGATTCGGTGATGACTGTGGTATTGGCTGCGGAACGAACATCGCGCCGCCGTCAGCAGGTCCTCGCCCCGGCTGCTGATACATGTTTCCTTGCGGCGTGTACGTTGGGCGCTGAGCTTCCATGTTCGTCGAACCGGGCAACTGGAAGGCACTGCCTGCCCCCATACCTAAGACCATCGCGCGTTTGGCATTGTCGGCACTGGGGTCCTGTGGGTGGCGTCCGGCCTGTGGCGACTGCTGGAACTGAGCTTGCTGCATCTCGTGCTGATTGGGCAGCAGCGGGACACCCTGCGGAGTCCACTCTCGCAAAGGGACATTTGCAAACTGGCCCTGAGGATCGTTTCCGAAAGCAGGTGCTCCCGAATTATACGCGTTCGCCGGAGGCGTGCCGGGCGGAATCCCTTGCTGAGCGGGGTTCCACGGCTGCATCACGGCGACGTTGTTTCCAAGGTACCCGTTGTTGGGGTTGGGCATTGACTCAGGGCCGAATTGTCCCATGCCTTGTTGGGGCGCGTTTGCGAATTGATTGGCAGGCTGTCCCTGCATCCAAGGCTGACCCTGTGGTGTCGCGCCCGCGAAATTGGATCGCCCAGGTTGATTCATGCCCATGTTTTGGGCCTGTTGTGCATCCTCAGCAGAGCCGTACATCTGCTCGCCGGTCTGCGGATTGAACCAGCAGAAGCCCTTGCCAAACTGGAGTAGGTTCTGGTTTGTGCCCTCGAAACTCGTCTGGGCGGCAGGAGGCTGGTTCCCCGGCTGTCCGAGCTGCAGTTGAGAACTGCCTTGAGTGTATTGAGCCTGGCGAGCGAAAGATGGATCAGGCTGCATGCCCTGGCCGATCATCCGACCAGCCGTATTCGCTGCCTGTTCATTCAACCGACTCTGAGCCTGATAATCGCGTTGAGCGATGCGCGACTGCAGTCCTTGCAGTTCGTCCTCGAGCCGACGGATCTCCTCGCGCGACGCCTGAGAACGCTCGCGCTCAATCGACATCAGCCGGTTCAGTTCTTCGAGCGTGCGAGGTGTTTTCGCCTCGGCAGCCTGAGCACTGCTGGTCGCAACGTTGCGGCGACGGGCCAGCTTACGGTTCAGTTCGGCGGCCAGCATGCGATCGGCCTGTTGTGGCGGCGCGATCTGCTGGTAGTAGGCCATAGCCTGCGCATTGTCCCCCTGATCGACACAGACGGCTGCGAGATTCATCAGCGCCATCTGATGTCCCGGCTGC
>CAYLTY010000254.1:0-11804 GCA_964386705.1 uncultured Planctomycetaceae bacterium
AAATCAAATGCTGCAACGGCTGCTCGGCGGAAATCACCACGCCGGGGACTTGCGTCAGTTCTTCGCGGATGTCTTCCAGCACTTCTTCACGCGAGCGTCCGCTCTTCGGATCGAACGTCACGATGACCTCGGAGACGTTGACCCCTTCGGCGTGTTCGTCCAGTTCCGCGCGCCCGGTGCGACGTCCAAAGGCCACCACGCCTTTGATCTTCTTCAGCCGCTCATCGACCATTGCCGCCATGCGGTTGGACGTATCGAGCGATGTCCCCGGTGGTAATAGGACGTTGACCTGCACGCTGCCTTCGTTGAACGGTGGCAGAAAATCGCGACCGAGCTGCGTGACCGTTAGCACGCTGGATCCCACCGCGAGCGCCACGATTAACAAGATAGGCCAGGGATGTTTGACGCTGAGCCGGATCGCAAACCCGGCCATCCACTTCAGCCACCGTAGCAGGAAGCCGTCTGCTTCGTGGCTCATGAATTTCGCACTGGGCAGGAGCCAGTACGACAATACGGGAGTTACCGTCAACGAGACTAACAGCGACGCGAGGATCGACACGATGTAGGCCACACCCAAAGGTGAGAACAACCGACCTTCCATGCCGCTGAGTGCGAACAGGGGGATAAAAACCAGCACCACCAAAATCGTGCTGAACACAATCGAATTACGGACCTCGCTACTGGCTTCGTACACGACGCGCAACGCTGGTCGAGGTTGCGGCAAGTGCTGATTCTCTCGCAAACGGCGGTAGATATTCTCCACGTCGACAATGGCATCATCCACCAACTCGCCGATGGCCACCGCCAAGCCGCCCAATGTCATCGTGTTGATCGACAGATCGAACCATTTGAAGATCAGGCCCGTGACCACAATGGACAGCGGGATGGCCGTTAAAGTGATGAACGTCGTGCGAAAGTTCAGCAGAAACAGAAACAGAATAATGATCACCAGCACGCCGCCATCGCGTAGCGCCTCAATCACGTTGGCGACGCTCAGTTCGATGAATGTTTTTTGCTGATAAATGCTGGGGTCGATGCGAATATCGGTCGGCAATGACGGCTTTAACTCTTCAAGTGCCGCGACGACGCGATCGGTTAACTCGCGCGTATCCGCACCTGGTTGCTTAGAGATGGTCAACATCACCGCCGGAAAGCCGTTCACGGCTGCGTCACCGCGTTTGACTTGCGCGGCTTCCACGATACGAGCGACTTGACCGAGCAAGATCGGCCGGTCTTTGCCGGTCTTGATGACGACGTTGTTAAGCCCTTCCACCGTCTCGATGCGGCCCAGCGAACGCACGAGCAGTTCGTTGGCTCCCAAGTTCAGATAGCCGCCTGTCGCGTTAGCATTGCTAGCCGAGACCGCATGCTCAACATCCTCCAGGGTAACGTCGTACTTCCGTAGTTCTTCGGGATTCACCAGCACTTGGAACTGCTTGCGACCGCCCCCCATCGTGATGACTTGAGCCACACCCGGAATGGTCAGCAATCTTTGTCGCACCACCCAATCGGCTAGGGTGCGAACTTCTAAAGGATTGGTTTTGCCTTCTTCGCTCCACATTCCAATCTGCATGATCTGTCCCATGATGGACGAGATCGGGGCCAGCTGCGGACGTGCACCCTTAGGCAAGCGGTCCGCTGCCAGCGCTACCTTCTCCGCAACAATCTGGCGATCGACATAGATGTCAGTGCCCCATGCGAATTCCACATAGATGACCGACAGTCCCACGCCCGATGAACTTCGCACGGCCTGCACGCCTGTCGCGCCGTTCAACACAGACTCCAGCGGAAACGTGATCAATGTCTCGACTTCTTCCGGAGCCAGCCCTGGAGCTTCGGTCATCACGGTGACGCGCGGCCGGTTAAGATCGGGAAACACGTCGATCGGCAGGTGATAGAGCGCGTAGCCCCCATAACCCAGCACCATGAGCGCGACGGCGATGGTCAGCATTCGAAAACGCAGAGAGAAACGAATGATTGCGTTAAGCATGTCAGGTCCTTGGGCTCTCTACTCGTGAACCCGTCGTTTTCCAGCTGGCAAGCGGCCATCGAGAGTGTTCGGCCCGCATACGGACGGAAGCTCATTACAGGGCCGCCAATTTCACTCCGACGCTCTTAGTGGTTGTGTCCGGCGTGCGGATCAGGGGCTCCGCCCGCTTTGTTCTTCAACGCCATCTGCATTTGCTGTGTGCCGTTCAGCGCCACCTTGTCTCCGGGGAATAGCGATCCGTCTTGAGCGATCACTACGGACGAAAGGTCGCTGTACTCCACATGCACCGGACGCCGATCGAAATGGCTGCCGTTCTGCTGGAAGACGAAGGATTCCGGCCCTTCTTGAACTACGGCCTCTGCTGGCAGGACGATGCGTTTCGACCACTCCTCGACCGGAACGAGCACTTGCAAGCGTTGTCCGGGTTTGAAGCGCCAATTGATAAAGCGATGTCCGCTACTGGTCTGGTCGCGAGTTCGTTCGTTCGGCAGGCGGACATAAAAGTGCAGCGTCCGCGACTCCTGATCGATCTGGTCACTCAGATAGAGAATCTCTAGGTCGGGCACCAAAGTTCCCGTGGAATTTTCACTCTCGATTCGTATCGAGACTTTCTGCCCGTCGCGTAAAGCCTTGGCGATCAACTCGCCATCTTGCTCGAAGGCATTGCCTTCGACGAACAGTTCCGAGTAATCGGCCAATGTCAGCAACGGGTCTCCCGTATTCACGAAGCGGCCGGAGTCGGCAGTCACAGTTTCCGCGACCAGGAGGCTATCTTTTTGTGGTAAATCAGGCGAGCTTTCAGACTCGTCGGCGAGTGGTCTGACAGGCGCGAACACAGTTTGCTTGGAGAGCAATGTCCGCGATTTTTGAATCTCTTCCACATCTGCCGGGGACAATCCGTGTAACAGCAGCGATTCGCGTTGAGACTTGAGGGACGCTCGCAGCTTTTGTTGCTCATACTGCCGGTCGAGGACTTGCTTCTCCGGGATCGATCCCTTGGCGACGGAAGGACGCAGGCGTTCAATCTCCTTGTTGACGACGTCGAGTTCCTCCACCAACTTCAGAAAGTCTACCTGAACTTGCAGCATGTCTTCGTGCGTGAGGCGCAGATCGAAGACAGGTTGCCCCGGTCGAATCGCTTCGCCTTGGACAACGTAAACCTTGGTGATGATTCCGGTCATGGGTGCGGCGACGCGGAGCTTGGTCCGGCCTGGGCGTTCCGCCACGATGCCTGGTACTGTGACCGTCCGCACAAAAGTCTGTAGCTCGACTTTCCCGACTTGTAAGCCAATGTTCTTGCGAGCTTGCTCGGAGAGTTCTAGAGACGAGGACTCGTCATGTCCCCCGTGTGCTCCGTGGTCATGCCCGGCATGGTCATCCTGGTCCACCTTCGCGACTGATGGATTCGCCGATGCTGTTGTTCGGAAGCTATCCCAGCGTTCTTGCACCACAGGGAGCCAACGTGTGTGAGTCGCCCATGCGGAACCCGCAACGATCACAACACCCAGAGCCCCTCCCCATTTCATCCACTGCGAAGTCTTTGCCGGAATCATTCAACGTCTCCTCTGCACGAACGCGAGTCTTTCCGACTCTCTGTGACTTGGGTTCGTCCGAGTGAGCATCCTGCTAACACGAGCGAGATTCTGCGGTTTCGCACTTTCGTGCGCGTCGGACGTGCGTCGCCCTGATGAGGCGATCGCCTTGGTAGTGTTGGTCTATGATTTCGTGGCTTCGACTGCCGGTACGGGAGGCACAATGCCGGTACTTCGCGAAGTAGGTGGCCAATCGTCTTCGATGGTCATGCCCGAAATCTTTGCGGCAGCTTTCCAGGCGTCTCCGAGAGCTTTGAGTCGCTCCAACCGTGCTTGCCGCACCGAGCGTTGCAATTCCAGGACCATTAAAGGGGACAGATTTTTGCGTTGATCTTCGGTCGCAATATTCTGAGCCTGTTCCGCTTTGGCGACGACGAACTGATATCTTTCCGCACGTTTTCGAGCAGCCGCGAATTCACGCACCGCAGACGCAACACGGTCGGTCAGGTCATTCTCAAGTCGGCCAACTTCCTGCATGGCGGCGCACAGTTCGGCCTCGGCCGCGCGGATGTTGCCTTGGTTTCTGTTGTACAACGGGATCGAAGCGCTCACGCCCACCGTGTAGTCGTCGGAACGGTTCTGGTTCTGCCGGACGTACCCGCCATTGACGCTGAGGTTGGGGATCGGTTCAGCCTTGGCTCGCTGGACCAAGAGGTTGGCTTTCTCCACTCCCCACTGAGCCGTCTGGATTTCAGGATGGACGCTGAGGACATACAGCGGCGTGGCATCGGCGTTGTAGTCCGGGAACGAATAATTCTCGAAGCGACCCGCGACCTTGGTAATCGACAGTTGATGTAATCCCAGCAATGCAGCCAGCCGTTTGTAGGCTGCTGCCTTCTCTGCCTCTGCCGATTCCAAGTCCGCTTCGTAACGAGCTAGTTCCGCTTCGACCGGTAGTACGTCGATGTCCGCCAATGTCTTGGCATCGTCACGCAAACTTCGAACAGTCTCAGCCGCGTTACTACCATACTGGCGAATCTCCCCGAGCATCCGCACTCGTTCTTGGAGTCCGAGCACATCGAAGTATGCAGATCGAATTTCCGCTAGCATGGTGTAACGCTCTGCCATCACTCCCCAGCTTGCTTGCTCGATTTCGCGTTCAGCAGCAGCGCGGCTGAGCTGCAACTTGCGCCCCATCACGATCTCTTGGGTCACCAGCGGCAACGTGTTGACGCCCGAACGTCCGGTCTTGTCACCCAGTTCATCCCAAGTCAGTGCGACCAAGGGATTGGGGTACAGCCCAGCTTGGTACGCTCGCCCCCGCGCTGCGTCAACTGCGAAGGACACCTTGGCCAGTCGCGGATTCTGTTGGAGCCCAACTGCGACCAGAGCATCGAGCGCCATTCCGCTTCCCGCATCATCCGCGCTGCCGCTCGGATCAACCGTCTTCGGCCAACGTGTGCTCGAAGGAAGAGTATTCCCATCGGGCTCAGAAGCTGCCGTATGCTGTGTGGACGCAGTGGTGAGAGTGATGTCAGGCTTCCGCGAGGAAGTCTCGTGGACCGCCCGTCTCGCTCCCGACGTCGACCGTCCAACTTCGGCATTGGTTGGGCGAGTGGGCTTCGCGGTTTCGACTGGTTTTTTCGAAACGAGCGACTTCAATCGGCTCAAAGAAAATGCCGGTTCCTTGGCAGTCGCCGAATGCGAAGATGCGATCAGCAACATCAGGACCAACGTCCCTGTGCCGTACCAATGTCGTGACAGTCGAAGCAACATCATCAACTTCCTTGTTCGCAAAAAGGAAATGTCCGGCGCATGGCGACTCGATAAGGAGAAGGCGTCTCATGGGCTTCTCCTTATCTGCGTTTTCTTACATCAATTGAGTTCTGGCTTTGGCGGCTTCTTGCCGAGCTTGGCTTCGTACTTGGCGGCGTACTCTTCCAGCTTCTCAGGATGACAGATGAAGCACTGAGAATCGGGACGATCGTGGTCCTTGCACCAATCACCCTTCTTCTTGAAGTCAGCCGCGATCTTGGAATTGCATTGAGCACATTCGCCTTCAGGGACGCCATGCTCGTCGCACCACCAGCCATCATGGCTGTGGCCTTTGGCGTCACCCTTCTTCTCATCCTTGCCGTGGTTATGATGCTCGTCGCCGTCTTTGTGATCGGCGTGCGGAGCGTGCTCTGTCTTGGCAAGTTCTTTCGGAGGAGCAGAGTTCTGTCCGCAGCCGACCAAGCCGTAGCTCGCAGCAATCAGACAGGTCAGTAACAGATTCTTCGTCAGCAGGTTCATCACACAGGTTCCTTTCGTGAATACTTTGCTCCATCGGGACTCTCCCGGTGGAACTACATATCAAAGCTACTCAGGACTCGGTCGAGAGATGCGTTTCCTTCAAGCGGCCCGCCGACGACGGCGGCCTTTCGACAAGGGGATCTGGAACTCACCGGCGATCTTCAGCACCGTTGAGAGACACACTGGTTCCGGTGCGTGAGCGATCGCCCCCCGCGCGCCGTGTTGTCGAATCAATTCTGCTAACTGCTCACGCTGACTCGCTGTGAACTTTGGCTTTCGTCCTCGATGTTCTTGCGATCGCATCGCAACTTCTCCTTCTCCAACCCCATTCCTAGTTTTGATTAGTCCTTCACGGTCAACCGAATCCGTTCCTCAAGCGACTTCGACCAGAGCAGTGGCCTCAGAAGCCACAAGCTCCCCGTCCCTTAAACACAACCGACGACCCGCTCTCGCGGCAGCGGCTGGGTCATGCGTGACCATGACGATCGTGCGTCCTTCGCTGACGAACTGATCGAACATGGACAGCACGGCTTCGCGGCTCGCTGGATCCAAATTGCCCGTGGGTTCGTCCGCGAGAATGAGGCGAGGGTTATTGGCCAGCGTGCGTGCGAGAGCGACGCGCTGTTGTTGGCCCGTACTCAGTTCGCTCGGCTTGTGGTCGATCCGATTGCCGAGTCCCACTTGCTTCAGGAGTGCGACGGCTCGTTCGCGCTGTTCGGACTTCGCCATTCCGCTGAGATACAACGGCACGACGACGTTCTCTAAGGCTGTCAGATACGGCACTAGATTGAATGTCTGAAAGACAAAGCCGATGCGTTCTCGTCGACGCTGAGTGCGTTCGGTGATGGACAAGTCGTAGAGCGACTCACCATCGAGCCAAACCTTACCGGTGTCCGGCGAAAGCATGCCGCCCAGTAACGACAGCAATGTTGTTTTGCCGCTGCCGCTGGGTCCAACGACCGCGACATACTCGCCGAGTCTGATGTCGAGCGTTTCCGCCTTGAAGGCGACAACTTCATGTTGGCGTCGGCGATAAGTTTTTGTGACGTGATGCAGATGCAACATGAACCTAGACCTCCTGAAAGCAAACGCATGGATCGAGCTTTGCCGCCAAACGAGCAGGCCAGAACGCCGCGAGCATGGTGATGAGCAAGGCTGCCGCGACGGCCATTGCCAGAAGCCCCGGTAGGGGCGTCACAGTGACTCCGGCCCACTGCGAGCCGAGCACGACAGCGACAATCAGGCCGAGCACACTGCCGCCGATTGCTCCCACAACTCCGAGCACGCACGCCTTGAGCAGGAACAGTCGTGTCACGAAGCTCGGTGTTGCTCCCAGCGCCATCAACGTGCCGACTTCGCGACGACGCTCGCGCACATTCGAAGAGATCGTGGTTGCCACGCTTGCTCCGCCAACCACCACCAGGATGGTGAGCACGAGCAGCGACAACTGGCTCATCAAACGATTGACGCCGACCTGCGTTGAAACGACTTGGGAGATCGTCACGACCTTCGAGTCCGGCAGCAGTTCCGCGAGCTTAGGAACCAATCCCCCCGCCGCGTCTTCGCAACATCCCATGACTTCAATTGCATTGACGACTTCGCCCGCGTTCGTGAGCCGCTGCACGGTGTGCAAATGAGCGAAGACACGTGAATCGTCGACAGTACCGGTGCGAGGCAACACGGCCAGCACTTGTAGTTTTTCACCCAGCATCGGCACTGACTGGCCAACCTTGAGATTTGAGAACTCCGCAACGTCGGCTCCGATGATGGCTTCGTTGCCCTTGAGCTGGTCGATTGTGCGATTGCTGGCGAGCGTCTCAGGCGCAGCGTCGTACGTCTTTGGGCCACACGCGGCTTTCTTGCAGCCATCGTGCTTGTTGCTGAACAGCGAGACCGACTGCCACACCGACTTCGCCTGAAACTCAGACTGCGGCAATATGCCCGTCAGAGTTACATCCCTGTTTGCGACCTTCGCCGCAACGCAGAGCTTCGGCGAGAGCCGCTCCACACCAGCCAAGTTCGCCAACAGGATGCTGGAGACATGCGACTCGGGCAGTGTCTGCGCCGTGAGGTCTGCCGAGTAGTAGTCCTGCAATGTCGCGTCCTTGGGAAGCACAAGCACGTTGGCTCCCAGCGACTGCAACTGCTGTCCGACTTCCTGTTCCGAAAACACTGTCACGTGGCGAATCGCAACAAGCGCCGTCACGCCGAGCAAGATCGCTAGCGTGCTGGTGAGCATGGCCATCGGCCGCTCCGCCAGTTCCCGCCATACGAGGGTTTTGAGATTCATAGTTTCTTCCTTGAGAGTTTGGTCCTTCCGAACCACTAGCGACGAGCGCCTTGTGATGGCTGACTCGCAGACTGATGGTGCTGGCAGTTCGGGTCGTCACAGCACTTGCCCGCCTTGGCGAGCGCGGCTGCGATATCGTTCTTCGATGTCGTTGCATTGAATTTGCCGACCAGCACTCCAGGCGGAGCTAGGAGCACCGTCTGCGTCACGGCCGCTTTCGCGTCGATCTGCATCTGGCCAATGAACTTTGTTTCGCGCGGATCGGACGCCGTCATCGAAAGTGGAACGATGCGATCCTTGAAGTGCGGATCACTTTGAAAATCTCGCAGGGCGACAGGTGCTGGCCCTTTCGCCGACCCTTGGACGGTGACCAGTACGAGCTTGCCTTCTTGCAACGACTTCATGGTCGCCAGCATCGTGGGGGTAACGAAGGCGTCGTTAATGGCTTCGGGCGTAACCTTTTGAGCAAAGATGCCGGTCATTGCTCCATTTGGGCCAACCACGACGGCCATCGGCAGTGGAGCACGACTCACATCGTATTTGGTCACCAACGCTTGGTTCGCCGGATCGGTCACTTGCACATAAGTAGCGACCGCCAACTTCTCTTTACCAGCAATGCCATCCTTGATTGTGGTGGCCATAGCTCTCGTTGCGTCGTCGTTCTGGCGGTAGAAAACCAAAAAGGCGTAAAGCCCTTCCTTCCCCGCTTGTTCCAGCGTCTGCTGAGCTTTGCCTGGAGACGGAGTTCCTCCGGCTGGCTGTTGAGCAAATCCGCATACGGGTGTCATCCCCGCGACTACCGCCAACAAGGCGGCTAACAATCGAACCTTGGCAAACATTGCGATTCCTTTGCGAAATACTTCCTTGGATTGATTCTTAGTTCGTGGTGAGAACTGCTGGCGTTGGCCGCTGTGACCACGACAACCAGTAGCAGGGTTGCTCAGCCGACTACGTCCACTGTTTCGAGCGGTTCACTTGAGAGGTACTGCTCGAACAGGGAGTTCAAAGTCAGGTCGAGTGATGGCGCTGCAAGGCTTCGATCGGATCAGCCACAACGACCTTGGAAACAAGAAGCAGTGGCCATCGCATACACGGAATGCGGATGCCGCTTCTCGAAAAGTTGAGTCCACTTCGAGGACCGTCATGGACGTACGGCGCGACGCGAGAATGACTTCGGCAGTGATGTCGAAATCAAGGTTTCAACCACCGTGAAATAAGGCCAAGTCAGCTTTCATCAACTGACACCCGACGCGGTGAAGAAACTCGCAAGCCCAAGTAGCTGCTTGCGAACTTGCGTCTCTAGCGCTCGCGGCTAAACGCGCAGCACAGTGGTGGCCGCGACCGATAGGTGCGGCGAAACACAGGGTCTCAACGGACATCGCCGGAGACCGGAAGTCGTCACATAACTCTCTGAATGGTCGCTCCACGCGGGTACGGCAGTATGTGCCCAACCTGCAAGTACCACAGAGTCTTCAGCGACCGACCGCACAACGACCTGATCAATACCATCCGCCATCGAATGCTGGCAGCTACAGTCAGCGACGACTAATGAGACATCGTCGCAGGACGACGAGCCATCGTGTTTGTGTTCGCAGCAATCTGACTCCCTGTGGAGCCCGCACTCGGTCGTCTCGCCATCAACGTCTTCGGCTTGGCAGAAGCAGCCCATTCCCGCCAGTTCAAGTCGTTCATGCCCGTCCGCGCCAATGCAGCGGATAACGCTTACCGGAGCCACCAAATTGATGACTTGGGCCAGCAGCATGAGCAGAACAGGGAATGACCAACGCATGATCGATGAGACCTCCGCCGAATTTATCGGCAACTCCGTTAATTGAATCCTATAGGTTTTGGGGCGACTTCGCGATTAAGGAAGCCATTTGCGGCCCCAGACTCCTTATCCCGCGCGAAGTCACAACCGATGTGAGCCAATCGAACGTGACCGGAGTTGTGATGCGAACGGTCTTGAACCCATTGCCTGGCCGTGAAAGCAGAGACCGTGCCAACATCCCGCTTGACTCAAAAGATGAGTTACTGATGGCAAGCTAGGTAAGTGAAGTTCGAAGAACAGGGCTACAGCACACCTGCTAAGCAAAGTGTGCCGCGAAAGAGGTGTCGCCAACTGATGCGATTGAAGTCGATTTGACGCTGCTCCTCCCCTTGAGACCTGCATCGCTTTGTAAATTGTTCAGTGGCTACCAATGCCAGATCCGGTGCAAAGGGCAATCTCCTCAACGTGCGACTGAGGTCGTCGTTTTGATGATGAGAGCTTGGTCAGTGAACTTGAACAATCGACAGATGCTGTTGATCTAGGCAACGACTGCGACGCTGCTACGCAAAGCCAGTTCATCCGCCATCTTGGCCATTGGCTGTATGTCATTGCCAAATTGGCACTTCCGCCAAACGGATTCGTCCGGCACAGCAGTTTCTATCGCGTCGGTGAATGCAGTCTGCTTGGCTCACCGCCTTTTGGTAGTGGCAGCGACTTGTCCACGAGACCATTCATGCGAACGGCGAGGTTAATCTGCGTTTGGGTGTGCCTTTTGATCGGTACCAAAGCTCTGGCAAACGAGAATCGAGCTGTAACAGACGCGCAATCTCCGCCCGTCACACTGCGGCGATCGAACTGCCAGTGCAGTCAATGTTATGTGGCTGAGACTTTGAATTTTCGAATTCAGTGCTGCACTTCGGCCAGCCAACTTCAGGAGCTTGCCGAGAACTGTGAGCGGCTGAAGTCTCGCATCGAACTGATGTGGTTAGGCACCTCGAAGAGTTGGGAGCCGCGTTGCGAGATCGTGGTGCATGCCAACGTCTCGACTTATAGCCGCGTCTTGGGGCCAGGCAGCGAGCGCACATCTGGCTGTGCGACCGTTCGATTGAAACAAGGGCAAGTTGCTGAGCGAAGGATCGACTTGCGGTCGGATGCGGCTGACTGGTTGAATGAAAGCCTGCCGCATGAACTGACGCACGTTGTGATGGCAGAGCGATTCACCGCCCGGCAAATGCCCACCTGGGCTGATGAGGGCATCGCGATGTTGGCCGAGTCTCCGGAGAAATTGCAGAGACGATTGCATGAGCTCCAAGGCTTGATGGCATCTAATCGCACGCTGCGGTTGAGAGAGCTAGTCTCACTGGAGAACGGGCCTACGTCCGATGGGCTAGCAGCGTTCTATGGTCAGAGCGTGACGTTCTCGGGGCTGTTGCTGGAACTGGGGACGCCGGAGCAACTCGTCCGATTTACGGAACAAGGCCAGCGAGACGGCTACGACAAAGCACTGCGCGAGGTGTATGGGCTTGAGTCTTGGACCGACCTCGAAGCCAAGTGGCGAACCTATGCAGTTTCGCCGCGCTTAAGACTGCTCGCTCGGCACACGCTGCCGGAACCGAAGTCTGATGGCCTGATCACGCTTACGTCCAAGAAATCGACCACGGTGGCTGACTAAGTGGCTTCACTCGGACGCAGAATCAGATGGCTCAAGCCGCCGTCGTGATTCCGGCAGCGAACCGCCAGTGACGCGACGCAATGTTGCGAGGCGGCGTTGCAATTCGACTTGCGTTTGAAGCTGTTTCTCACGCGCTTCAATCAGTTGCCGTTGTGCAGTTGCTAGGTCAAGGAAATTGATTTTGGAGTTGTCGTAGTTGGATCGCGCAACTTCGACATTCTGCTCGGCGGCTGGCAACAACTTTTGCGAGTACAGCT
>CAYLTY010000255.1:0-11758 GCA_964386705.1 uncultured Planctomycetaceae bacterium
AGCCCGATGACTTGCGAAGCTACGCTTGGCTTGTGCCGTCTGTGCTACGGTATGGACCTCGCGACCGGTGAGATGGTCGAAGAAGGTATGGCCGTGGGTATCATCGCTGCTCAGAGTATCGGTGAACCTGGTACTCAGTTGACGATGCGTACGTTCCACATCGGTGGTACCGCCAGTATGCACCTGCAGGAAAGTGAACTGCGAGCCCGCCGTGGCGGTATCGTCCGCTTCGCCCGCATGCGTTCGGTGGTTAACTCCGAAGGTCGCACGATTGTGCTGACTCGTAACGGTGAAGTCGCACTGCTGGATCCGAAGGGTCGCGAGATCGAGAAGCATCCGGTCCCTTGCGGTGCCATCCTGATGGTCAAGGAAGGCGAAACCGTTGGGGCCGCTGCAGTCATCTGCCAGTGGGATCCGCACGCCTTGCCGCTGCTGGCCGAAGTCGGCGGTCGCATTCGCCTCGAAGACTGTATTGAAGGCCGCACGATCCGCTCGGAAACGGAAGCCACCGGTCACGTGCGTCGTACCATCATTGAACATAAGGGCGATCTGCACCCGCAAATTATTATTGAAGATAGTGCGGGTACGATTCTCGACTTCTACTACCTGCCTGAACGTGCCAGCCTGGAAGTCAGCGACGGCGACACGGCGGTGCCGGGTGCTCCACTGGCTCGTACGCCACGTGAAAGTGCCGGTACGCAGGACATCACCGGTGGTCTGCCCCGCGTGACGGAACTGTTCGAAGCTCGTCGTCCACGCGATCCGGCCGTGATCGCCGAGATCGACGGTCGCGTTGAGCTGGTGCCGGAACGTAAGCGCGGCAAGCGCATTATCGTGATTCACGGCGAAGAGGACGCGAAGGTTGAACACATCGTTCCGCCGGGCAAGCCGCTGCTGGTTCACGGCGGTGACGTCGTCCGGGCCGGTGACGGTTTGGTTCGTGGTCCGCTCGTTCCGCACGACATTCTCCGCGTGAGCGGTGTGGAAGCCGTGCAGCAGTACCTGCTTCACGAAATTCAGGGCGTTTACCGTTCACAACGCGTGGATATCGACGATAAGCATATCGAAATTGTCGTTTCGCAGATGCTGCGGAAGGTCAAGGTGGTGGACGCTGGCGATACGCCGCTGCTGCCAGGTGCGACCATCGACAAGTACGAGTTCCGGGCGGCCAACCGCCTGGTTCGTCAGTGCGTGAAGATTTCTGATCCCGGCGAGACCGAATTCCGCGAGGATGACGTGTTGCCGGAAGTGGATGTTGCGGCGGTGAACGCTGAAATTTCCGCTGCAGAGGGTAAAGTTGCTGCGTTCGTGAAGAGCAAGCCGGCCAAGGCGGTTGTCCAGCTTCTCGGAATTACCAAGGCTGCCGTGCAGAGTGAGAGTTTCATCTCGGCGGCATCCTTCCAGGAAACCACGAAGGTGCTCACGGAAGCCGCTCTGGCAGGGAAAGTCGATCGACTGGTAGGCCTGAAAGAGAATGTTATACTTGGCCATCTGGTGCCAGCTGGAACTGGTTTTGCCAAGTACCGAGCTGCCGACGCCCGCATCCGGCCCGAAGCTCTGCAGGCTTTGCAGGCCGAAAAAGAAAGAATTATGGCGGCGCGAAAGAGCCTGCTCGATGAGGGTGGCGAATCGTCGCTGTTGTTTGGATCGTATTTGTCACCCGGTGACGCTGAGTCTTAAGACATAAGTTACGCAGGAGAAGTGATGCCGACGGTAAATCAGATCGCGAGAAATCCGCGCAGGCCGAACGCGAATCGTAGTAAGACGCCTCTGCTGGACGGTTGTCCTCAGAAGCGTGGAGTGTGCTTGGTGGTGAAGACCGTGACCCCCAAGAAGCCGAACTCGGCTTTGCGGAAGGTGGCGCGCGTGCGTCTGTCCAGCGGTAAGGAATTGACGGCGTACATCCCCGGTGAAGGCCATAACCTGCAGGAACACTCGATTGTTCTGGTGCGTGGTGGCCGTGTGCGCGACTTGCCGGGTATCCGTTACAAGATTGTCCGCGGCGTGTTGGACTCGCTGGGCGTTGACGCTCGTCGTCAGGCTCGCAGTCGTTATGGTGCGAAGCGTCCGAAGGGCGCTGCGAAGGGTAAGTAATTCGATTTGTATTGTTCCAAGTGTGGTCGCGAGTGATTGGTGAGATCAATGACAATTGAACAGAATGAGTCGACGGGGCTGGACGCTGAAGGTTATCGGCTGGTTAACAAGTTCATTAACTGCCTGATGGTATGCGGCAAGAAGAGCATTGCTTTGCGCGTCTTCGAAGACACTCTGAAGCTGGTGTCTCAGCGTGTGCAAGGTGTGGACCCGTTGATCGTCTTTGTGACGGCCTTGGATAACCTGAAGCCGCACGTCGAAGTTCGCTCGAAGCGCGTCGGCGGTGCAACGTACCAAGTGCCTTGTAGCGTTGGTTCGAAGCGTCGCGAGAGCTTGGCGATCCGTTGGTTGCTGGAAGCTTCGCGAGCGAAGAAGGGCAAGGACATGGCCGCTCGACTCGGAGATGAAGTGGCCTTGGCTTACCGCAAGGAAGGTGCCGCCGCGACCAAACGCGAAAACGTGCACCGCATGGCCGAAGCCAACAAGGCCTTCGCTCACTTCGCGTAGTCGATCCGAACCGGCAACTGCCGCGTACGTCGTTCAATACAAAGCCTGAAGTGCCGATCTGGTTTCCGAAGACGGAATCAGATCTGGCACTTCGGGCTTTGTTCGTTGACCCACTTCGAATGGCTCCTGGTTGCCGGTCGTGATGCTGCGATTACCAGGCACCGCTGCAAGCTCTGCGCCTTGTTTAACCTCAACGCCAGCGGCGTGAGCGCGTCGTGAAGCTCCACCTTGCAGTTCAAATCGCGCGCAGGCCGCTGGCGTGGCGGTTACTGAGCGACACTTTAGCAGTTGCGTGGACCCTGATTGGGAGGGCGAGGCTCCTGCCGAGCCGGGAACTAGTGGCAGGCTGATTCACGCATGCGGCTCGGCGGGAGCCTCGCCCTCCCAGCGCAAATACCAAGGTGTCGCTCAGTAAACAGGTGGGCTTGCTCCGCTGAGGGTGCCACTCCGCCTCGACCGTAGCGCGCGGAGTGCAATACGCCTCGGGACTCGCCCTCACACGAGCCACCCACATCTTTGTGGCCTCAACACCAATGGAGTGAGTGCGTTTTCGGAGAAGTAACCGTGGCCGGGCGAGCAGGCCGTTGGCATGACGGTTTGGCGACAGTTGGTGCGGCGGTTTGGCGACACCCGGGAACCAAGAAAACGCTGCAAATCAGCCGGTAAATGGCGGTTCGGCGACATCTGCTCCGCCCGCCAGCGGCGGATATTTGCCGCGATCCGTACAACCCGTGAGGCTCACATGAACTACACGCAGTCTTAATCGATCCTTTGCCGTTTCTTAACAATTCGCGGATGGAATGATGCATCGTTAGTCAGCCTTGGGAAGTTCTCTCTACTGCCCATCCAGTGTGTCATTCCTATTGAGCGAACCATGCAGAAACTGAAATTCACCAGAGGTGTACTGGCCGCTGTTGGCTTGTTGGTGTCGTCGCCCGCGATCGCTGCCGAGCCGATGAAGATGTCCGACGACGCGATGAGAATCCATCGCGAGTCGTTCGTGATCGATGGACATAACAACCTGATTATGAAGTTCGCCAAGCAGGCGAATCTGTCGATCGATGCGGTCGATCTGGGCCAGTCGCTGCCGACCCTGCACACCGATTTGCCACGGCTGAAGCAGGGGGGCGTTGGTGCAGAAGTCTTCGCCACGTATGTCTCCACCGACAGCGTGAAGAAGGGTACCGCGGTCAAGCAGACTCTGGAACAGATCGAGCAGTTGGGCAAGTTGCTCGGTCGCTCTGGTGGTGAGATTGAGTTTGCTCTGGGCAGCGAGGACCTCGAACGCATTCATAACAAGGGCAAGGTCGCCGCGCTGGTGGCGGTCGAAGGCGGCAACGCCATCGAGAACTCGCTGGCCGTGCTGAAGACGTATTATCAATCTGGCGTCCGCATGATGGCGTTGACGCACGACGACACGACGGATTGGGCCGACGCTGCCCTGGACCTTTCCAAGCACAAAGGTCTGGCTCCGTTTGGTGAGCAGGTGGTGGTAGAAATGAACCGGCTCGGCATGGCCATCGATCTGTCGCACTGCGCGCCCGAGACGATCAGTGACGTGCTGGCGCTCACGAAGGCTCCGGTGCTGTTCTCGCACTCGGGGGCTCATGCCGTGGCACCACACTCCCGCAACCTGAATGACGCCACGCTGCAGGCAGTGACGAAGAACGGTGGCGTCGTGCTGGTCAACTTCTACGCCGGGTTTCTGTCGGCAGACAGCGTGAAGGCTTACAACACTCGCACCAAAGATGCCGCGTTGTTCCGCAAGCAATTCAAGACCGATGCCGAGTTCCAGGCAGCGCTGGGGCCGTGGCTGAAGGATCATCCGCTGCCGACAACCTCGGTACAGAACGTCGTGGATCACATCGATCACATCGCCAAAGTCGCCGGGATCGACCACGTCGGACTGGGCTCAAACTTTGACGGCATTGTCAGCGTGCCGAAACATCTCGAAGACGTTTCGTGCTTTCCGCATATTACTCAGGAGCTGCTGAATCGCGGTTACGCCGAAGCGGATATCAAGAAGGTCCTGGGCGGCAATACATTGCGAGTATTAAAGCAAGTGGAAGCGCAGGCACTGCAGACCGGACCGCAGACAGCTCGCCTGATTCCTGTGAGTCGTCCGTAGGAGCGAGCTGCTGTAGGGCGGACAATCCTGTCCGCCGGAACGCTGGCGGACAGGATTGTCCGCCCTACAAATTGTTAGTAGCAACTCGTTGTCAGAGTGAGCCGCAACGCGCTAGCGGCGGGTGATCGGTGGGCCGAGAACAAACAAGGCCAGAACCGGCGGCTAGCGCCTTGTCGCTCACTCGCTATCAGTTTCTGCAGTCGACTTGACAGCCGTCCGATTGAGTCTATGACTGCACAACGCAGCTCGGGAGGGCGAGGCTCCTGCCCTCCCAGACACGCTTTGCAGATCCGTCAAGCCGTATTAGTAGTTGAACTGGAACTGCATGCGGATCACGTGACCTTCGAACTGTTGGTAAGGGGCAACGCCAGCAGCGGTTGTCGCGTTGGTGTTTGTGCGATCGGTGATCAGATATGACAGCGTGAGTTCGGCGGCGGTGTTGATTTGCCATTCGGCACCAAATTCGACTTCGTCGATATCTACCACCGGGGCGTTTCGCTGAGTCTTGTAGCCGCCCTGGTAGTACGACCAGCGAGCGAACGGGAACCAGGTGCCATAGCAGTCATCCAGCTTATAGTTGACCATCGCATAGCCACCGTACAGGTGCTGTTCGTTGATTGATGTTTGCGTCGGGTTCAGGCCGGGGCCGCGCCCAACAGTCCATTCCGACTGGAAGCCCAGCGGTTGCGGATACCACACAAAGGTGGCTGCCACTCGCTCATCTTTAATACCGGCCAGGGAGTTCGTCGGGGTGGCGAGCGCGCCGCCGAGCGGGCGGATCGCTGAAGTACCGACGGTGTATTCACCTTGATACGCCTGCACGCCGACTTCCATGATCTGGCCGTTGCAGAACTGATACGGCACGGCCAGGCGAGTAACCAGGTGCAGGTTGTCGTTCGTCTCCTGGAGCGAACCGCCCTGCCCGTTGTAGGCACCGAAGGCAAACAAGCCGTAGTTGCCCGACCCCTTGAGGCCTTTCTCCAGCACTTCCCTGAAGAGGTCCTGAGCCCAGACCGGGGTGTAGTAGAAGAATAGGCCCACATCGCGTTCGTTCTGCACGGCACTGTTCAAGCCATCGGCACGGTCGAGCGGAAGACGGTTCGAGCTGGACTGCATGTTTTCCCAGCCGTAAGGCACCTTCGATTGACCGGCGCGGATGCGGTATTCCTTACTGTCGTCGAAATAGAAGTCGGCGTAGAAGTCGCGCATCTGGGCGAAGTAGGTCTGCCCGGTGCTGGCGTCCGGCGTCGATGCGAAGTCCGGCTGCAGATACACATAGAGCCGTTCATGGACGTCGCCTGAGACGATGATGCGTGCCCGGCGGATTAGGAACGATTGATTATCACCGATCGAGCGATCACCCACATACTGTGCCGGAGCGGTTCCGTCGCCGTGATAGACTTCTTCGTTCAGGCGGAACTGGGAATAGCCGCGAATGCTCAGCTTCTCGTACCACCCCTTCTTCTTGGGTGCTTCAGCCTTGCCGGCGCTTTTGACGCTTTCCGCAGCGGCGTTCTCGGCGGCTCCGGAAGCCGTCTGCTCACGGATAATACCAATTTCCGGATCGTGTCCGAGGAGCATTGCTCCCAGATTGAGATGTCCACCCGCGCTCACCTGCTGAATACCACCGTCGTCGAACTGCAGTTCACGGGAAAGCTCCCGGTTGCGTGTTTCCAGTTCGGCAATGCGAGCCTCGGCACGTTCCATGCGCTCGATGAACTCTTGCGTGGGGGACAGTTCGCGGACGACGGAAACACCTTCCGGGTCCGAGAAAACCCGCTCGGGCTCGATCAACTCCTGAGCCGCCGCCACCTGCGACAGACAACCCAGCAACAACGCGCTGAGAATCCCGGACCTCTTCATGAGTGCCATTCCTTTGGCTTGCGTGGATGCGAACTCGCTCGGACTTGAGACAAAATCGCCCGTCGGAACCAGTACCTCCGAAATAAGGCCGTTCTTCCCTGAACGCTGGCTCCTTACATACTCTCAGCAGAATCGGCTCACTTGGCACAATCGTTCCAAAAGGCACTCCGCCTTCCACCTAATCTTAACAATTCACCCTGGAACAGGCGTTAAAGTCTGCCGGACCAGCATAGTAAGACTCGACCGACGCGCCGCAGAAACATCAGCCAGAGCGTCGCTGGAGCCCTAATGGCGAAACGACACCACAGAGACGTTCTTCTCCAGGGCTTCCTGCAGAGTCGCCCGGTAGGCGCCCATGTCCTCAGCGGTTTCCTCGTCGTTCATCTGCCGGCCGACCATTCCGCCTGAGATCAACGACAGCAGCGTCAGCAGGAGTGACTTCTTCGCCTTCCGCGGCGCGGCATCAATGCGCTTGATCTCCGCGGGAATGTCGGCCAGCGACAGATACCCGATCTCCGGAAAGTCCGCGCGAGTGTAGGGGATTGGAATTGGCGGACCGGAGGCGTCCAGTTGGGACTTGTAGGGATGATCTCGAACCGCAGCGACATCCAATCCGATCGGCTGACCAATGTGCTCGCAGATAATCTTCAGGACGTACCCATACATCGCTTCGGCGCCATCGCGGTTGGCAGTACCGGCCAGGATGTCGCGCAGAGCTGTCTCAGAACTTGGGATGTCACCATCGTAGTCTTCAAAGAAGCCGTCGTTGTTCGAGATGTCTTCTGCCTTGGCTTTCAGCAGGTCCGCTGCGAAGGCTTCGTCGCCCGAGCCGTACAACTTCTGCAAGCGGTCGATGTCCACACCGTAGAACATGTGCTGATAGCTCATTGCTGCTTCACAGGTCATCAAGGATGGTTTGGTAGAGTTACCCGACGCTGATGGCCCGCAATGAGTTTCTGCCGCTCGCATGTTTCCTGTCATGCTGCGGCGAGGTTACCGCTGTGCAAATTGATTGGCAATCAGCCGCAAGGCCGGCGCGTGAAGGCTGACATACTCGGTCAGTCCGCAGAAGAAATTGCCAGCCGCGGAATCGTTCTGATAAGGTCTGCGGATCATGAATATACCCGATACCGACCCGCCTCAGCGTGTTCAGCAACCGTGGCCCCGCCGCGTTCTACGCACGATCCTGATTTATGCGGGCATTCCGTATTGTACTGTCATTGCGCTGGCGTTCTGTTTTCAGCGGAGCCTGATGTATCACCCGGCGCCCGCAGCCAACCTTTCCGTCAAAGTGATGCAATCCCTCTCAGAGGAAACCGGAGACAAGGATGTGAAGATTGAGACCCCGGATGGTGATACCATCAAAGGCTGGCTGGTTCGCCATCGAGGTTCGGCAGAATCTTCCAGTCCCGCACCGGTCGTGATCTACTTTCCGGGTAACGCCGGTAACCGGCTGCATCGCTTGACGGATACTTGGGAACTGGGCTCGGCGGGGTTTGACGTGCTGTTCTTTGACTACCGGGGCTACGGTGACAGCACCGGATCGCCGTCTGAAGTAAAACTGACTTCGGATGCGAGGCTCATCTGGAAGTATGCCCGCGAGACGCTGCACTACGATGCCAGTCGCATTGTGCTGTTTGGCGAATCGCTTGGTGGCGCGGTGGCCTTGTCACTTTGGGGCGACGACGAGACGAATCACCCGCAGCCGGCCGCAGTCGTGTTGAATTCGACTTTTGCATATATGCCCGATGTCGTGCAGTGGCATTATCCGTATTTTCCATTTCGGTATCTGGTGCTGGACCGCTGGCCGTCGGGAGATCGGATCGCGCAGGTCAAATGCCCGGTCACGCTCTTTCACGGCACCAGTGACGAGATCGTTCCCTTCTCACAAAGCCACGTCCTCACCAGCAAGGCACACAACAGTCAACTGATTGAGCTGCGCGGAGTGACACATAACAACGTGCCCATCTCACGGCTACGGGATGAGTTGGTTCGCATCCGACAACAGATCGTAGCCAAGGATGCTCCCACATCGCCGACCCTCGAAAGCGAATAGATGCCGGGGCCGTGATGGCTTGAGAATCTGGTTGACGGCTAGTTTGATCTTTTAAGAACTCACCAACAGCGGAGTGCGGTGTCTCGCCAAGTGGCCAGTATGACGAAATTGCAGAGTCGCCCGTATGCGGCGCAGAACTGCCAAATGGCAATTATGTGCTTTACATCAATGACAATCCCCAGCCAGACGAGCCCGCACATGCCCGGCTGTCACGGAACGCGTCCGTGGTGGAGCGTACCGTGAATGAAACGGCCATGATTAGCCGCGCGTCCGGCTGGGCAAACGGCATGAAGGTCTGGCAGGTCGTCCATAATGCGGACGAGGGTATTGAGCATCTGAACGTAACTGGTACGCCGCCCCCGCAACTGCAGCATATTCGAGAGACTCAACTGGCCCGCCATTCAGCCGAAGATGGTGTCGATCACGTATTTGATGTTCCCGTCGAGCTGTTTGTAGCACTGGGGTGAGTTCGCTATGACCAGAATATCGAAGGGTTTGATCCCGAACCGTGGCAGATGCTGAACCGCATCCAGGCACCACAGATCACGCCTAAGAACACAAGCAGAAGGTGGTGGTCGTTCGGATGACGGAGGCGTATGAGATATTAAACGCCAGCCTGACAGGCAGTTTATCTCCCCACGAAACGGCAGGCATCTCAGTCATGGAATGACTGAGCTATGTAGGCGAGTCATTCCATGACTCGCATTCCGACACGCCACCCAGTGAAGTTCCTGCGTATGGTGAGCGGCAAGGCGCTAGCCGCCGGTTCTGGACGGGTCGGTTCCCGTCGCGCCAACCACCCGCCGCTAGCGCGTTGCGGCTCACTCAGCAGAATTATCGGCGCAATTATTTTCCCGGATGCGTATAAGATGCTGAAGACGAACCGCAGCCGCATCGTTGTCGATAATCCACTGAAGATTGCAGGTGTCAGGCCATGTCCATGCTGCGTGTCTTACTGCTTATCATCTTGATCTTCGCAGGCTGCGGCTACCTGGCGGCTTCAATCTTGAAGATGGCTGCTCAGGAGATTCTGAAGATCAAGCTGACCCTGGGCGAAGCATTCGTGACGGTGGTCAGCGCGGCATCGCTCGTGATTTGTCTCAGCAGTTCTTCGCTCAACAGGCTTCGAGGCGAACCCGACCAGACGCACCTTGTGCTGCTGTCCTGGGCACTGGTGCTGTTGATACAATCCGGCGTGATCAGTCATCGTCATGCCCTTAAATTTGCTGTAGGAATGGGCGCAATGGCTGTCGTCAATGTCTGGGCGGTCATCGAGATCGTAGCAGTACCAGCTTTTTTGACTTGGTACTCCTGAATCGTTTGCAGCCAATGGTGACGTACTGATGCAGTTGATCTTCAGTGCGTTGTTCAGCAGCCTGATTGGTGCGATCTTCCTGCGGCAGGCTGCCCGCTGGAGCGAAGGTCTTGAACTGCGGTATGGCGATGCATTTGTGACCATGATGAGCGCGGCTTCGCTGGGAGTCCTGCTGAAGATCGTGGTGGGTGTGGGCGTCATGATTGTCATGCCCAATGACCCGGCTGGTCTCATGTGGGCCACGTCGCTGATCGTGATTTCGATGTTCTTCACTTATTCCGCGATCATCAGCAGTCGCCACAATCTTTCGTTTGTGAAGGGCATGAAAGTCATGGGACTGCTGTACCTGTTGGCAATAACCGTAGCCGCGGTCTATGCCGCAATAGTGCTCAGCTTGCAGTCTCCTATGGAGCAGTGACCTTTCCCGCCGGCAGCCTTTTGATGGCCAATGCGGCCCTTCTCCTATGTTGAAGCCATGAGTTGTAAGTCATTTGCTACAAGGCATTAGTGGCAGCATGCCAGGCTGGCCGTGAATATGACCACAACCGGTTGTGGTCGCTTCGGCAGGCGCCCGATCTTGTGGGATGCGGCTTGCGATTTTTTGAATATGATCATATTCTACGTCCATCATGAAACCGACCGACCAACGTTGGAATGCGATCGCGATTGACCGTGAATTCGGCTTGCGACGGCTCACAAATACTCCGCCACCTGCTTAGTGCGCGTGGAGTTGTGGATGACGTCAGGGACGTCGGCAGCGCGGCTTGAAGGAGTCTGATGGTCGTCGCGCAGCTGGAATCTGGGACTGACTTCCTTCAATCCATGATCGGACGGCGCTATCGGTCCGTCCGCAGAAAGACGACGCCATGCCTGCTACTCGCCATGAGTCTGCAACTGCTGTGAAAGAACTGAAATGCTTCGTGGTTTGCGAACGTCACAATCAGCGTGAGCCTCTGTTTGTCGCCGTGGAGAACGATTCGTCGCTCGCCTTCCGTCGGGCCAAAGCGTTCCTGCTGGGTTTGAACTCGCTGCGACGATCTTCCAAAGCCGTGCTCTGCCGCGGCGATGCAACCCTGGAATGGGTAACCCGCAGATGAGTTAGTCGCCATCGTTGCGGACTCTCATCACTCGTTCGGGTGGCACGCAATGCCGTTCAGAGTTTGGGTAATCTTTGTAGCCAGAATCGTTTGGCGCGGGCACGTTCAGCGCGGGTCGCGGGGCGTTGTTTGGGGGGTGAGGGTGGCGATTCGGTCTTCCGGCGCGGGCAGTGCGTGCGGTGTTTCGGGCCGGAACGCTGATCAGAGTCGATTACCGCGTGGGTCAGTTCGGGGAGCAGCGTCGTCGTGGGATTCGGCGACACCGGGCTCGTCAACGCGGCTCGCAGCCAGCGGCGGATGAGACGGCGCGCGCGAGCTCCGGACCAACGACGCACTGGCTGTCGAGTCTCCGCACGAGCCGCGACGCTGGTCAATTGCAGCAACCACAGACTGATGAGCATCGCTCGTTGTTCGATCAGCGCGTGATGCGGTGAGCGACTGGCCAGCTTCGCCAACCGAAACGTCCGCTTGACCGGGCGGTATTATACTTCCCCGCCCCACCGCCGACGGTAGAGGGCCGCAGCCGCCGCGTCTGATAATTGCGCGGTATCATGCAGGTCTGTCAGCAAGTAGACCGGAGTCTTGCCCGTGAGGATCACGATGATTCTCAATTTCACAGGAGCTTCATCGTGGCGCTGTTGCAGCCAGAGATAAACCGTCTGACCGACGACTTCCTGCTCGCCGCCCAGTTCGGTCAG
>CAYLTY010000256.1:0-11709 GCA_964386705.1 uncultured Planctomycetaceae bacterium
CGCCCTCCCGAACTGCGTTTCAGCTTCGCGCGGTTATTTTCTGCGAAGCGTATTATGTCGAACTGTTGCTGGTGATCTGCACCTGCAGCGAGCCCAGCATCTTGGTCAGAGCTTGTTCCTTCTTATCGATGAACAGCACATTCTCCAGCACGATGGCTCGCGGTTCGAGATTCGGGTGGATGATCAGGCGGCCGGAACCCAGCAGCAGGTACTCAAAGACGTCGTTGATCTCTTTGTCGATGCGGATGTTCGGAGCCGGATGACGCTTCAAGTCGCTGAGGTAACCGTGATGGTTCAGCAGTTCGTTCGGACGAACTTCCCAATAATCGAAGCGAACCGAGACCATCACCATCAGATAGAAGCAGAACAGGATGAAGGCGAACAGGAAGTAGAACTGGGCACTGGCAATAGGTCTCAGCCGCGAGATGAAATCGCCCACCACCGGCAGGAATTGCGGATTGAAGTGGAACACCAGGAAGGCCCCCATCAGCACCATGCCAATGAAGAAGAACAGCGTCAGCGACGTGGTGCGCGGGAAGTCAAAGGCCAGCACGACGAGGTTCATGCCGAACAGTGCCAGGAACGCCAGAGTGGTCAGTTCGCCGGCCCGGTTCGCACCTTCGCCCGGGTTGATGCCGAAGCCCAGCATCATGAATCCCGCCAGCAGAGCGGCGAAGAACGTGGGGTACAGAAAGATGATCTTCGGGTACGAAATCAGGTAGATCGACGGAGTGTTGCTCTCCACGTTCTCCTTGGGCGTATCGGGTTCCGACATCGTAGTGATTCCTTGTTGAGATGAACGATCCGGGACTGGGTTGCGAGACAAACGGGGCAGTGCAACGAACGCCGTGCCACTTGGATCATCGACGGCAGATTTTACCTCAGCCAGACATCATAGTAATCCGTCGAAATCTGTCTTGCCGGTGACTGGTCTCGTCGTCGGGTCTCCAATTTGCGAAACTTTGAAGAATCCACGTGGTATTTCCACAGGAACTTCGCCCGCACTCGTGTTCGAACCAGAAACTGGGGACCAGTGATGCTGCGTCTGAAACATGGAGCCTTCGGCATACTGGCCTGGCTGTTCGCGGCCGCCCACGCCGGAGCGGCTGAGAATCCGGAGCCCGAGGACGACGACATGGGAACAAAGTTGAACGTAGCCAGCAAGACGCTCGGAGGCCGGCAGTTCTGGGGCGATGTGCGACTCTTCCGCGGCTGGCGGGTTCAACAGAACGTGTTCAGCGGCCACTACCGGCTGCTCGACCCCAAAGACGTGCGCCGCGCCTGGGGAACTCAGGCGGAATGCTGTGAAGCTCTCGACCGCTTTCGTCAGGAGCAAAAGCTGGAACCGATGTCCGGCAAGGCCGTGCTGATGCTGCACGGCATCGGTCGGTCGTCGAAGTCCATGCGTCCGCTGGAAGCCAGTCTCACCGAAGCCGGTTACATCGCTCTGAGCATGGACTACCCCAGCACGCGCGGCACCGTGCAGGAGTCTGCCGAATACCTCAAACGCGTGCTGGACTCTCTGGACGGCATCACCGAAGTCAACATCATCGTGCACAGCATGGGCGGCATTGTCATGCGGACCTACCTGCAGCAGGTGGAGCAGCCCGACCCGCGCCTGCACCGCATGGTGATGATCGGCAGCCCCAACACTGGAGCCCATCTCGTCGACCTGTTGCAGGACAAAGTGAACGTCGTCTTCAAGCCGCTGTACGGTCCCGCCGGTCAGCAGTTGGGCACCAGTTCCGAAGGCTTCGTGGCGAAGCTGCCTGTGCCGAAGTTTGAATTCGCCGTCATCGCCGGAGGCCGCGGCAACGATGCCGGTTTCAACCCGTTGATCCCCGGCGACGACGACGGCATCGTGAGCGTCAGCAGCACACGCCTGCCCGGAGCCAGCGACTTCATGCTGGTGCCCGCGATTCATTCGTTGATGCTGTTTTCCCCCGACGTCTCAGCAGCGTGCGTGCGGTTCCTGAAAGACGGTGCTCTGCGAGTCGACGGCGAACGCCAGCCCATCCCCGCCGCGATGGCGAATGCTCAAGTCATCGTTCCGTAACCGTTCAGTATCAAGCAGATCGATCAACATGCTGGTTTCACTGACGCCGCAGTGGCCACTGCGGAATTGAAGTTCGGGAGGGCGCGGCTCGGCAGGAGCCTCGCCCTCCCTGCTTCGGGATCATTCATGATTCTCTTGCAAGGACCGACCATGCGAACCACGACTATCGTGTTGAACTCGATCGTGGTCGTATTCTTTGCTGGCTTTCTGACTTACACGTTCGCCGCACGATCACATCTCGACGCGCTGGCTCGCAATTTTGTAACCGAGAAAACAATTCACTACTCGCGGCCGATTGTGGAGGTCGCTGACGATGCTCTCAAAACACCGCTGGCCAGAAAATTGCTTTCGAAAGAGCAGACAACCACTCTGCGGAATGAGATCACTGACTATCAGAATAATCCGCAGTCATACATCTCAGATTTAACACGGCAAGAGGCGCACAATGTTCCTCCGCCCAACGCCAATCCGCTGCTCGAAAAAGTTGCTTCGTTCAAAGCCAAAATCCGGACGTTCTATGAAAACACTTTGAACGCGTTGATAACGGACCTGCGAATTTTCTCAGCCTCGAATCTGATTGCAGGCTTGATCGCATTGGGTTTGGCATATCGGTCTTCAGCAGAGATCCGCAAACCTCAAGTCTGGTTTTCGTTCCTGATGCTTGTGGCCACTCTGTATTGCTCATCCATCTACATTAATGACCTGACGTTCTTCCGCATTTTGTTCCAGGCCCACATGGGCTGGTGGTATGCCGTATTTCTCGGGCTCGTGACAACCGGACTATTCCTGGACTGCGGTCGTCACGCGAATCGTACGCCGCAGGCCCCAGGTGTCGTCACCAGGGAAGCGGCTCCCGCGAAAATTTGATGTGAGCCGCAAGGCGCTAGCCGCGGGTGATTGGTGCGCCGGGAACCGACAGGCCAGAACCGGCGGCTAGCGGCTCGCCGCTCAGCAGATGGGAGGGCGAGGCACCCTGCGGACGATCTACGACAAGTAACACAGCAAGGCGGACAGGATTGTCCACCCTGCACCAGAAGGCTGATCCTGCTACTCGGCAGCTTGTTCCGGTTGCTCCACGACGATCAGCTGAGTGTCAACCTGTGACACGTCCACGCTCTCGCTGACGCCGCTCGGCCATCGAATCGTCAAAACTGATACTCCGGAATTCGCACCCAGCCCGAAGAAGATGCGCTGGTCACTCGACGAAGCGTAACTCGACCCGGATTTTACCTGCTGAACCTGCTCGGGGCCTTCCTGCGGCTTCAACCGCACGATCGCACCGACCGCATCGCGCGAACGTCGCGTGCCGATCAGCCGCAGCGCGAGCCAATGATTCGGAGTATCACTCTCATTGGAGAGCATGGCCACCGGCGCGTTGCTGCGCATCACGGCGATATCCACGTCGCCGTCGTTATCAACGTCGCCTGCGGCACAGCCCCGTCCGTTATGGCTGCCAGCGGTGTAGTCGCCCACCTGCGATGCGACGTTCACGAACTTCTGTCCATTCTGGTTGAGGAACACCAGCGGAGTCTGTTTGACCGGCGCATTGGTCGGTCGTCGATTCACATGCCCGTTCGAGCAGAAGATATCCAGGTCGGCATCATGGTCCAGATCCACCAGTACACTGCCCCAACCGACAAACAAGGCTCCTACCGCCGTGATGCCCGACGGCTGACTGACGTGCTGAAAGAAGAAGTTCCCTTGATTGCGATACAGGGCAAAGCTTTCCGATTCGTAGTTGGCAACCCAGATATCCGGCAGGCCGTCGAGATTCAGATCGCCGATATCAACGCCCATGCTGCCGTCCGGCGTGCCTCGATCGCTGAGTGCCGTGCCACTCATCAGGCCCATGTCTTCAAAGGTCTTGCCGGTGTTGCGGTAGAGAAAATTCGGCACGGTATCATTACCGACATACACATCAACGTGACCATCCAGGTCCGCATCGCCGACCACCACTCCCAAGCCCTTACCATCTTTGCGCAAGCCAAACTCGCTAGTGCCGTCGCGGAAGGTGCCGTCACTGTTGCTGAGATAGAGAATGTGCGGCAGGGGCTCAAAGCGGCGCGGCGGGCACACGTCCTGAGTATCCGGGCCCTTATCAAAACACGCCGGGTGATTTTCCCACGACCAGTTCACATAATGAGCAATATAGAGGTCCAGCGCCCCGTCTTCATTGAAATCGCCCCAGGCGGAACTGCTGCTCCAGAGTTTGTCCGTCAGACCGCGTGCAATGGCTTCTTCCTGAAACGTGCCGTCTCCCAGATTGTGGTAGAACACGACTCCACCGTAGCCGGTGACCAGCACGTCGGTGAAACCGTCGTTATCACAGTCACCGAGGTTGATACCGTGCGAGAAGTGGCGCGGAGCAGCCACTCCCGCGGCCTGAGTCACATCCTGAAACTGCCACGAATCAACTTGCCGGAATAAACCGGACGGACGCCCGACGATCTGCCCCTTGACGGGAAACTCGCCGCCACCGGCCGCAAACATGTCGAGCAGATGATCGCCATCGAGGTCGCCCAGCCCGAGGCCTCCGCCGAGCGATTCCACAATTGAAAAGTTGTCCGTCTCCTGGCCGTTGCGGTAGGTGAAGTTGATACCCGTCGTCGAGGTCACATCGTGCAGCCGGATTGACGTAGAAACCGCCTCGGCGGCAGCGTCCGTCAATGCGTTCATCGGATGTCCGGAGTCGATAATGGGATCATCGTTCCTCGACCAGCAACCGATGAGGGCGGTTCCCAGCAGGACGAAGGCTAGCGGACGGCAGAATCTCAAGATGGCGCTCCCGGAGACAATGATCCGTGCAGAGGGCTGTTCGGTGGCGGCAGTTCCCGACAGTCGACTCAGCCGTGAGACCCATCGTGCAGGCAGTTGCTCCGCAATGCAACCCGCGGATTCGGGAGGTTTGTGCGCGTGCAAAGTGGGGGGCGAGGTCGTCACAGTACGGGCACTGCCGAGTCCTCATTCCGGAACCGTTCGCCCTATGAAACCTGCCCGCACGCGACTTCTGATTGCCGCCGTGGTGCTTGTCGCGCTGGTGGCGGCTGTGCTGTTCTGGCAGCGGTCTCCCAATACCTCAGTGCTGTTTCAGCAGGGAGTCGCAGCACTGACTCGCGGCGACGTGGGAACCGCCGAGCAGATTCAGGCTCAACTGGCCCGGAACCCGGAGGCCACGGATGCCGCCGCCGTTCTGCGCGGTGGCCTGCAGGCGAACACGGGTCAATATGCGAAGGCGCTCGAGACGCTGGACCCCAGCCTGGCTACCGGCGAGTACCGCGAACCGGTCCTGTTGTGGGTGGGCGAATCGTTCCTCGGCTTGAAGGACATGGGCCGCGCGGAAGTCTGCCTGCGTGATGTTGTGCGCGAATTCCCTGACAACGAACACGCCGTCCGGTTGCTGGCCATCGTGTATCACGATCTGGGAGCCATGCACCCCGCGCTCAAGCAACTGGAGCAGCTCGCCCGCCTGGCTCCGAAAGACTATCGCGTGCCCCGCATGTGCGGTTCGATCTATCTGGACTTTGAGCAATATGACACGTGCGTGAATCATTTGCGGCGAGCTTTGGAACTCAATCCTCCGAACCAGGTCCGTACGGAAATAGTCGTCGAGATGGCTCGCGCCCTGCGTAAACAATTGAAGCATGCCGAAGCATTGAATGAATTATATTTAGTCGACGAGACCGCTGAATCTTTAGGTGAGATCGCTCTGAATCAGATCGGGCAGGGAGATGTCAAAGGCGCGACCGAATCGCTGCAGCGCGGCAAGGAGCTCGGCCGAAGTTCGCCGCAGCTGCTCGAAGCCGAAAGCCAGATTCTCTATGAGAAAAAACAATACAACGCCGCTCTGGTCGTGCTGCGTCGCCTGCTGGCTGCTCAGCCTCATGAACATAGTATCCAGTATAAAATTGCGCTCGCGCTGAAAGAGACCGGCGCCGAAGCGGAAGCTGCCGCGGCATTGCAGCGTTTCGAGCAAATGACCGAACTGCGAAAGAAGCTGACCGAGCTGAATGATAAGGCCAACGCCAATCCCTACGACGAAGCGATCCGCCTGCAGTTGGCTGAGGTCTGCGACAAGCTCGGCCGCAAGGACCTGGCCGCAGACTGGCGTCAGGCAGCCACAGCCGCCCGCGAAAGCGGCCGCTCGTCGCTGAAGCCGTGAGTCAGGGGTTGGGGAATAGAGATTGATAGCCGGCCAGGGAGGGCGAGGCTCCCGCCGAGCCGGGCGTTAGGACTAGGCTGATTCGCGCATGCGGCTCGGCGGGAGCCTCGCCCTCCCGATACTGGCTCGGGAGAGACGAGTCCTGTACAGATTCGGCAGACTTCTCACGTCCTGCAGAAGGGTACGTCATGCCAAACTTCGGTCTGCGTGTCTGGGTGGTGCTGTGTCTGGCTGCGTGTTGGGCCAATCTGCTTAAGGCAGATGAGCCGTCATTGCGAATTGTGACACTCGGAGACTCCATCACTCGCGGTGTGAGACCGGGAGTCACGGCCGAGCAAACCTTTGCGGCGTTGCTGCAAGCGGAACTCCAGAAGACCGGCCGCGCGGTGGAAGTCATCAACGTCGGTATCGGCGGTGAACGAACTGATGGCGCGTTGGCTCGACTTGATAAGGATGTCATCAGCAGGCAGCCGACTCTGGTCACCGTGATGTACGGCACCAACGACAGCTATGTGGACGCCGGCAAGACCGAACCGCGACTGACCGTCGAGCAGTATCGCACGAACCTGCGGACGATCATCGAACGCCTGCAGGCCGCGAAGATTCAACCCGTGCTGATGACCGAACCTCGCTGGGGTGATAAGGCGAAAGCGAACGGGGCTGGCGAACACCCGAACGTGAACCTCGAACGCTATGTCGCCGCGTGTCGTGAAGTGGCGAAGGACATGAAGCTGCCGCTGGTGGATCACTTCGCCGAATGGACGGCGAGGAGCTCAGGCGGTGTGGATGTGGGAACGTGGACCACAGACCAATGTCATTTGAATCCCGTAGGTCACAAGGTGGTAGCAGCCGCCATTCTGAAGACGTTGCGCACCGACAAGCTGGTGGGGCTTGCATCGCCGACCCAAATCCGCGCCATTCGCGCGGACGGCAAGCACAATGCCTTCACGGCGCTGCGCCGGTTCAAGGGCAAACTGTGGCTGGCCTTCCGAACGGCGAAGGAACACAACTCGCAAGACGGCGACATTGTGGTGCTGAAGTCGTCCGACGAAGGTCTGTCATGGCAGGAAGCATTCACGCTCAATGTCGTGCCGGATGATCGCGATCCGCAGTTCCTCGTCACGGACAAGCGACTGTTCCTCTACGACGCCGCGATGCGCGGAGCCGAGCTGACGACGTATCTGACCTACACCGACGACGGCGAGAAGTGGTCGGAACCTCAAGCGGTCTATGAGCCCCGCTTCATCGTGTGGAAGCCGATCGAGCACGCGGGCAAGTTCTATTCAGCCGCGCACAAGAAGGATGAAGCCTCAGCCGGCAAAGGCCGCGAGGTGCACTTCATCACCTCGGACGATGGCATCAGTTGGAAGAAGGTCTCCACGATGCGGGCCGGCAACTGGGAAAGCGAGACCACGCTGTTCCTGGCCGACGATCATCAGGCGACCGCGTTCCTGCGTCAGAAGTATGGCAGTCCACCCGCCGCGATTCTGGAGTCATCCCCGCCGTACACCGAATGGAAGTCACGCGCGCCGAACGTGAATCACTTCTCAGGTCACAGCGTGCACACATTCGCGGGGACGACGTACTTGCTCAGCCGCACGATGGATTCCGCGAAGAAGCAGTCCGGCAGCATGATCTACATTTTCGCGAATGGTGATCTCACGCCGTTCTGCATGCTGCCCTCGGGCGGCGATTGCGCCTATCTGGAAGCGGTGCCCACGCTGGACGGCAAGCAGATGCTGGTGAGCTACTACTCGAGCCACGAGGGCAAAACAAATATCTATTTGGCAAATGTTCCGCTACAACTCTCCCCCTGACCATACGATGCGGGCGCGTTCGCACTGCGGCATGAAACCCGGTGCCCGGAGTCACGGAGCGAGACCAGCGAGCCATGACGGCCCCCACTTCTCAACCACTGCAAAGTTGCCTCTATGTCGGACGCGTGCGGCATCGACGCTTCGCGCCCATCGAGAACGCCTTCACCTACTCCGCATTCTGGGTGTATCTGGACCTCTCCGAACTGGAACGTGCGTTTGCTGGACGGTGGCTCTGGTCAACATCGCGTCCCGCTGTCGCTCGCTTCTGCCGCGAAGATCATCTGGTCTTTCCGGATGACCTGATCCTCAACAGCAACTCGGCCGAAGGCTTCACGCTGGGACCGGACGAAGCTCGCGAAGCCGCGGCCACTGAAGAGGCAAGGTCGATCGGGCGGTCCTGGGGCAAGCAGCCGGGTCGGCGAGCAACAGAACTTCCGCCGCTCGATGAGTCTGTGCGGCAGCTGGTGCAGTCGGCCACCGGGCAGCGTCCGGCCGGACCCATTCGCCTGCTGACGCAACTGAGATACTTCGGCTACGTGTTGAACCCGGTCAGTTTCTATTACTGCTTCGATGAAGCCGACCAGTCAGTTGTGTCGGTCGTGGCTGAAGTCAACAACACCCCGTGGGGCGAGCGCCACTGCTACATTCTGGAATCTGATGTTAATCCGCGTGGGCGGTTGCGGTTTCGACACACGAAACGGTTTCACGTCTCACCATTTATGGATTTGAACATGCAGTACCGCTGGAGCCTGAGTCCTCCCGGTGAATCACTTAGCGTGCACATCGAAAACTGGCGTGACAACAGTCGGCTGTTCGATGTGACGCTGCATCTGAAACAAAAGCCCATTACCACTGGAGAACTTGCCCGCGTTCTGCTGCGGCACCCGTTCATGACGGGCAAAGTCGCGGCCGCGATCTACTGGCAAGCCTTGAAACTCTGGTGGAAACGTTGCCCGTTCGTTCCTCATCCAAATGGATTTTCGGAGAGCCTCCCTTCGTCACGATAGGACCGTGAATGAGTTGGACCGCACAGCACGCTTCGGAGTCTCAACAGCACCGTGGCACGACACTCGCCAGCGAAATCGCGACTCATGATGCCAGTCAGAGTCACGAAAGCTGGTTCGATCGATTACTGCGTCGGGGAGTTCTGAATCACTTTCAGCAACTCCAGTCCGGCTGCCTGAGCCTGATCTCGGATGAGACCGTCAACGCCTTCGGAGAAGCCGGCGCTGAGCTGGCTCCTCAGCTGCAGATCCGCTCGCCGCGTTTCTTCAGCCGCGTGGCGCTCGGCGGCAGTCTGGGCTTTGCTGAGTCCTACATCCTCGGTGAATGGACCTGCGACGATCTCACCAGCGTGCTACGCGTGTTTGCGCGCAACATCAGCGTCTCCGATGCCGCCGATCGCGGTGTTGCACGCCTCATGAAGTGGTTCGCCAAACGCTGGCATGAACGGCGAGTGAACTCAGAAGCCGGCAGCGCGGCCAACATTCACGCGCACTACGACCTCGGCAACGACTTCTACTCGCTGTTTCTCGATGACACGATGACGTACTCGTGCGGAGTCTTTGAGACCCCGGAATCGACGTTGCACGAAGCGTCCGTGGCGAAGGTGGATCGGCTCTGTCGCAAGCTGGACCTGAAGCCGACGGACCATCTGCTGGAGATCGGCACGGGCTGGGGTTACCTCGCCGTGCACGCTGCTCGCAACTATGGCTGCCGCGTCACGACGACGACCATTTCGCGCGAACAGTACGAGTTCGCTTGCCGTCGCGTCGCTGAAGCGGGCGTCGCCGATCGCGTCACCTTGTTGCTGCAGGACTACCGGAAACTCACCGGCCAGTACGACAAGCTGGTCTCGGTCGAGATGATCGAGGCTGTGGGCTTCCAGTACTTCGACACGTTCTTCAGCAAGTGTGGAGAACTGCTGAAACCGGACGGTCAGATGGCGATTCAAGGCATCACGATGTCCGAGCAGCGCTACCCGCGTTATCTGAAATCGGTCGACTTCATTCAGCGATACATCTTCCCCGGCGGCTGCCTGATCACGCCGAGCACCGTGCTGCAGTCCGTGACTCGCACAACGGACATGCGTTGCCTGCACATTGAAGACATGGCCCCGCACTACGCTCGCACGCTGCGGCTGTGGCGGGACAACTTCTTCGCGCGGCTGGACGATGTGCGAACGCTGGGCTTCCCCGTGACGTTCATTCGGCTGTGGGAGTACTACCTCTGCTACTGCGAAGCTGCCTTCACCGAACGGCTGGTCGGCACCGTGCAGATGCACCTGGCGAAGCCTCGCTGCCTGAACGACGGCATGCGCCCGTTTCTCTAGGCGGTTACCTTGTAGGGCGGACAATCCTGTCCGCCGAGAACGCTGGCCGAGAAGAGGCGGACAGGATTGTCCGCCCTACAGCAGAGTCGCACTCGCCGCGCCGTCAACTTAAGAATTTGTCAATTTGAAATCATATCGAATCACATCAGCCAATATGAATTGAAGCAAACTCGCCTCGTCGCACGTTAGATTGAATCTTGCCGCCGGTCCGTTAAGCTTCGGGTCCTTATTGACAAAACAAAGGCTTAAAAATTTGAGGTCGTGAAGAAAGAATGCCCATCGCGCAAGAACCTAAGTCCAATGTGATTGAGTCTTTCCGTCGAGCAGAAGGTGATACCGGTTCTCCTGAAGTCCAGATTGCGTTGCTGACTCGCCGCGTCGAGCAGCTGACCGAACATCTGCGGGGACACTCGAAGGATCACGCCAGCCGCCGCGGTTTGCTGACGATTGTCAGCCAGCGTCGCCGGTTGCTGAATTATCTCAAGCAGCACAACGAGGCGTCCTACAAGTCGATCCTGGAACGTCTCGGAATTCGTAAGTAGTCCAGAGGCGGCGCTATGCGTCGCCTTTTTGTTTTTCAGCCTCGAAGTTCGGTGGCGCGAAGACAGTCAAGAGTTCCAGATGTTTCGGGCATGTCTGGTTCGCTTGAATGGACGAATCGAAGAATCGTTCCGCAAGTCCTCCTGCTGGTTGAGTGTTCGGGCTGAGCGTTGTTGGTTTGTGTCATTCGCAACCTTTTTCTGTCGGGCAATGGTCCGGAGAGGTTGCTGCTGAGATCCGCTTGTGGTGGTCTCAAGCTGTTATTAATTGCCCGATCCTGAGCAGTTGTGCTTCGTTTCAGGTCGCAGTCATCCCTTCGGCATTCATGGGCCAGTGGAATGCCCTCGGGATGGCTGCGACTCAAGTCCAAGCCCTGCAAGATCGTGGCTTAGTTGGAAAGTGGGTAGGAATTTGAAGACAAGTGTTGAAAGAGAAATTGCTGGTCGGAAACTCAGTCTCACTACCGGTGAAATTGCAAAACAAGCGAGCGGTGCGGTCCTTGTACAATATGGCGAAACCGTCGTCTTTGTGGCCGCTCAGACTGGTCCCCCATCGCGACCTGGCCAGGACTTCTTCCCGTTGACCGTTGACTACCGCGAGCGGTTCGCTGCCGCGGGTAAGTTTCCGGGTGGATTCTTGAAGCGTGAAAGTCGGCCCAGCACGCGTGAAATTCTGACCGCGCGTCTGACCGACCGTCCGATTCGTCCGCTCTTCCCGGATGGATTTATCGACGAAGTCCAGATTCAGGCCAATGTGCTGTCGTTCGATCGCGTCAACGATCCCGACGTCTTCTCCACATTGGGTG
>CAYLTY010000257.1:0-11706 GCA_964386705.1 uncultured Planctomycetaceae bacterium
TCGATCACGGATGCGGGAGCGGTCGATCTGGGAACGACAACGGCAACCGGCACACTGACGATCATCGCCGGCGGTGCGATCACCGACAGCGGTATCCTCACCATCACCGGAGACGTCACCATGAACGCGGGTGCGAACGCGATTACGCTCAACACCCCCGGCAACTACTTCGGTGGTGCGTTGTTCCTCACGGGTTCACCGGTCAGCTTCACCTAAGCCACCGCCTGACCGCGATGGCCGCGTGAAGCGGTTACTCAGCAACCTCAAACGAACGCCTCTTGATCAGACTCCAGTCTGGTCACGAGGCGTTTTTCTTTTCCCGTGCGATCCAGCGGCAGTTGGAGTGAGCCGCAACGCGCTAGCGGCGGGTTTGTGCGGCGAGACCGGACAAGGCCAGAACCGGCGGCTAGCGCTCAGCACATACAAGGATTTCCCTTGGTTGCGCGTAAGAGGCAGACAAGCAACTGAAGTATCTGCATAACGATACGGGAGACGCAGCTCTTTCAGTTGTTTGCCAGCCTCTAAGCCTGTCGGCCCCACAGGGCTTCGGCGATCCAGTCGAGGTCTTGAGCTTGCTGGTCGTAGGCAGTGCGTTCGACCGACGCACCTGCGGCATTCAACGCGGACATGACCAACAATCGCAGCACGCTGCCCAACGGCGTGCCGGTTGGTTGTTCCAGGGCACGCGCGACCAATCGATGATCGCGATTCAGCAGGACCTCGTTGCCCTCGACTACGTCGCTCGACAGTTCATTGTCGATCAGCCGCTGAAAGCCGCTCGGGATGTTGCCTTCCTTCTTGAGTTCATCAAACGTCCGTCGCAACGAACGGCGTTCATTCAGGAAGGCCATCACCGGCTGCTGACTGTTGAAGGACGCACTCAACACTTTCGCGTCCAGTAATGCGAAGAACTCCTGCCAACGCGGTTCCACGGGTTCAGCATCGTGGATGCCCAGAATCGTCGCGGCAAAGTTCTTGGCACTCGGACTGGCGATACGCAGGTCAATCGCGTGTCCGCCGTGAGCCATGTCTGCCGCGAAACACGCCAGCAGCGATTCCTCAAAGCTCAGCAGAGTATGCGCGCACGGCACGGCATGTTCGGCGAATAAGCCATTCGCCCAGTGCTCCTGACGGCGGTCGGTGTTGTACCAGATCACATAGTCAGCTTCGGACTCGTACAACGGGTCGGCCTGGCTGCGTTGCAGGATCTCGGCAAAGCTCAACTGCCCGAGCGACGTCGGAAACTGATACGTCGAGCGCAACAAGCTTCTCAAACGCGGTTCGCTGAGTGCCGCTCCGGCCAGCGAATAGCGATGCCACGCCAGGATCGATTGCCACTTCGCGGGTTCGGTCGTTGCCAATCGCTCAAAGTGAGAAAAGAGTCGCTCCTCGATGGTGTCTTTCGCACGCTGAAAATTTTCGTTGCGTACAAGGTCCTCGCGACTGGCCGTCGGCGCGCAGTCATTCAGCTCAAGCACGCCGCGCAGGAACAGGCACCAGTCCGGAATCAGCCCCTGCACCTTGCGTGAGATCACCATCTTGCGAACGGTCACCGTGACAACTGGTTCGTCGGAGAAGCCCGGCGTGCGTCGCGGGGTCACGTACAACGCTCCGGAGATCGCCACCGGCGTTTCGCAGCGCACCGAGATGACATCGAGCGGCGCTTCTTCGAAGTAATGCTCCAGCGCGAGTTCCACGGCTTCCTGATCAGGCGTTGGATCGAACCACGCCACGTTGATGACGTTTGCCCGTTGCGTCGCCTTGTTGAGAAAGATGGGCACTGGCACGAAGTCCGCGAACTCGTGAATGGCTTTCTCCAGTGCCTCAGCGTCTGCAGCCAGATGGGCGAACTTCGGTTTCAGCACAAGCGTCACGGTCGTGCCCACATCCGTACGTTCTGAACTGCTGAGCTCAATGTCCGTGCCCACACTGGCTTCCCAGCGGACGCCTTCGGGGCCATCGAAGCGGCGGCTGTCCACGATCACTCGATCGGACAGCATGAACGCGCTGAACAGACCCACTCCGAACTGGCCGATCAACTGGCCGCCTTCGCCTGCGGGCTTCGCTCCCGATACCAGACCCTTCTTGATCAGTCCCGTGATCCCAACTCCCAGCGTGCCGAGGTACTGCTCCGCCTCCTCAGCCGAGAGTCCAATTCCGTCGTCGGTGAAACTGAGCGTGCCACGCTCAGGGTCAGTCTGAACGTCGATGCGGCCGCTGAAGGTCAGGTCCAGCTGCCGGCGGCGCATGATGCCGTCATGTGCGTTCTGAATGAGTTCCCGAATCGGAGTGTCCGCGCGCGAATAAAGCGACGCACCCATGATCTCGATGATGCCCGCGATATCGACTTTGAACGGAATGCGTTTCGACCAACTCATGAGCGTTTCAGCTTTTGGTGCAGAGACGAAGGAACGGCACAGGCGCTTCATAGCGTGAATCGGTCGCAGGTTCACATCAGTAGAGACGCTGGATGTGAACCGCCTCACCGTGTTGCTTCAAAAGCGATCGACACGGAACGGTCGCGGGTCGATATGGGGCGTCTGGCCCGTCATCAGTTCTGTGACCAGCTTGCCCGTTGACGTCGCCAGCGACACACCGAGCATGCCGTGTCCCGCTGCGAGATAGACATTGTCGAGTGCCGGTACCGGTCCGATTACCGGCTTGCCGTCAAAGATCATCGGACGCCAGCCGGCCCACTGTTCGAGCACTCGTTCGCCGAACGGTTCGTGCAGATAGATGTCCGCACCGTTCTTCAGCAGAGCTAATCGTTCCGCTCGCAGTTCGGCATCGTAGCCCGCGAACTCCATCGTCGAACCAATGCGATAGCAGGACTCGAGCGGAGTAATGGCCACGCGATGCTCTTCAAAGATCATCGGAATTTTCGGGCAGATACGCGGGCGCGGCATCGTAATCGAATACCCCTTCCCCGGCTGAATCGGCACGCAACACCCGAGTTGCTCGTGCAGCAACGGCGTCCAGGCACCGGTCGCAACCACAACGGCATCGGCCTCCAGCACACCCTGCGACGTGCGAACCCCCTTCACTCGACGACCAGAGCGAACGAGCTCCTGAAACTGAGTCTGCTCCTTGATAGCGCCACCCCCTGCCTCGATCTTGCGACGCCAGGCAGTCATAAGGCGGTCGGGTCGCAGGTGCGCGTCAGCTTCGTAATGCCAGGCGCCCGCGAGTCCCGTCTTCAGAGCTGGCTCTAACTCAACCAGTTGCTTCCCATCATACGGAACGGCGGCGAGTCCGAACTCGCGCCGCAGCAACTCGTCGGTGTGGGCGTAGTGGTCGAACGCCGCTTGCGTCTGGAAGACGAACAGCAAGCCGCGTTCTTCCCATTCGCAGCCTGCGAGTTCCGACTTCATCAGTTCGCCATACAGGCTGCGTGATGCATCCAGAATCGTCTGCAGTGCTCGGCCGGTGGCCAGCATGTCGCGTCGATTGCAGTGCATCGCGAACCGCATGAGCCATGACCACAAGGCCGGGTCAAACCGCATCCGGATCTTGAACGCCGAGTTCTTCTGCAACAAAGCCTTCATCGCTGGCCAGATCGCACCGGGAGCGGCCAGTGGCAGCACGTGACTTGGGCATACGTAGCCGCAGTTGCCATGCGAGCAACCGCCGCCGAACTTCCCTTGATCAATAACCGTGACCTGCCAGCCCGCGCGAGTCGCATAGTACGCGCTCGCCGCGCCGATCACGCCTCCACCAACGACGATCAGTCGACTCATAGGGTTCTCATCACCGCGTGCTATCCACAGTCAGCTTCGATGATGGGATGATTCTTCTTCGTGACCCGTTCGGCAATCGAACGCCGCAATCAAAGCACCATTCAGAACCGCGGATGATCTGTTACCAAGACGGTTCGAACGTGATTTCATCGAGAAATCTGGTAGAAAATGGCAAGCTCTGAGATCTGAACACTCTGATTGAATTTTGAATCGCCGGGCGTTCAATTCGTGAAACACTCAATGCGCCAGCCCTGCTTGAAGCGGAAGGATAGGCAATCCGCAGGCCCATTGTGCGACCCCTTGTAAACAACTATCCGCCTGAATTTCATGGATCTTGAGGCGTCTAAGACCAATGGAACGCGGAATGTGTCGTAGAAGGGCCACTTTTCAAGCTGTTTTAGTTCGGGTTTGGCATTCACTTAGCTCTATAGACCAACTCCGCACAACCTGACATCACCTTATTAGCTGACTCAGCAGGCAATCTCGTTGTCGCCGTGCAGCAGTTGGTGATGTCGACCATCGGGCTGATTGGTGGTTATGCGTCCTGCAATCAATAGCTGTCAGAGGAGCGACACCGCTGACAGTGGGCCAATTGGGGCCGAGTGTGTCGCGTGGAATGGACTGGTAGGAGGAGTTTGAGATGGATCAACCCGGGCCGTGGCTGAACCAGCTCGTTGACGCTGTCGCAGATTGTATGACCTGTCTGGATGGACCGAATCCGGTGCAGTGTCATTACTTCTTCAATGACGCTGAACAACAGGAATGGGAAGTAACCGTCTTCGGAGAACCACTGTCGTTCGGTGGTCGCCTGCGATCACTGTCTTATGAGGCACGCTACAGCGTAGATGTCCTGAGCGTCGCCGCGCTGTTCGACAAGATCGAATCCTGCCAGTGGCAGACGCGCAGCATCGACTCATCGGACGAACTCGGACCGCACGTGTCCTGTATTGGCGAAGTGCAGGGGCATCGCGTGTGGCTGCGCGTCTTGAGTCATTCTCCCGAACGCCTGCGTAATGAAGACGCCAGTATTCGTTCCACGGAGTGAAGCTTGGTGCAAAATCGCCATCCTTCGCGACTCCGCGCCTTCGCGTGAAGTCAGCAACATTCACTGAGCTTGCGGCTTCATCAGCCGATCAGGTTTGGTCCAGCGAATGCGCGCCTGCAGCAGGTCTCCGTGATAGCTGTTACCAGGGAAGTGTTCGCCGTCGGTAATCAGTGCTTCGTTCGCGCTGATCGCGCACGGATGAAAGTTGCCCGAATACGCCACCTGCTTCGGTGCTTTGATCCCGTCGCCGATCAGCGGCAAGGCAACCCGCTCTGTCGATCGGATCAGGCGCAACGTCTGGCGATCAACTTGAGCGATATACAACGGTGAGCGCCAACGGAAGACGTTGACGTTCGCCTCGGCCTTGCGCGTGTAGACCAGATACAGCGCGTCCGCATGCGCGAGCCAGTGCTGCTGCGTGGTCGACATCGTCAGTGGCTCGCCGTCATCCCAAGTCCAGGGTTGTTGAGCCTCCCATTGCAGACCGTCGTTTGACTGCGACACATGGCCGCGGTTGTCTTCCGCGCGCAGCGTCAGGAAGAACTTGCTCTCAAATCTGACCAGCGAAGGCTCCAGCAGGCCGCGCCCGACGCCATTCTTCAACTGATTGCCTACCTGCTTGACGCGCACCGTCTGGCCGTCGAACGAGCAGAGCAGCGTGCTCACTGACCGCGCCTGCTTGGCGTCCGCTCCGTAGGTGATCGGAATCAGTAGGTCGCCATTGGGTAGCGTTACTCGTTGCGAGCAGTTCGATGTGTAGATCAGCTTGCCGCGCGGATCGTCCCATTCCAGACGCTGCGGGTCGGACCAGGTGCCATCAGCCCGGCGAACGACATACACCGGCCACCGCGGCCCCTGCGGAGTCTGGAGCTTGCCGTTGCGGTAGTAAACATTGTGGCCCATCGCCAGCACTGTGTTGGTGTGTGGATGGAACTCAGGCACGACATCGCAGACGCCTTCCTGCGATCCATCTGCCAACGTCTTGCGACCGAGGCCAGGAATCTCGACGGGATCACTCCAGTGCCGCCCGCCATCGGTCGTCTGCGACCAGTGCACGGGACCGTAGTAGTCGGACCCCATGATCGGCTGCAGAGTCATCAACACCGTCGGCTGAGCAGCACTCGCGATGACGGTGGCTCGGGGATGAAACCAGGAAGTTCCACCACTGCGTCCTTCGCGAATGGTTTCGCGCGTGATGCTGCCGATCACGTCTTCGCCGGCGATCGCGAACGACGCCCCGAACGTGAGCAGCAATCCAACGCATGTTGCAACCTTGGCACTCAACCACGTTCGGGTCATACATCCACCGTTTTGCCGGAAATTGACGAGAAATCAGGAAGCTTGTGACCGGGTACTTCGGGCACGGCGCACTGATACCTCGATCGACCGCCAACCACAACCGCAAGCCCGAACAGACTAGCGTCTGCGCGTTCGAACCCACTGCGGACACTCGTCTTGCCTCGCTGGGAACGGGCACGTACGGTCCGCGTTTGCGGATGGATTCGAAGTGCTTTCAAACGGATTTGCGATGCACATTTTCTTTTCGGTTGGTGAAGCCAGCGGCGATCAACACGCGGCTCATCTGATGCGTGAACTCCAGCGGCGCCGTGACGACGTCACATTTTCCGGCTTCGGCGGCGTCGAGATGGAAGCTGCTGGTCTGAAGTCGCTGTATCGCCTGACCAACCTGGCCGTGATGGGCATCTTCGTCGTCATTCCCTTGCTGCGCAAGTTCTGGGGTCTGATGAAGCAGGCCGAGCGTTTCTTTGACGAACAGCGTCCAGATGCTGTTGTGCTCATCGATTTCTCTGGCTTCAACTGGTGGATCGCAGCCAAGGCCAAGGCCCGCCGCATCCCGGTGATTTACTACCTGCCGCCGCAGTTGTGGGCGTGGGCGTCGTGGCGCGTGAAGCGAGTACAGCGCTACGTTGACCATGTCATCTGCACGCTGCCGTTTGAGCAGGCCTGGTACGCTCAGCACGGCATCAAGGCCGACTATGTCGGGCACCCGTTCTTTGACGAGATCACCGAAGCGCAGTTGGATGAGCGATTCCTGAAGTCGTGGACCGAGCAAGGTGTTCCGCTAGTCGGCGTGTTGCCGGGTTCGCGCAATCAGGAAGTGACGCGCAACTGGCCGCTGCAGGTCGAGATGATGAAGCGGTTGCACGAGCGGCATCCGAACGTGCGCTTCCTTGTGGCGAATTACAAGGACGCTCACCGCCGCCGCTGCGTCACCGAGTTGTTAGCGAAGGCGCCTCATCTGCCGGTCAGTTTCTACGTTGGTCGCACGCCCGAGATTATCGAACTCGCCGACTGCGCCATGATGGTTTCGGGATCGGTCAGCCTCGAACTGGTCGCTCGCCAGACACCTGCTGTCGTACTGTATCGCGTCGACATCCCGACGTACCTGATCGGCAAGGCGGTGGTGACCTGCAAGTACATGTCGCTGCCAAACCTGATCGTCGATCGCAAGGTCATGCCTGAATTCCTCAGCGTCGGTAATCCTGAGCCTGTGATCGCCGAAGCGACTGACGTGCTCGATCTGTGGCTGAGAAACCCGGCGGAGCGACTGAAGGCCCGCGATGAAGTGACTGCCGCTGTGGGCAGCTTTTCCGAGACGGGAGCAACGGTGCGTACCGCTGAGCTCATCCTGCAAAAGCTAGGTTGCTCCAGCGATTTCGCATCCGCCGACCGCGCCGCGTAACCGCAGCCCATGTACGACGGACATCCTGTTCGTGGAAGCTCAGGCGGCGAGCCTTTTCGTCAGCGTTTCCGTTCTGACCACGGAGTCCTCAGCGGCTCTCTGGGGGCGGTCATCACTCAGGGATACTCGATGGCTCGTTACCCACATCCAGCCCGATCATGCGCATGAGTTCCAGGGCGTTGCTCTTCTGAACGACGCCTGGTCGGATGCGGTGATCGAAGTACATCTTGCCGTTGATGAGGTGGTCTTCGAAGTGCATGTTCGCGGCGCGGTCGTTGAAGCTTTCGACGATGCGCGTCAGAGCCAGATCGTGCGTCGTCACGACACCAATAGCGCCGCGCCCGATCAGCTGGCGAATGATGCCTTCCGCACCGACTCGACGATCATGCGAGTTCGTCCCCTGCAGAATCTCATCCAGCAGGAACAACAGCGGCGGTGAGTGTCCGGCGAGTTCCACAACAGCTTTGAGACGTGAAATCACGCTGTAGAAAAGGGAGACCCCTTGCTGCAGGGAATCGTGAATGCGCATCTCGGTACCGACTTGCAGCGGCGAAATCTGGAAGCGAGTCGCCCGCACCGGTGCACCGCTCCAAGTCAGCACGGCGTTGATGCCGATCGTCCGCAAATAAGTGCTTTTGCCGGACATATTCGACCCGCTGATCATCAGCAGCGTTTGTTGAGCGTCCAGCCGCACGTCGTTGCGGATGCACTTTGCATCAGGCAGCAGCGGATGGCCGACATCACGGCCGACCAGAGCCGGACCCGCGTCGAGAATCAGTTCCGGAAAGACATCGTTCGGTCTCTCAAACGCATAGCCCGACAAGGACGTGACCGCCTCGATCTCGCCGACCGCAATCAACCACTCCGGGATGTGCGGGCCGATGTGCTCACGCCAGGTTTCAACGCGATGTGCGAGATAGACCGGCAGTCCGAGCAGAAACGCGATCGGTGCAAAGAACTGGTTCTGCAGGCAGGCCGACAGGTTCTGAATCAGGTTGCGAAGATGATGAATGCGTGCCGAGGGCGGTTGACCCTCCACGTTCAGCGCAGCGCGGCGCGAGGCCAGGTACTCGCTGCGGAACTGCTGACGCTCCAGATGCTCCATCACCTGCCCGAGGATTGTCAGGCCTGAGCCCGCTCTCTCGGCAGCCATCTCAACGTGACGGATCTCTTTGACCAGCCGCAGATAGAAGAAGATCTCCAGAATCAGCACGGCCAGGAACGGCGATACCGAACCTCCTGTGACCCAGAAGATCGATGCGCAGATGGCTAACACTCCCAGCACGGCCGCGCTGATGCGTTGCCCGGCAGTGAAGGGTTGAGCGGGCTCCTGCACCCATTCGCGCAGCTTGTTTTGATCGAACTCGTCATGAAGCTCGGCATCCAACACCGCGAGATCTTCGCGGAACTCCAGCTGGTTGCGCAGTTCGATGATGGCTGCATGCCGCGCGCGGACGACGTCCGGCGCTGCGGGTGCCTTGAGCCACGACGCCAGGACGTCCTCGCCCAGTCGCGTGCGCGAACCACAGATCAACTGGAACAACGAACCTTCGCCGAAGATGTCCAGGTCGCTGCTGTAGGCGTGCGAATGATCTTCGTAACGCTGACCTGAAGGGCCAACTCCTGACCAGCGATCGGCCAGACGATCCAGCCCGCGTTCGTAGTAATTGATCGCTCGCTTCACGTAGTCCAGACGCGTCGCCACCCTACTGTGGATGACCACCAGCCAGGCGAACACGGCGATGGGGGCCATGAGCCAGAATGCCGAGATCGAACCCTCAGCCCAGGCGAAGTAGGCCACAACGCAGCCGCCCAGAAAGACGAGACCGCGGGTAGTGCCCAGGCGGCGATCACGTTCATCCAGCAGTTTGAAATCCGCTCGTAACGTATCTCGCCGCGCTTCGTACTCTTGTTGAGGCGACACTGGGGCAGACTGACCTGAAGCATCCATTCGTAACCTTCGAGCAACCCGATTCCCGTCTCTGGAGCGGCGTTTCACGTGACTCGCGCAACCAGACAGCTTCTACACGGTTCGCTGCATTCCGGCCACTTAGAACTCAAGTTCAGCATTGTATCGCGATACCTGTAGCATGGACGCCCCGTGCGTGATCGATGCAGCACGGACGGGGCGTCCATGCTACGGGTTCCTATGGCCGACATCACAGGCTCGTCGTCATATGCAATCTGCACTCCATCAACAAAAACAGCCGGCCCTCGTGAGAAGGCCGGCTGCGTGGATTGCATCCTTGCACTTAAGCGGGAGCGCCCCGCGAATCCTCAGTTCTTCTGGTCGGTGATGGCGAACAGCACCGACTTGTTCGCGATGTAGAGCGTATCATTCGCAACGATCGGAGTGCTATAGACCGCGTTGCCCATATTGATTTCGCCGAGCTGTTCCTGCTCCTTGCTGAGCTTGAAAATGACGATGTCGCCATCTTCGTCGCCCATGTAGACCTTGTTTTCGACGATCAGCGGAGAACCCCAACTGGCGGCGAACATGTCGTAAGCCCAGTACACCTTCGGCGGGAAGGTCCCGTCTTCGTTCGGTTGGCTCTTATCGATTTCCTTGGCGTCCATGCAGTGGAACAGACCACTGTAGTCCGCGATGAAGACCAGACCGTCCTTGGCGACCGCGGTACCAATAGTGCGATGGAAGGTCTCTTCGAAATCGATCTTCTTGTTGCCGTCACGATCGTACTTCGAATAACGCCAGACCACGGCGGAGTTCTTGTTCGGCACGGCCTTCTCGCCCTTCTCAGGTTCGATGGCCTGCAGACGACGATGCTCCAGTGGCTTGCCGTCCTTGTCTTGAGCCAGGGTGGAACTCACGTCGCCACGCTTGTTGGGATCGATGCACCAGAAGTGCGAAATGCCTTCGCCGTGTTCCGGGTCCTGACCAACGGCGATATAGACATAGCCGTCGTAGAAGATCGGAGTGCCGATGCCTTCGTTGCGAGTGCCACGACCGCCGAGGATCGCCTTGGCGTCCTTCGGATTGCAGTCCAGCTTCCACAGCAATTTGGACTTACCGTTGCCATCGCCCTTCGGATCGAAGCTGTAGACCCAGCCATCGCCACCGGAATAGACCGCCTGGCCCTGATCGTTGGCGACAAAGTAAGTCGGCGACGACCACTGTCCGTGCACAATGTTGCGACCGGGTGAACTGTCGGTCCACAACAGCTCGCCGGTGTTCTTGTCCAGAGCGATGAAGCTCGGCGCGTCCGGCGACGGAATGTTGATGTGTGATTCGTCCACGCCGTTCGACGTATTGACGAGCAGGATGTCTCCAGCCAGCGTCACCGAGCAACTGCACATGTTGTGCTGAGACGTGTTCAGCTTCGCCATCATGTCATATGACCAGATGATGTCAGCTTCGTCTTTGTTCTCGTTCGGTTCGGTCTTGAACGAACCGTCGTTCTCGCCATCCAGGAAGCCCTGCGTGTCCAGGCAGGCGACTTCACCGCGGCTGGTCACGTACCACAGGCGTTCGCCATCCACCAGCGGTGAGCAGCAGATGCCCTGTAGCGGCCAGTCATGCACGCGGCCGCTGGGCAGCTTGGGGCTCGAATGTTGCCACAGGAACTTGCCGTCCTTGTCATCGAAGCACAGCAGGCAGCCGAGATCGACGCTGCTGGGGTAACGCTTGATGTAACCCTTGCCGTTGTTCGTTCCGACGTAGACCTTCCCATTGGCGACCACCGGGTTGCCATAGGTCTGAGACCCCAGGTCGGTTTTCCACTTGATGTTCTCGCCGCTTTCGATGTCCCACTTGATCGGGATGTTCTTGCCGTCGGGAGTATTGTTGCGTCCCGCCCAGCCACCCCACATCGGCCAGTCCTTCGCACCCACCTTCAGTTGCGAAATCCCCTTCGCAGCGTCTTTCGTGGAATCATACTTTTCGGCAGCGTGGGAGATCACAAGTCCCGCAGTGGCAGTGACTGTGGCTGAGAGAGCACTCAGGCGTTTTAGTTTCATAACATTGTTCCTGACGTCACTAATTGACAGGCAGCGGCTCACCATGTCGCCGGTGCGTAATTAGACTGAATCACTGTGTCTATGGTAACAAGAGTTGCGTTTCCTATCGCCGCGTGCCCCACGATCAAGCGATCGAAGGGATCACGAGTCCGGCGAATCTTCGATGCAGCACTCACCACGGTTGTAAAGGGATCGGCCGCAACCTGAAGTCCAATTCCTTCCACCAGATGTTGACTGAGAGCCTG
>CAYLTY010000258.1:0-11596 GCA_964386705.1 uncultured Planctomycetaceae bacterium
TACTCGCCACGGCTGTATCCGTTACGCGCACTTAATTTCTGGAATCCGTATAAAACTATCGCCCGGCGCAACAAAAACGCCGCGTCTCAGTCCGTGAGACGCGGCGTTCTGAACTTCACCTGCAATCTCGCGAAGAGACGGCTTTAGTCCTTCTTCTCAACCTTCTTCTCGATCTTCACGTCGCCGTCGCTCTCAACCTTCTTCTCGATCTTCTTCTCGATCTTCGCGCCGCCATCCTGCTCGACCTTCTTCTCAATCTTGACGTCGCCATCCTTCTCGACCTCAACCTTGCCCTTCACCTTCTCCTTGACGCCGTTCACTTCGCGCTTGATCTCAACCTCTTCCTTGTTGCCCTTGCGCTCAATTTCCACTTCTTCCTTACCCTTAATGCCGTCACCTCGGAAGCCAGTTTTCTGCTCGATCTTCCCATCCTTCTGGTTGATCCGCGTGCGCGTTCTCACGTCGCCGTGATCACGCCAGTAGGTATCAATGCGAGTACGCCAAGTGGGCCATTCGGTGTAAACCACATTCGGCCACTGATTGCGCGTCACAATGGGAGACCTCAAAATGAACTGGGGCTCAAGATTCAGAACCACAAATCGATCGGGTGCACGCGGCCCGACATGGAATTGCACCGTGTTCCACGGCAGAATGACCAGTTGATCGCGGCTCGCGAGTGATGAGTGAGTCATCACTGCATAGAGCACGCGGCCTTCGCGGCTGTCAATCACCAGGTCCTCCACGCTGCCAATCTCCTGGTTCTCGGCGTTGCGGACCGTCATGCCGATCACGTCCTTCGCACGGAAGGAGTTGACCGGATCGGCCGTCTCTTCAGGTCGGCGAACCGGGATCTGTGGTTGAACGGCTGGCTGTACCTGGGCAAACAACGAATCCGCGGCTCCCAGCACAGCACCCATGCAAGCTACCGCTCCGACAATCATCGACTTCATAATTCACGCTCCTCTTATCCATGTTGAAAAGCACACTGACTCTTGAACGTGTGCCACATGTCGGAGCTAAGCACAATGAATACCATTCCTCACATTCGCTCGAAAACACGCTTACGAACGCGATTCCACAACTCCTCGTGGACATGGGGGTTTACGCAGCGTTGCCAAGCCGGTCGGTGACGCACCGCCTCGGCCAGATTCTGTTCAACGGCGAGGCTGAGAACTGCTCTCACGCAAGTTCACAGCCAGCGGCGGAAGGACCAGGCACAGCGGTCAACCAGCCGTTGCCACCACGACTGACCGCGCCAGTCATCATGAGTGATGCGGCAACTGGCACGCATCTCGTGTTGCACGACTCCCGCCAGCAGTGTCGCCAGGCGGCGCGAGCGGATCACGGACAGGAATTCCCAATTGATCCACAAGCTGCGCACATCAAAATTGGATGAGCCAAGTACCACATATTCGTCATCGACGATCATCAGCTTGCTGTGCAGCATGCATTCGCCGCGTTCATACACTTCGAAACGGCGACGCAGCAGCATGTGGGTGAGGTAGCGTGTGGCTCGACGGATCACAGGCACGTCGCTGAAGCCGGGCACAATCAACGTGACGTGAACCTTGCGATCCGCACAGTGAAACAGCGCACGACGCACTCGTCCGACGGGTAGAAAGTAGGCCATCGACATCGTCAGTCGACGACGCGCGGCATTGATCAGCTTCAGGAAGACCCGGCCAGAACGTTCACTGCGCGGCCCAGACCCGCTGTCGAAGAAGCGAATCCATTCGTCGTCGGCAGCAGAAGCTTCCGGTTGCCGACCAGCCTTCATGAGGCTGTCCCGATTAAGCTGCTTCTGCAGAGAAACAGCCGGTTTCTTTATCGGTCGGGGCTGGCCGAGCGCACGTTGCCACGCAGCTTCAAAGCTGTCGGCGATGGCTGCGACCGCCGGTCCTTCCAGACGCACATGCAGGTCCCGCCAGCCAATCGCCGTTGCCGGCCGTGTTTCAAACTCGCGAGGCAGCTCACTGGTATGATCCACAATATTCATACCGCCGAAGTACCCTGCCCGATCGTCGACCACCAGCAGCTTGCGATGGTTTCGTCGATTATACCTTTTGAAGAATGCAAATCGGCACAGGCACTCCCATGCCGAGTGGAAGCAGTTGAGTTTCACCCCTGCAGCAGCCAGTTCCGTGAACAGACTGGCCGACGCCGTGAGACATCCCACCGCGTCATAGTGCAGCCGCACATCCACTCCCGCCAGCGCACGTTCCTTGAGAGCTGCGGCGATCAACCGCCCCACTCGATCATCCAGAAAAATGTATGTCTCCAGCCAGACGCGCAGAGATGCCGAGCGAATGTCCGCCAACATCAATTCCAGCTGGGATTCCGTATTGAAAAACAGCGTGAGCCGCTGCCCGGCGACATCAATCGATACGGGTGGATCGACCACAACCTGCTTGATGCGTGATTCAACTGCATCGCTGATCATTCAAACCCTTCGTCTTGCGAGGGTTTGCACAACCCTTTCCGCGAACTTTTCAATTAAGCCTGTCCGATCAGAAACTGACCAGGAACTCACATCCAGCCGGTTGGATCTTTCCCCGCACTGGCTGGTTCCCAGGGAACTGACGACACCTCTCTAATTACTTGAAAACCGCCGTGTTTGCTTGGCGGTCCATCGACATTCAGCCATCTGGCGGTGGTTTCGGTAAGTCTCAACCGTTCGGAATGGTGTTTGCGAACTTTCTCTCCCTTGGGGACATCTGCACGCAGTTCCTGCCCTGCTGAAAGTACCACTTCAGACGTTCAGCAATCTTCTCGAGGAGAGCTGGTATGCTTTTGATACGCAAGATCCTGTGTCCTACGGATCTCAGTTCTTATTGTCAGCCGGTGATAGCAACCGGCTGCGAATGGGCTCAACGATTCCAGGCGGAGCTACATCTGCTCCACGTAGTGGACGGCCTGCTGCATCCCGCTTCGTACGTTGGACCGCCCTTCGACACCACCTGCGATTGGGAAGACGCGGTGCGGCAGCGTGCTCAGACGGCGCTGGACCAGATGCCATTGCCAGCAGATTTACCTCCCGAGTCCATCGTGCGTTCCCTGCGAATGGGGTCTTGTGCCACGAGCATTGTCACGTACGCGACAGAGGCCGGCATTGATCTGTTGATCTTAGGAACCCACGGCCGTACCGGCCTGAGCCACCTGCTGCTGGGAAGCCTAGCTGAGAACGTGGCCAGCCGAGTGCCATGCTCTGTGTTGACCGTTCATCCGCTCGATGCAACGCCGCGAGTTACCCAAATTGTCCGCTGATTTCCGAGGAATCCGTGATGCCGCAACCTGCTCAATCACAATCCATCGTCTTGAAGCACCCACTGGCTGAAAAGCTGTTGAGGCGGCCTCGCAACACATCCAGCGCGACCGGTCTGTCGATCTATCAGACCCGAGCCGGTAACTACGACCGCTTCATGCAGGTGCTCCGGTATGCGCAAACGCGGCATATGATTCTGAGAGACTTCTTGCCTCCTTTGCCTCCCGACATCACGGTGCTCGATGTGGGCTGCGGCACTGGAATCTGCACCGACGTGCTGCAGGACGTCTACCCGCAAGCAGATATTCGCGGACTCGATCAATCCACCGAAATGTTGTCGCTCTTCCGGCAACGACACCCCCGCATTCCCGCCCTCGCCGGAGACTTCAACGACCCCGAACTACTGGGATCACACTCGCTGCTCAAGCCCGCCAGCTACGATTTGATTCTCAGTGCGGGAGCGTTATCTGAGTATGGCGATAGAGCGGCTTACAATTTCATTTCACGCCTGCTCAACGAGCACGGCATTTTTATCAATATCGGCATCCGTAAAAATGCCATCGGGCGTTTGATCGGATCCGTCTGGGGCTTCCGCCCCTCCGATCCGCGCACCATCGCCCAAACCTGTCGAAACGTGGGCTTCTCAGATGTATCCACCCACCAGCTTTCCTGGGAATGGTTCCCACGCACCCTGATCGACGTCGTCATCATCGCCCGCAAGGGCAATCCGTAGCACCACGCTCATCTGTTGCGTCTGGTCTCCGATCGAGCTCTGTTGTGGCCGGTCTCTCGGCCGAGCTACAACCCCCGCGGGTCGATCAAGTAATGTACCACGCAGGGAGATTCCAAAATTGCTCTGCAAGTGATCTTGATCCTGGTAATGGTGACAGCGCTACCGATGGCGTGGCTCGCATCCGAATTCGGTAAGCGGCGTGCTCTGCGAATCGGACTCGGGTTGGCCGCCATCGGCTCAACAATGGGCGTTGCCTATCTCGTCGGTCACTTTTATCGGTTTAACTATAATGCCTGGTATGGCGTCGCGACCAGCGACCTTATTAATACGACTGTTGGGCAGATCGAGGATGGTAACGTCGATCACGTCATGACCGTACTGCGACGGCTTAAGCTGGACTATCAGCCAACCTACGAAGATCGAGCCCACTACGATGAACTCGTCAACAAAGCCGTTGCAGAGATGAAGGGCGAGCGGGCACTGGATGAAGGCGACAAGAAGCTGTCACCGTTCACACGTGAAACGTGGCTCGGGCATTGGGAGAATGACACCGGCTTCTGGATCGTCATCAGCGGCGGCCGGGATGTTGATATCGTTCGTTCGGGCGATATCCGGCCCAAAATGTCAAACGTCGTATTCTCGGAGGACTTCAGGAAAGTGACGTTCGTTGAGGGCGACCGATGGCGGCACGCACTCACGCTCAAGAACAAATATGAAGCCACGCACGTCTGGCGCCACTTGGACGACAATCGAATCTTTACTACTGACACACTGCACAATTTGCGTCGCGCCACTCCCGCAGAACGGGCTTTCACACAGCAGAGGGAATAAACATTGAAAGCCGTGCGGTTGCTCGATTCTCAAGCATTGGAACGTTCGCCTGTCGTCGCCAACTGCACGATGAATCGTGAGCGTCAACTGACAGGCTCCAATGGATACTGTCGCGATCTGAACTGCAACATCGTCGCGTTTCTGCGAGAGCGTTTGCTTCACGACTCGGTGGCTTGGGCGGATTTGTGTTGCGGCACAGGGCGGGCACTCATCGAAGCTGCGGCTGAGTTCGCTGGTACTGGCAATTCAAGAAACACGCGAATTGAAGGTGTAGATCTGGCGGGGCTGTTTAGTCCGAACCCTCATGTCGAGCTGTTGACTCTGAGGGAAATGAGCATCGAAGCGTGGGAACCAACAGGGCCGTACTCGCTGGTGACCTGTGTGCACGGTTTGCATTACGTGGGCGACAAGCTTGCCGCGATGGCGAAAGCGGCAGCGAGTCTGACACCGGATGGCATGCTGATCGCCAATCTCGATCTGGCGAACTTCAAAACGGCTGACGGGCGACCTGCCGGACGCACGATTGCGTCACGTTTGCGCAAGAGTGGATTCGCGTACGATGTGCGCCGACGCATTGTCTCGTGTGTTGGCCCGCGCGTGGCGACCTTTGGATTGAAATACCTGGGAGCTGACGACGAAGTTGGGCCGAATTATACTGGCCAGCCCGCTGTGGCGTCCTGCTACGGCGATGTATCCTGAGTATCCAAGGGTAGAGCTGAGTCTGATGTGGGTTATCGAGCACAATGTGTTTCCGACTGACGAAGAGCAGCGGCTGGCGGTGGCGCTGAGCGATTTCAGGATCCCCTGCGAAAGGTTGTCCGGTGCCGACATCAGGACGCGGTTGCCCGTCCCTGACCGCCACACTGTCCTGCGAGGATCGTGCTGGCTGTTTCAGCAACTGCAGAGTCACGCCGCCTGGCGAGCTGATCTGTGGGGCACAGAGAGAGACTTCGATTATAGCCATTACGCGAAACGGTATGCTGATGCAACGCTCAACTATCCGTTTACGCCAGTCACGTTCCATGAGCTGTGCTGGAAACGCGATACATTCTTGCCGAATTCAGCGTCGACCGTGTTCATCCGCCCTGAGACTGGTTTGAAATCAATTGATGGTCAACTGGTATCGCGCGCCAATTTTGATACGTGGGTCGAGAAATGCCGGATGCTTCAGCTTCGTGGATCGGCTCAACTGGTGGTTGCAGAACCTCGGGTGATTACCGCCGAGTATCGTTGCATCATTGTGGATCATGCGCTGATCAGCAGCAGCCAGTATCGTCCGATATACTCCACCGGTTGCCCGCAGGCCGTAGCTGAGTTTGTTCAGCACATAGTCGGCACGATTCCACCGCCCTGCCGAGCGTATGTCATTGACGTGGCAGTCACGCCTGACGGACCGCGAGTCATTGAAATCGGCTGCGCCTGCTGCGTTGCCTTTTATGAGTCAGACGCCTTAGCGATCGCAGCGCACTTTTCAGCAATCGCGGCAGGATGATAGGCGGCCAGCTACTCCGACCTGTTGTCCGCACCACAGAAGACTAAGCGCGTCACGCAAGTGCGAAACGAACGGGGCGACACTTCACAACGTACGACAGCGACCACTCCATACTCAATCCCCCCCCACGAGGGGAGCGATGATGATGAATAGAGTCAGCGCAGGTGTTATCCGTGTCAGACGAGAGTGCGACTATCATTCAGGCAACTTGGCTTCGCACAACCACGCCTGCCGCAGCTCCGTCGGTTCGAGGCAGCATGCTCAGTGGGAGGTCTGCAGCATCGTCTGAAGTTGGGCAATGCTTTCTTGAACGAAGATTCGCGTGTTATCAGTCAGCCTCAGTTCAGTTCTTCCGACGCAATCCGGCGGGGCTTTCAAGTAAGCTCTGACGCGCTTCGGATCAATGACAAGTTTCTCCTTTTCCCCCACCCGGTCTTCACCAGGCTGGAAAGCGCGCGTCACGTGCAGGAATGGCACTGCGCGGGAGTAGTGCGCACCCGCGGCTTGCGGAATGGGGATCATGAGCGTAGTACCAGCACGCAAAGACAGTCACGCGGGCAGTTCCGAGCGATAGACAGAAAAGATTGCGACTCCGTTTCTTGATCGGATAATCCGCCAGTCGAGCATTTGGCATAAATCTGACCAGTGAATGTTTTGCGGGTGAGCAGCGCCCTCCGTGATAGGACCACGCAGCTACGCCCAGAGTCGGTCAGCTGATCCATACCAGCTTTCCAGTGAACTCTCGGAGCAAAGAGCACGGGCGACTCAACTGGAGCGCCTACAGCGGCCAGAAAGCGGAACTCAGTACTTGAGCAGCTCTTATCTAGGCTAGCAAAGTCACGCGAATTGGTCCGAGCGTCAAAAACTGAGAAGCCAGGGCAGCACTAAGCCGGGGCGCCTCGTTTCCGAATCACCGTCCCGAAGCGTTCCCTCTCAATGGAATCACCGGAACACGAACATATACATAATGACCCTGTCGTACTGTGACAATTGGCGGAGATTACGCCGACCTTACATTCTTCTTCGAACTAGGGTTGGATTGTTGTCATACACCCAAATCGTACCTTACCCGTTCAATGTCACATGCAAACAACGGAACGTGTGCATTCAATTACTATTGACGCGAAATCAGTCGCCGCAGACCTCAATCGAGCGTCTAACAAAGACAAGGCGTCAATCTTAGTCGTTGACGACGAGGCCGTGAATCTGCGCCTCATCGAGCTGCTGCTTAAGGAAGATGGCTATCAAGACATCATTCTCTGCCCGCAACCTGAAAAAGTACTCACTCTCGTCGAGCAACACAGACCGGACACTGTACTGCTCGATGTGATGATGCCGCGCATCAGCGGCCTCGATCTTCTCGCCGCTCTTCGCGGGAATGCCGCTACCCGCTACTTACCGGTGATCATGCTCACCGCCATGACTGATCGAAAAACGAAGTCACAGGCATTCGAACTCGGCGCTACGGATTTCCTGACCAAACCTGTTGACTCCAGCGATCTGCTCACCCGAGTCAGGAATGCGCTGGTCATGCAAGCTCACCAGCAGAACCTGGTGAGTCAAGCGGCCTTGCTGGAACAGAAAGTTCGTGAGCGAACAGCACAACTGACCTGGACACAGATTCAAATTATACTCTGTCTCGGAAGAGCCGGCGAACGCCGCGACTATGAAACAGGCCAGCATGCAGTCCGAGTCGGTCGTTATGCACAGATCTTAGCGCAAGAGATCGGCCAGAGTCGCCAATGGTGTGATGAGCTGCTTTTGGCAGCGATGCTGCACGACGTCGGCAAGATTGGTATTCCCGATTCAGTCCTCCTGAAGCCAGGCAAACTCACTCCCGACGAATACCAACAGATGCAATCTCACTGTTCTTTTGGTGAAGAAATCATCTGCCCAACTTATAGAGACGATCTCTTAGCCTTCCTGCGTATCGAGGCGTCCAGCATAGTAGATGCTCCGTCCTCATTGCTTCAGTTGGCTGCCTCCATTGCCGCCACGCACCATGAAAAATGGGATGGCAGCGGCTATCCGCGCGGGCTTAAAGGCGAAGAGATACCGCTGGAAGGCAGGATTACAGCGATTGCCGACGTCTTCGACGCTCTAGGCAGCGCGAGGCCCTATAAGACTGCCATGCCGCCAGACGAATGTCGGCGAATCATCTCCGAAGGGGCCGGAAAGCATTTTGACGCGCGGTTAATTGAAGCCTTCCTTAACCGATTTGACGACATCCAGCGTGTCCGAGAGCAGCTCCGTGACTAAAGGGCAACGGATCATGTCGCGTACTACCTGCATAATACTTCTCGCTTGCTGGTGCGGTCTTGTCGGTTGTGGTTGCTGCTGGGCGTTCATGTATCAAATGACACCCACCCTTTCGCAACTGCCACCGCCTGTCTGGCCATCCCAGAGTGCTCTGTCGCAAGCACGCTCGCAGCCAACACTACTGGTCTTTGTGCATCCGAAATGCCCTTGCACTCGTGCAACACTCCGCCAGTTGGAACGCTTTCTAGCGAGGCACCAGAACCAGCTTCAGGTTTACGCCGTGATTTCTAAACCTGAATCAGCTCCCGCGAACTGGGAGTGTACCGATCTGCTGGCCACAGCGAAGGCGCTTCCGAACACTCAAGTTGTCGTGGATGACGGTGACAAAATACGCAATTCCTTTCACGCGTCCGTGTCGGGGGTAATTCTGCTCTTTGGCGTTGACGGTCGTCTTCAATTCCAGGGAGGAATTACATCCGGCCGAGGCCATGAGGGTGCAAATCCGGGTGAGTTGATCCTCACCTCCTTATTGAAGCAAGCGGTGCCAGATCTTCAGACCACACCGGTATTCGGCTGCGGCTTAGAAAGCAGGAAATCATGCTGCCAGGGGACAAGCCAATGAGCCAATCCGCGGTTGGTATGGAACAGCGAGTGCAGCAGTTGATGAAGAAACAACAGCTTCAGCATTATGTCGCCATGGATCGCATGTTCGGCGTGCTGATGATCTTTCAATGGCTGGCGGCGATCGCAGCAGCATACTGGATATCGCCACTCGCATGGGAAGGCATGACGAGCCGCATCCATCCTCACGTCTGGCTCGCTATCGGGCTGGGCGGGGCGATTGCCAGCCTGCCGCTGATTTTTGACTTCGCCTGGCCAGGACAACGTGTAGCTCGCTATGTCAATAGTGCAGCGCAGGTCCTATTCTCCGGTCTCCTGATCCATATCACCGGGGGAAGAATTGAAACTCACTTCCATGTTTTTGGATCGCTGGCGTTTCTCGCCTGCTATCGAGACTGGAAAGTTCTCATTCCGGCGACGGCAATTGTAGCCGTCGACCATTTTGTCCGCGGCTTATGGTGGCCCGAATCGGTTTTTGGTATTGCCACAGCAAGCCACTGGCGCTGGCTGGAGCACGCCGGATGGGTTGTCTTTGAAGACATTTTCCTGGTCCTGGCGTGCTTGAAAGCCATGTCGGAAATGCGCGTCGTTGCTACCCGCACGGTAGCACTGGAGGAGACGGAGTACTGGAAGAAATCCGTCCTGAATGCGGCGCTGGATGCCATTGTCACCATTGACGAGGCCGGGCGAGTCACGGAGTGGAATGGCGAAGCAGTGCAGATTTTTGGATGGAGCACAACGGAAGCACTGGGCACTCAACTACACGAGTTGATTATTCCTGATCGGCTTCATTCAGACTATCTCTCGATGCTGGAGAAATTCAGAGAGACCGGTAGCATGCCGACGCTGGACCGGCGACTGGAAATTACTGCATTGCGACGCGACCGCTCAGAGTTTCCCGCGGAATTTGCTGTAACACCGATCCATGCCCAGGACCAGGTAACATTCTGCAGCTTTATCCGAGACATCAGCGAGCGAAAGGAGCACGAGCAAGAATTGCTTCGCTCAAAAGACGCGGCGGAAGCTGCGAGCCGTGCGAAAAGCAGCTTCCTCGCGAACATGAGTCATGAAATTCGAACTCCGCTGAACGGAATCCTCGGGTTTGCAGAACTCCTGCGCCGCGGTGCGGATGGCGGTAATGAAGCCGCTCGGCAAGAATTCATTGATACGATTGATAAGTGCGGCCGTCACCTCCTGACTGTGATCAATGACGTTCTCGACTTATCCAAGATCGAGGCCGGCCAGTTCGAGATTAGTCGTACGACATGTTCTCCTCACGATATTCTCGCAGACGTAGTCTCAATTCTGCGAGTAAAGGCCAAGGAAAAAGGCCTGACGTTGAATTATCGCTGGGAAGGAGACGTCCCGGAATCGATCGAAACAGACGCGGACCGGTTGCGACAAGTGCTGATGAATGTCGTAGGAAACGCGATTAAGTTTACTGATGACGGATCCGTCACCATCGTCGCAAATCTCGAAGCCGACTCGATTGGAACCACAAGACTGGCGATCAACGTCAAAGATACTGGAATTGGCATTGCGCCCGATAAGATTACGGCGATTTTTGCGCCGTTCGTACAAGGCGACTCCTCGGTAACTCGACGGTACGGCGGCACCGGGTTGGGTCTCTCAATCTGCAAATCCTTGTGCGAATTGCTCGGCGGCACGATCAGTGTGCAGAGTCAGTTGGGCTTGGGAAGCGTGTTTACATTCACGGTCGATGCTGGCCACATGAAATTTTCGCCTTCGCCAACCATCGTTCAAGGTGACGTTATCAATCTGCGGGCGAAAGCGGGAGATGCGGGCAGTGGAAACCTGGATGGCCGAGATATCCTCCTGGTTGAGGATGGCGAAGTAAATCGACAGTTCCTGCGGCTGCTACTGGAACAAACTGGGGCCACAGTAGCAACAGCAGAAGACGGTCAGCAAGGACTGCAGCAGGCTCGGCAGCGTGCTTTCGACGCGATTATCCTCGACATGCAGATGCCCATTATGGATGGCTACAAGGCCGCCACCGAGATGCGGGCCTCAGGTATTACCTGTCCTATTATCGCACTGACTGCGCATGCCATGTCTGGTGATGCCGACAAGTGCCTGCGAGCGGGATGTTCGCATTACCTGTCGAAGCCCGTAAAGTCGGCGCATCTGATCGATACCTTGCTTGACGTTCTCGGCGACAGCTCGGAGAGGTGGAATTCAGCTCCGTCTCTTGATTCGTCAGCAACTGATGACAGCGATCTCGACCGGGTGATGGATTCAATTGGGTCGCCAGAACACGCCATTTACTAACGTGCTGCCGGCGCTGTGCGAGAATCCGGGAGGGCGATCCTGACTGCAACCGCATAATACGGATTCCAGAAATTAAGTGCGCGTAACGGGTACAGTCGTGGCGAGTAAT
>CAYLTY010000259.1:0-11526 GCA_964386705.1 uncultured Planctomycetaceae bacterium
AGCCAACTCCAAATAGGGCCGCCCAAGTAGTACGGCAATGACACGACGCTTCTCCCGCATGAAGTTCAATGTCTAACGCTGCTACTTCCCGCGGCAGTGTGATCTGACACGGACGCGATTTCATGGGGAGTGCAGTGATTGCAGCCTGGCAACTCAAGGTTCAGCGGCTGCCCGCAGCACAGAATGTCGTCGATGTCGCATTCATGCCACGCCAAGCTTCAACATCGCTAGTGATGTGTCTGGCAGTTCATTGACTCTTCGGTAGCATGCTCCCTCTGATTTTGCTGACAAGGACGAGACGATGAATGTCGACGACACAATTCGCACGCTGAGAGACGCGCTGGCGGCCAGCCCTGAGAACGTGGCTCTACGAAAGGGGCTGGGCCAGGCGCTGATGTCGGCCGGTCGCTACGAGGACGCTGAAGACGAGTTTCGGCAGGCGCTGTCTCGCGACCGCGAGAATGTGGACATCAAACTGCTGCTGGCAACGGCATTTCAGCAGCAGGCGAAGTTCTCACACGCGATGGTCATCGTGGAAGAACTCGTCAAGCAGCCTGATACTCCTGCCGCTGCTTACTTGCTGCATTCGAAGCTGTTGTTTCAGCGAGGCGATGTGGAGTTCGCAGTGTCAGAGTATCGGCAGGCGGTACGCGAAGATTCTTCGCTGCGCGACGATGCTTTGGCAGCGCAGTTGGGCATCGACGCCGACGAACGTGCTGAAGTTGTGAACGGTCGCGTGAGAGCTTCCTGGGAAGGCGAAGACGAATCGTCGTCCGCGATCGAGGGCTATGAACGCCCGAAGATCAACTTCGCGGATGTCGGTGGGATGGAGGCACTCAAGGAAGAGATCCGCATGAAGATCATCTACCCGTTGCAGCATCGCGAGATGTTTGCGGCCTACGGGAAGCAGATCGGTGGTGGCATTCTGATGTACGGGCCGCCCGGTTGCGGCAAGACTCACATTGCCCGCGCGACCGCTGGAGAAATCCAGGCTGGCTTCCTGTCGATCGGCATCAACGATGTGCTCGATATGTGGATCGGCAACAGCGAGAAGAAGCTGCACGAACTGTTCGACTACGCGCGATCCCACACTCCCTGCGTGCTGTTCTTTGACGAGGTGGATGCGCTGGGAGCAAGTCGCACGGATATGAAGACCAGCGCGGCCCGACATCTGGTGAATCAGTTCCTGGCGGAGATGGACGGTGCCAAGGCCTCGAATGATGGCGTCCTTATACTGGCCGCGACGAATGCGCCGTGGCATCTGGACTCCGCGTTTCGTCGACCGGGACGGTTTGACCGCATCCTGTTTGTGCCGCCTCCAGATGACCCGGCTCGTGCCGACGTTCTGCGGTTACAACTCAAGGGCAAACCCGTCAAAGACATTGATCACGAGCAGGTTGCCAAGAAGACCAAGGAGTTTTCCGGCGCGGATATGAAGGCTGTCGTCGATCTGGCTGTCGAGCAGAAACTGCAGGAAGCCATGAAGACCGGGATTCCTCAGCCACTGACGACGAAGGACCTGCTGGCCTCGGCCGCGAAGGTTCGTCCCTCAACCCGCGAGTGGTTTTCTTCCGCTCGGAACTACGCCCTCTACGCCAATCAGGGCGGTGTCTACGACGACATTCTGAAGCACTTGAAACTCTCATGAATATGCATCTTGAACGCGCGCAGTTGCTGATGTCGCAACGCCGCTATGACCTTGCCGAGGAACAACTGCGCCTGGCCATGTTCGAAACGGAGCGACGTGGTCCTGTGCATGGACTGCTAGCCTTGTGCTTGCTGGAACGCGAAGCCTTTGACGAGGCTCAGCAGGAAGCCGAGCAGGCGATCCATGAAGCTCCGGATGAGGCGTTCGGGTTCTACGCCCTGACGCGCGTCTTCATGGAGCGGCGGAGGCTGCCGGAAGCCGAGCGGACAATCCGTGAAGCCATTGGCATCGACCCGACCGATCCCGACTACTTCGGTACGTTGGCCGCGATTTGCCAGCAGCAGTATCGCTGGGATGAATGTCTCGCAGCCGCTGACGAAGGTCTCAGGTGGGATGCCGATCACGCCGCCTGCGTCAACATGCGTGCGATCGCGCTCGTGAAACTGGGACGCCGCGAGGAAGCGGGCCAGTCCATCGATTCCGCACTGCAGCGCAATCCTGATGACGCGGTGACTCACGCCAACCAGGGCTGGACGCTGCTGCATCAAGGCGAGCCGCGCAAGGCGATGGAGCACTTCCGCGAAGCCCTGCGTCTGGAACCCAACCTGGAGTGGGCTCGGCTGGGGATTGTGGAGTCCATGAAGGCTCGCAACTTCATCTATCGCTGGATGCTGGCGTTCTTCCTGAAGCTCAATCGCTTCCCGCCCAAGGTGCAACTGGCCCTCATGCTGGGGCTGATGTTCGGGCAGCAGATCATCGTGCGAGTCTTCGATGCGGTGCCGGCGCTCAAGCCCTTTAGCGGTTTCGTTATTGCGGCCTACATCCTTTTCGTCTGGATGACCTGGACTTCGTCGTCGCTCTTCAATCTGGTGCTGCGACTGGACCGTTTCGGCCGCTTGGTCTTGAGTGACTGCGAGAAGCGAGCGTCGACATTCGCCGGGCTTTGCATCGTCTCATGTCTGGCCTTGGGAATCGCCGGTAGCCTGAAGGCGATGTTCCCCACGTTTTTCTGGCTGACGGGAGTCTTGTTCCTCGGCCTGATGCTGCCGGTCGGGCAATGCTTTCAGGAGAATCGCAACAAGCAACTGATTGCGGTGGCCTATTCGCTGGGATTGCTGGCGGTGATCGGCATGGCGACCTGGCGGTTGGTCGATATCGAGTTGTTTGTTGTCGAAGCCGAAGGCCAACTTCGGAACGCGAAGGATTTGGCCGAAGCCAAGGAGATCGTAGACGTGCGGATGGGGCTTTGGATCACGTGGTGGAGGTACGGCCTGAACGGCATCGTCCTCTGGTCGTGGCTGGGCTCCGGAATGTCCGCGCTCCCGGAGGGTAAGCGTTAGTTGTGCGTTGCGCTCGTTCCCATGCTCTGCTTGGGAACGAGCGGGTTCGAGTTTGTGGCTACGGACCTTCGACGGTGATCGCCATGAAGACCGGGCTGGTGATGTCGTTGCCTTTGATCAGGTCGATCGTGGCGATCTTTTCTGTACGCATCGGGGCGACTGAGAAGTAGCGGACCTGCTGGCCTCGAACGGGGTAGGCGAACTTTGAGCCTTCCACGTCAACGCGGCGGATGTAGTCCGCGAAGTGCTGGCCGTTCTTGAGGGCATGGTCTTCGACTTGGCCATCCGCGTACGTCAATCGCACTGTGACGGTGTTGGTACCCTTCTCACTCGCGGGCCAGCCCCAGCCGCTGATGCCACCGAGGAAGTGGATCAGCTTCGCGGGTGAGTTGCAGGGCAGGGTGACCTGTTTGGGCATGCGACGCGGAAAGTTTCCGGCGGTGCCGTATAGCATGACGGCGTTGGGTACGTTGGTGCCCTGAGGATCAACCAACACGAACGGAACGCCATCGAAGATCTTCGGTTTCCAGTCATCGAAGATCAGCCGCTCAACACCGGCGTCTTCGCTGTTGAACATGCCCTTGGTCGTGACAATGGTGGCATACTTCTCCAGCGGGATCGGCAGGAACTTGCCGCGCTGAGTCAGGAACTCCATCAGGTCCACGAGTTCCTGCTGGGTATGAGTCTTTTCAAACCCTTCCGGCATCAGCGACTTGGTGGAGGCGATCAGTTCGTCGATGTTCTCGCGCAGCACTGTGTGCCGCTTGGCTTCGACGTCGATGACTTCAATCGCGGTTTTGCTCTCGGAAGCCAGTAGGCCGCTGAGCACCTTGCCGTCGTCTGTGACGACCGTGTAAATGCGGAAGTTGCCTTCCACTGAGCGGCTGGGGTCGATGATATGGATCAGTAGTTCGTGCTTCGGATGCACGGCCATGCCGGTCAGATCGGGGCCGATCTTCGTGCCTTCGCCCGAGTGTGTGTGACACTTGGTGCACGTCTTCTTGAAGACGGCTTTGCCAGCAACTGCGTCACCTTGCTTCTCAATGACGGGGCGGAGTTCGTCGATAACTTTCTGGCGATCAGGATTCGGCAAGCCGCCGCCCTTGGCCAACAGCGGCTGTGCTCGGCTGGCGATGGACTTATCCGGGTGAGCGGCGAGTCCTTGCTTCTGTTCCAGAGATAGTTCACTGGCCTGGAGCTTGCCGGTTTCCAGACCTTCGATGAGTGCCTTGGTCCAGTCGGCTCGACTGAGCAGGACTCGGAATGCGATTGGCCGGACGCTCGGTGTCAGCACCGGGAGCTGGCCTACGATCGTCGTTCCCGTAGAAACCGCGTCGCTGCCTCCAATGGCTTCGATCAATCCGGCCGACAGTTCTACAGACGACTTCGGCGTGATGAGTTTGATGAGGTCGGTTGAGACTTCTGCGTCCTGCTTGCGGAACTCAACCAGTTGCTTCGCTGCGGCGACTCGGTCACCGTCCTTGGCTTTCGGATCGGCGGCAGTTGTCATGAAGCCTTTGGCGATTTCTGTAACCTGAGCCTCCAGGGCCTTGCTGCCCCAGCGCGTGGACAGGTTTACCAATGCGGCTCGCGCGTTCGGCGGGGCCGTTGTGACGAGTTTGACCAGCGCCTTTTCAGTTGCCTCGCTGAGCTTGACAGGCGAGTTCTTAGGCCACCCCTTGCTGATGCCGGCGATGATGGCATCAATGACCGGAGCTGAGGTTTCGTTGGCTTCGGCTTTGGCAATCGCGTCGATGATCGTCGACACGGATTGGGCCGGAGCCGAGCGCGCGTAATGCTCAGCGACAATCTGCAGTGATTGCGGCGGAGGCTGCTGCTTTGAGCTGGCCTGACTCGCTACTGCTCGCAGGAAGAACGTGTCGTGCTTCGCGGCTGCCGACACGAGGGCATCATTCAACCAGCGATCACTGCTGACCCTGCCGAACGCGGCGCGAATCTGTTCGGCGGCTTCGGCCGAAGGCGGCAACTCGGCCAGTGCCAGGAACGCGGCGAGCTGCACTTGTGGAGCTTTGTCGTTGCAGATTCCGCTGGCGACGAGGGCTTTGATGATTTTCTCGTCGCGCGGCAACACCTTCACGGCGTTGAGCCGGACACCAGCCGATGGATGCTTCAACGCGGCGATGGCACCTTTCAGTGCGTCGCTGTTCTGACCGTCAAGTACGCCACGGCCATGCAGAGCCCACAGCGCGTGAGTGATCTCGGCGTTCAGGCCGATTTCGTCAATCGCCTGATCGTTGATGATCTCGATGAGCTGCTGTGTGGAACCGAAGTTCGGCGATTCCACGATCAGACGCTGAGCGTGCCGGCGCCAGAACATATTGGCGCTGCCGAGTTCACGAGCCAGTTGTTCGCTGGCAGCGGTGCGCAGATCAGCCGGACGAGCCATCATCGCGGCATCGTCAGCATTGGCATCTGGATTCAGATTAAGAGACTTGGTCGCTGCCGCAACGGCCTTCTCATGCTCGGTGAAGACGACGCGATAGATGCGACCATGCTTCTTGTCGCGGAGTTCAGACTCATACGCGTTGCCCTTGCCAGTCTTGAAGCCTGCGGGCGTCGGATTGTGCTGCACAATGTAGTTGTACCAGTCGATCACCCAGACGTTTCCGTCGGGACCGACCTCGGCCATGATCGGCGCGGTCCATTCGTCATCGCTGGCCAGCAGATTCCAACTGTTCTTTGAGCGGAACCCAGAGCCGTCCTGACGAATGATGAACGTCGCGACTAGATGTCCCGTCGGCTCCGTCACGAACGCCGCGCGGTTCCAGTATTCCTTTGGGTAGTTGCGAGCCGTGTAGAGTGCGTGTCCGGCAGCAGCCGTGAAGCCTCCGTGATGGTCGACCTGACGCACCTTGTCTTCGTTCAACGCTTCGAACTTGTTGCTGTCAGCAATGCCGTTCAAAGCCATGCTCGACCAGCCGCGTACTGCTTCGTAGTAGCGATTGGGAATCGGCATGAACTCGGATGGGTTGCCGTTGGCAGTCGACCCGAAGATGAGACCTTCCTCGCTGATGCCCAAGCCCCAAGTGTTGTTGTTCGTGGACCGCAGGAACTCGACTTCTTTGACGGCGGTCTGCTCGCCTTCGCCCGCCACCTTGAAGCGGAAGAAGCCCATGCGGAACGCGGTCGCTTTCTTCTTACCATCGTCATAAGTGGGCTCGGAATAGTTGTAGCCCTGCATGCCGTAGTACCAGTTGTCGAGTCCGTACTGGAAGTTGCTGACGCCGCCGTGCGTGTCACCCATACCCCAGCCAGTGATCAGCAACTTGCGGATGTCGGCTCGATCGTCGCCGTTGGTGTCCTTGAGATAGATGGTCTCGCGACCGTCCTGCACAATGATGCCGCCGCGATAGAACACAATCGCGGTGGGGATGGTCAGCTTCTCTGCGAAAACGGTCGACTTGTCAGCCACACCGTCGCCATTGGTGTCCTCCAGAACGCGGATGCGGTCGTGTCCCGAGCCTTGAGGTTGCAGGTCATTGGGATAGTCGACTGATTCACACAACCAGAGGCGACCGCGTTCGTCCCAATTCATGGCCAGTGGCTTGCCACCAATCATGGGCTCGGACGCGTAGAGCTTCGCTTCGAAACCTTCCGGAGTGACGTTGTGCTTGGCGGATTCTTCGGGAGCCAGTGGTAACTGCATCTGCCGCGGGCCCTTGTTCTGGCCGGCGCCCCGACCGGGCGGATAGAACGGGATGTTCGCGTCGACGTACTCGAACGGCTTCACGTCCTTGCGCAGCGGCGTCATCTCAGGACGCTCAGCGAACGGGGGGACCTTGCTGGCGTCGTCACCACAAGCCCAGCGGATGCCGCGCTCAACCAGATTCTGGAAGCCAGGGTTGCCGAACGTGCGGTCATCGTGGCCCCAAGCCGTGTAGAAGACTCGACCCTTGCCGTGCGTGCGCACCCACGTCCAAGGCTCGTGGCCATCTCCCTCAGCGCGCACTTCCAGAACCGTGCGATCCTTCTCGTTGTGCTTCGTGTGGACGTAGGTTTCGTCCCAGCTTTCAAAGCCTTTGTAGCCCGACATCAAGGGATGCTTGAGCCCCGCCTCTGTCGTTTGAACGCGGAACGTGCCGGTCCCGTGCCGCAAAAACTGCCCGCCCATGAGAGCGACGACTTCCGCATTGTTGCGGAAGCAATACGACGCGCAGTGAAGTGGGATGAATCCTTTCCCACTGGCGACATACTCCAGCAACGCTTTGGCTTGAGCCTCTTCAATCGTGTCGATGTTGGCATAGACGACGAGCCCGGCATACTTGCCCAGTGTCTCCGGGTTGAGGTCCGTCATGACATCAGTGTAGGCAAGCTGAATTCCTCGCTTGGCCAGGACCGGCTGAAGCTGGCCGAACCGTGCGCGAGGCTGATGGTGCCCGTTGTCTCCGAGATACAGCAGCTTCAATGGCTGGTCTGCAGCCTGCATCGCGGTTGTCCACAGAGCGATGAGGCCGAAGAGAAAGAGTTTCCACGATTGACGCATATCAGAGGCTCTCTGAGGAGTGAGGGGAACTCGGAGATTCTTGTCCAACGAGGCTAGTGGTGCCGCCGATCACGCGTGCCACTGGTGAACCATACCACCACGGTGAATGGTCACGCACGCCTGTCGAATGAGGCTCGCTTGGACTGGTAGTTGTGCATTCTCGATTGACGGTCACCGGACTTATTGGCGATTCAACCCGCGATCTTCAAGGTTTCACTGTTCCTGCCTTCTTGACTTCATCGGCGTCTCGAAACACCAGTTGGGCGAAGTTGTAGAGGTCGCTTTTCCAGACCTTAAAATCGTGTTGTCCGCCGGGAATCACGTGGTAGACGTGCGGGACGTTCTTTTCGCCAAGCATCTTGTGCACTCGCTGGCTGATGCCGAACAGGAAGTCCTTGTCACCGCAGGCGACATACAGCAGACGCAGCTTCCTGGTCGCTTCCGCGTGATCCTTGATGAGTTCGGCGGGTGGCCTGGTGTTTGGTGCGGATGAGAATCCGCCCACCCAGGCGAACGAGTCCAGATTGTTGAGGCCGAAGTTCAACGACTGGCCACCACCCATAGACAGACCGGCCAACGCGCGTGACTCACGATCGGCCTTTACCGAGTAACGCTTCTCGATGAACGGGATGAGATCTCGAAGCAGATCTTTTTCAAAAGCGGCGAAAGCGGGTGACTGTTTGGGGATCGGATCGCGCGCGGTCACGTCGTTCGCCGCTCGCCCGTTGGGCAGCACGACGATCATCGGCACGGCCTTCTTGTCGGCATACAGGTTGTCGAGGATGACATCCGGTGCACCGTGGCGAGTCCATTCGTTCTCATCTCCACCGATACCATGCAGCAGGTAGAGCACCGGATACTTCTGATCTGAGTTGTAGCCCGGCGGCGTATAGACGCGCGCCTTGCGCGGTCCACCAACTGCGGTTGAGTTGTACTCGACGAGTTCCAGTTGTCCGCGCGGGACATTGTCGCGCTTCACATCAAATCCGGCCGGTGGTTCCTGAAAGGCCGCGACGTCGTCCGCGTTCAGCGTGATCTGCCCGCCCGATCTGCGTGGCTCTTCGCGACGCCCCTCTTGAGTGGGCTTTGTGTCTTGCGCAAACGCCGTTGCCACGGTCGCTAGGATAATGACGAGCGTGATGTTTCTCATAAGACCTCATGTGGGCTGGAGCGCTCCAGACCGAATGCAAAGTTGATGGTCCTCGCAACAACTTCGCACATTCCGATTCCATCGCGCCGAACGAAGTTCGGCGCCTACTGCAGCCTCGCTGTCCCACAGTGTTCGTCGTCCAAACACGTGATGACTGAGACTACATCGACTGTTACCAAGTTAGGTCCCCTGGTCTATCGAGGTCTTGTATCCGTCAGACAATTTTTGTTGACGATCGGACGCCATGTTTGATGCGTCTAAGTTGAGGGGCGTCTCTCATGAGCAAGTTCCCAACGTGTTCCGACTGAAATCATTGAAGTTCCCCATTGTCGCCTGAGTTGATGCCGAAGTTTCAAGTCGGTGCTCAAGCAGCTTGGTTATTGAAAGTCGGCTGCGGCTGTTACTGGACACTACGGTTAGGGTGATGGGAATTCTCGCTGAAGATCCGCGATGGTCCACAAGTTATTCCACCCGAATAGTCCTCCCAGAGGGAGATTGCGGATGGACGGCATTTCTTCAGCAGGAAGTTTACCCAACTCCTTCTTCACGATCGCCCTGACGGTGCGATCCAAGTGGGCCAGAGCGAATTTGGTCCGCGTCGGACCTTCATACGCGGGATCATCAACCCAGATTGAGACCACGGCGGTCATACCGCTGAACTCGTTCTGGTGAGATTCCGGCAGGCTGGAGTATGGATGCAGCTTCAGATGACTTTTGAGTCCGGAGACAAATCCCTTCCAGTGAGTTCCACCTTCCATCGTCATCACCGCGTTCACGTAAGTTAGCGAGGTGTCAGGGGCCTCTTCGACGGGTTGAAAAGCGATATTGAGTTGCAGCGACTCCGATTGATGATTGATGACGGTGATGGACTTCGACCTTGGAGTTAGCTGGCGATTGATAAGACGAACGAGGCCAGCAACACCATCGTTGAGTTGCATTGTGACGTGCTCGTCAGACCTTTCATCATGCACGTTCACCGTTGCCCCGGGAGTCATGGCTGCCAAGGTTAGGAGCCGCGCTGCGATACTTTTCTGATCGAAACTAACGTGCTCGAAGATGCTCGGATCTGGCTTGAATTTCACCGTCAGACCGAGTTGGGTCCCAAACTCGTGGGTCAATGGCCCGACTTGCTTTCCGTATTTGAATCGGGCGGTCGATACTGTTTGGCCATCGCCTGAGATGACTTCCAACCATTCGCTTAGCGCGGCAACGACTGCTAGATCAAGTCCATGCTGAGCTGTCGCCCCGACCGCGCGTTTCTTGGAGCCTCGAAATGTGCGGGTTGCCTCCTGTCGGGTGAAGGCAATCTCAAGGCGGGATCGACCATCGAACTCGGCTAACGGGGCGACGTGTGCGGCGCGGCCATCGTCATAAACTTCAAGACTCCCGTCGCGCATGATTCGTACGGAAAAGCCGCTTCCGAAACCGCTCAGGAGTTCGCATGCACATTCGTCGAAGAGTGCCGTTGCAAGAGCATGGAGGCCACGTGGCCCCAAATCGCCAACGTACATGCGAGGACGTTTGCGGATGCTTTCTAAGAGACTCGTCACAGGGTCTGACATGGGGTTCCCTCCCGCAGTCCATGACATAACAGGGAGTTGGCTCGACTTCGTATTAGTTGCGTCGTTTCACTGCTGCTTGTTGAGGCGTGAGCCGAGCCAACTCGTGGCGTTGGCGATGATCTTCAGAGGTAGCTCTTGCTTGAAGACCGGATAGGTTTCGTGGCCGGGGCGAAAGTAGAAGACTCGGCCGTCGCCGAGTTTCCAGATGAGTCCGCTGCGAAAGCTCTCACCCGCCGCCCAGCGTTCTTCGAAGAGGACTTCGTCTGCGTCGGGAACATGGAACGGGTCGGCATACATTTCGGTTTGAGGAATCTCGAAGGATTCGGGCAAACCTTTGGCGATCGGATGATCGGGCTTCAGAACATTGACGGTGCTCGGCTTGCCATCGGCTCGATACGAGGGGAAGACGCAGTTGGGCAGATCCACTCGCACGGTCAGTTGAGCACCGCGACGCATGGCGTAGTAGGCCGGCGTCTTCAGTGAATCGAATGTTGGAACGAAGCGGCCATCGGGAGCGATGAACTCGAACTTGACCGGCGGGCCGTTCTTGGGATCGGGATACCGTTGTCGGGCATCCTCACGAGTGCGCTCATTCATCGCTTCCATGAATGGATTCGACCAGTGAGCGGAGTGCAAGGCGATGAATGCCAATTGCCCGCGTTTGACCCGTGCCACGATGTCTTTAGAGAGATCGGCTGAGATCTCGTTGTGGCGAGCGTGGCCCCACCAGATGAGGACATCGGTGGTGTCGAGGCTACTTGCAGGGAGACCTTTGTCCGGTTGATTGATGTTGGCTGAGATCACGCGCAGGCCGGGTTGCTTGCTCAGGTGATCTGCGATCGCATTGCCAAGGAAGTTGTCGTAAGCCTGCTTTTGTGCGGGTTGTTGTTCATCCCAGACGAGCACTCGAATCAGAGGCTCAGCAGCGCGGCTGACTTGAACTGATGTGGAGAGGAACAAGCACGCGAGTACTAACATGAAGCGTTTCATCACGACTCCTCAGAGCGGAACAGCAGCCGATGATCTCCGACGCAGCGTTCGAATCGTATCGCATCGGCCGATCACCGCGACTGTGAGTGCCACGTTGATCGAAGCCGCTACCGAGGTTCGTTCTCGCTCGATGTCATCAAGTTGAATCGCTGGGACGCGACACCTCGGTACTGGTCCTCTCAGAGAGACATCATCTAATAGATGACGGTCATCGCGCGGCGCTGATGTGAGCGGCACAGTCTGCGTGGAGTGCATTTTGCGTTGACAAACACCGGTCTTGAGAAACTCAAAAAAGGATGTGCTCTGCCTGCTGGAAAATGCGAAGGGCGGTC
>CAYLTY010000260.1:0-11412 GCA_964386705.1 uncultured Planctomycetaceae bacterium
AAAGCAGGGGCCTGTGTAGACATTGCAGGTCCGCGCTTCGAGGTATTCGCCCGTAATGTTCGCTGCGGAAGCAACGCCCGTCAGGCTGCCCAGAACCGTCAGTGCCACCATCTGTCGAAGAGCCTGCATGACTCCATCCTTTCACTAAGGAACCCGCGAAACTCGATGAGGCCAACCGTCAGGGCTGGCCACATCGAAAACGTACGCTGGTTACTGCCCGCCCGCGTCGCGATTCGACCACCAGGGCAAGCTGATACCACCGTCAATCAACAAGGTACTGCCCGTCATATAATCTGCTTCCGGGCTGAGCGTATAGACGACCGACTTGCCGATCTCTTCAGCCGTTCCCATGCGGCCCCAGGGAATCTTGCGAGCGCCAGCGGCGAGTTGTTCGTCGTCAAAGAACTTACGCTCGCCGGGGGTGTCGATCCAGCCGGGATGTACGACATTGACTCGAATTTTGTATTCCGCCAGTTCGATCGCCGCCGTGCGGGCCATGTGATCGATCGCGGCCTTGGCCATGTTATAAGCCATCGCCGTTGGGATCGGGATCACCGCATGCGGGGAGCTGATGACGGTGATCGCTCCGCCCTTGCCCTGCTTCACCATCTGCTGAGCGGAAGCTCGCACACCGTAGAACGCGCCCCACATGGAGACGTCGATCGTGCGGCGGAAGCCTTTCATATCCGCCTTGATCATCCGCTCGCGATCGCTGTAGACCGCGTTGGAGACGAAGAGATCGAGGCTCCCGAATTCGGCGACAACTTTCTCCACCATGCCTTCGACGAATGACTGGTCGGAGACGTCGCCCTGCAGCACCAGAGCCTTCTGGCCCAGGCCTTCAATGGTCTGCTTGACTTCCTCGGCACCGGCTTTGTCCGAGTTAAAGTTGATGCCGACGTTCGCGCCGGCGCGTGCGAGTTCAATCGCGACCGCGCGGCCAATTCCCTTGGATGCTCCGGTTACGAGGGCATTTCGTCCCGTAAACTTCATGTCTTGCTCCGAACGACTAAGATGGTTTCCGACCTCGCCAAACCTCGGTGAATTTCACCGGGAACCTCAAGTTTGACGGCCCGCAAATCGCCCAGCAAGGAAGTCATCATGAAGTCTGAATTCCAGGTTCTGACGGAAGATGGAGTCACCGTCGTTCGGCTGGGAGAAGAATATGACAACCTCAATCCCCAAAAGCTGGAATTGGTCTCCAAAAGCCTGCTGGACATCGCTCAAACTGTAAACCCGCCGCTCGTTGTGTTTGATATGACGGACACGAAGTTCTTCGGCTCCGTCTTCCTCGGCAGCTTGTTTCGCTTCTGGCGCAGGCTGACGACTCGCAACGGTAAGATGGCCTGTTGCGGCGCGACGGGAGTCTGCAGCCAGGTGCTGGACATCACCCAGGCGGACAAACTGTGGACCGTTTCCGCCACTCGCGAGCAGGCGATCAGTCGCCTCAAGCAGAGCTGATTAGATTCACTCGTAGACGATTTTCGTAGAAGCCTTGATCCGCATGTCGAACTGGGTGCTTATTGCTGACGAACTTCCTGCAACGACGGGCAGCGGGATAACGGCTTGGCTGGATGGTGCTGAATGGGCGATTTTTCGCGACGGCGAAGAATGGTTCGCGGTGTCAGGTCGCTGCCCGCATAAGGGAGCACCACTCGTTGATGGAACCGTCGAAGACGGCTGCGTGACGTGTCCGTGGCATGGATGGAAGTTCGACAGCCACACGGGTGATTGCGTCGATCATCGCGGCTTTCACGTGCAGCGCGCTGCCGTGCGAGTCGACGCTGACCGTCGAGCCTGGATCGATCAACCGCCGCCTGAACCAGTCATCGAAACGAAGCCCGCGGCCGCGGTGGATACGTCTCAGTATCACTTGGTGCGCTACAGCCGTCTGGGCTGGGTCGGCATCTTTTCGACTGCGGAAGCTGTGAGTTGTCAGTTGCGCGAGCAGGTGATTGTCGAAACCACTCGCGGCGTTGAGTTGGGTGAGTTTCTGGGAGCAGCACGACTTGCCGACGCTGCTCAGAAAAAGGCCGGGGCCTTGTTGCGAGCTGCCTCCGCAATCGATGTGTCTCAGCAAGCGGCCAACGCCACACTGCTGAGCCAACTGATTCAAGCGGCTTGCGAGAGTGCGATTCGTATGCAGTTGCCGATTGAGATCGTGGACGGCGAAGTGCTGTGTGAGGGTGGCATTGCTATCCTCTATTACCTCGGCGAGTTCGTGCCTGACTTCGCCGTGCTCAGGACGGAGTTGGCGTTGCAGTATGGATTGAATCGCATCGATCTGGTTTCGTTCCTGGAACCTGAGGCATCGTCAGGTTGTGGCACGTCGTGCGGTGAGGGTGGTTGCGGGCATTAGTCAGCAGGCGCTCGCTCCGAACTCTGCTGAACGATCGAATCGACCAGCGCTTCGCTTCGTGATGGATCACCTGAGTCCGAATGTCTGAAGCCTCGCAAAGGCAAGTTCATGTCGAATTCTCTGCAGCAAATGGTCGATCCGAACGAGCATCCGGCAGATTCGCCGCTGTCGATTCACGACATGACCGTGGCTTATCAGCATCGACCTGTGTTGTGGGACATCGACTATGCGGCACCGGCAGGCAAGTTGATTGCGATCGTCGGTCCGAATGGTGCGGGCAAAAGTACGCTCATCAAGGCCGTGCTAAACCTGATCCCTTCAGCGTCCGGCAGTGTGGGCTTCTTCGGGCAACCTTATGGAGCGCAACGCTCGCGAGTCGGCTATGTGCCACAACGCACGTCCGTCGATTGGGACTTCCCGATCAACGCATTGGAAGTCGTCACGATGGGTCTGTACCGCCAGATCGGCTGGTTTCGACCCGTGCGTATGAAACATCGTCAGGCGGCCATGGCGGCTCTCGACCGCGTGGGCATGGCGGACTATGCCATGCGACAGATCAGTCAGCTTTCTGGAGGTCAACAGCAGCGTGTGTTCCTCGCGCGAGCGTTGGCTCAGAACGCAGACCTGTATCTGATGGACGAACCATTCGCGGGAGTTGATGCCGCGACCGAGCGTGCGATCGTGGAAGTGCTGCGCGAACTCAAGATTGCGGGACGCACCGCGCTGGTCGTGCATCACGACCTGCAGACCGTGCCGGAATACTTTGATGAAGTGCTGCTGCTCAACGTGCGCCTGATCGCCAGCGGCCCGGTCGCAACGACCTTCACGACCGAGAACCTGCGAACCACATACGGCGGCAAGCTGGCGCTGCTGGATCAAGTCGCCCTGCGCATGACGACGATGCAGGGAGGCTCAACCACATGAGCCCCGCCTTGCTGGCAGTCAGCGAATTTCTGCGGTTGATCACTCTGGCTGACTACAACACGCGAGTCGTGTTGCTGGGTACCACACTGCTGGGCGCGAGCGCGGGCATCGTCGGCACGTTCATGCTGCTGCGCAAGCAGGCTCTGGTGGGTGACCTCGTCAGTCACGCCGCACTGCCGGGAGTCGCCCTTGCGTTTCTGATTGGCGAGATGGTCTCTCCGGGTTCCGGTCGCTCACTACCGCACCTGCTGATCGGAGCGACGGTCGCGGGCCTGCTGGCGATTGGCACCATGAGCGTCATTCGCCGCTGGTCTTCCACCAAACCCGACGCGGCACTGGCAACCGTACTGGGTATCTTCTTCGGCGGCGGAGCGGTGCTCTTCAAAGTGGTGCAGGAGTTACCCACCGGCAATCAGGCTGGCCTGCAGCACTTCATTCTGGGCGCGGCGTCCACGATGACCGCCGGCGACGTGTCCCTCATCGTGAAGGCTGCCGTGTGCGTGCTGATCCTGTGCACGCTGATGTTCAAAGAGTTGTCGATCTTGTCCTTCGATGAAGACTTCGCGACGGCTCAAGGCTGGCCGGTCTTTGTGCTGGATCTCGGTCTGATGGCACTGGTCGTGGCCGTGACCGTGATCGGCCTGCAGAGCGTCGGAGTGCTGATGGTCGCTTTACTGATTACCCCCGCGACCGCTGCCCGGTTTTGGACTCATGACTTGAAACGACTGGTCGTGATCGCGGCAGCCTTCGGAGGCGGCAGTGCCTTTCTGGGTACGGCAGCCAGTGCGGTTGTTCCCAAATTGGCGAGCGGCCCGACCATTGTGCTGGCGGGCACCGCGCTGTTCCTCATCAGCCTGCTGTTTGGACGTCAGGGCGGTCTCGTCAAACGCTGGCTGCAGATGCGTGATGTCCGTCATCGCGTCGAGAGACACGACCTGCTGCGAGCGATGTACGAGATCCTTGAATTGACCGTTCCACATTCCGGCCCCTTGAATCCCGAGCACCTGACATCCCGCCCGGTGGGCTTCACGGAGCTACAGCAAAAGCGTTCCTGGAATGCCCGCCGATTGAGGCAGTTGATCTCGCGCAACCTGATCGACGGCATGGTGCGGTTCGACGTCAGTGACGGCTGGCGACTGACTCAACTGGGAGCCATCGAGTCACAACGCATCGTCCGCAATCACCGGCTGTGGGAACTGTATCTCATCCACTGTGCCGACTTCGGTGCCAGTCACGTGGACCGCCTGGCCGACGACATCGAACACGTGCTCGAACCCGAAGTTGTTGAGCAACTGGAACGCGAAATCGCCCTGCACAGCGAACCCGGCATTCCCCCCAGCCCACACGGTGCCAGCTAGCCAGATCGACGAGGCGAGCGTTCAGCGACGTAGCAGGAACTCATTCGAGTTCATCAGGCTCCAGGCAATGTCTTCCAACGCGCGGCGGCGGTCGTTGGAAGTGCTGATCACTCGCGAACCCGCGTTGAGTTCTTCACCGCTGGGTTGGCGGCTGAGGGCCGTCCAATAGAGCGTCTGCAGGATCTCGCGGTCGGTCTTGCCAGCGTCGAGTAAACGACCGATGCAATTACCCGAGCGGACCAGCAGTTCATTCATCAACGAACCGCTGACCAATTCAAAGGCCTGAGCGAGCGTTGAGTCCGCGGTTCTCTCACACTCACACGACTGCAGACGCGGAGGCTTACCGAACACAGTCAGGAACCGGTCGCCGTTGCTCGGCGCCTGGTCTCTGAATCGAAAGGCGCGCACTCCCGGGATCTGGCCAGCTCGAATGCCGAGCGGGTAACCGTTGAACGACACCGGCTCTTCCAGCACCTGGCTCACAGCATCGGAAAGCTGTTCCGCAGACAGACGGCGAGGCTTCGCGTGCGAAAAGCCCTGCTCGTCAGAGGCATTGGTCAGATTGGGTTCGGCAGAAAGTTGATAGACATTCGACAGCATGATTGTGCGAATCATGTGCTGAGCGTCGAAGTGGTGCTCGACTAGCTCGCGAGAGAGGCGCGCCAGCAATTCAGGGTGAGATGCCGGGTTCGTGACTCGAAAATCGTCGATGGGATGCACCAGCCCCTTGCCCATCAGATGGAACCAGATGCGGTTAGCCTGAACGGTCGCGAAGCGTTCATTTCGCGAACTGGTCAACCAGCCGGATAAAGCCTCCAGCCGGTCGCGCTGCTTGCCGACCGGCTTCACATCGTTAGCCAGAAAGCGAGAAGGGATGACTCGACCTGACGGATGAGGAAAGTCGCCGGTCGACTTCATCCAGACGATCTGCTCGCCATCAAACTCGTGCTTGTCATTCTGATCGCGACGTCGATTCTCCAGCACTTCATAGTCGACTCGCGCAAACAGGTTGCCCCAGCCGTAGTAGTCATCCTGAGTCCATTGATCGAACGGATGATTGTGGCAACGAGCACATTGCAGACGTACGCCCAGAAAGATCTGCGCCGTCGATTCCGCACGCATGTCCGTCGTGCGCATCGCGCGATAGTAGTTGGACGCGGGGCTCGAATAGCTGCTGCCGCGAGCGCTCACGAGTTCACGCACGAACTCATCAATCGGCTTGTTCGTAGCGACGCACGACCGCAGCCACGCATTGAACGCCTCAACGCCTTTGCGGTCCAAAGTCTTCTCTTCAACTCGCAGCAGGTCGGCCCACTTCTGGCTCCAGAACTCAGCATAGGCCGGTCGTTCCAGAATCTCATCAATCAACCGGGCTCGCTTGTCAGAACGCTCATCCCCCAGAAACGCTTTTGCCTCAGCGGCGGTCGGCAGCAGGCCGGTCAGATCCAGGGTCGCGCGTCGCAAATAGGTGACGTCATCGCAGATGGCCGACGGATTGATGCGCAGTTGCTTCAGCCGTGCGAAGATCTGCTCATCGATGAAGTTCACGGGCGCGGGCGCTGACCAACGGAAGTTGTCGCTGCGTGGAATGAACGCCACGCGAACGGGCACCTGTTGCTCCAGATAGCGCACGACCACGACCGTCTGAGCGAAGTCGCGGCGTGTGATGCGACCATCTTTGGAGACATCAACGACGGGCTCGGCAGGTTCATAGACGGCGATGCGCGCGACATCGGCACGAGTGCCATCCTGAAACTCGGCCGTGACCTTCAAGGTGACCGAGTCTTGCGGGTCGGTGAGTACGATGTCGCGAGGCTCAACGCTCAAACGTTTGACGGCGGGGACATCGGCGACTCGATCGGCACCGGCGGAAATCCAGTCGCGCAACAGCTTGTATTCGGGATCGTCGACATCGAAGCGTTTGCCGCCTTCATGGGGCACCGTCATTGTCGCCTTGAGCAACAGAAGGCTGGCTTCAGGCTCGGCGGGGTTCACGCGACGAGCAATCTGGCTGCGTGTGATCGAACTGAAGTCGAAGCTGGGATCAAAACCGCGCAGCGACAGTTTGAAACCGCCCTTGCCGTTGAGGTTGCCGTGACACGTACCCATGTTGCAGCCGGCCTTGGCCAGTACCGACATGACTTCGCGATCGAACGTCGGCGCCGCGCCGGCTGAGCATACACCACCAGCGACGAGCGCAAGCACAGCTAGCGTGCAGAGGATGTAACGACTCAAAGTGGCCATGAATTCAACAGTTCCGCGCGATTCAACGAGAGATAAACGCGGATGGATTCTATCGGGCCTCAGCCACCAGTTGCACGGAAGAGATCCCGACAAAGGGCGATCCCGAGGGATTGGCCTCTACGCACCGAACAGTTTAGTGACGAGACCCTGCGCCACAGCAGCATTTGCGTCGCCGGCTTCACTGGCTTTTCGCAGGTGCGCAGGTTCGAGGAACAGCATTGCAGGCAGTTCCACGCCGGACTGCTTGGCGGTGGCTTTCAGCAACGAAACTTCGGGTTCTGACAACTGATGGCGTTCACACAACTCATCGAAGACGGGGCGGGAACGAGAAGTCTTCTTCGGTGCCGGCCGTCCTTGGGCTTTCCGCTGTTTCTTCTGGCGTTCCAGGATGAAATACACCACCCAGAACACGGCCATCGAAGCCACCAGCGCCACCCCCAGCCACATCTTCAGATTCATCGTCGAACCTCACACGCCATTCAGCCAGTTAGTTGGTCTCATTCGGCAGGGCACACCACTGCTGACAACGCTTTCCGATCAGGCCAGGTTTTGTTTGATCTGCTCCAGCGCCTCCTGCGCCGCCTGCCGCACGTTGCGACTGGGGTCATTGAGACGTCGTTCCACCCACACCAGCGAATCGCGCGACTTGCTTTCCGCGATTGCTTCCAGTGCTGATCGCCGCACTGAGGCTTCCGGGTCTTCTGTCAGCTTGCCAATCGCGTTGAGAACGTTGTCGATCAGCCCCAGAACGGCGGCGGCCCGAGCGGCTCGTAGCTTCTTCCAGCGATAGGGATGCTGAAGTTCATCGCGAATCGTGTCGGTCGTCGTCGGATCCACTTTCAGCATGACTTCCGCACAACGCATCGCGGTCGCCTTCGGCATCTTCGGCAGGAAGGCATACATCTTTTCGAGCGTGAAATCGGACAGTTCATCGCGAGCAGCGTCACGCACGATGTCGTTGGTCGCATCCAGTCGCTTCAGCAGTTGTTGGAAGGCGTCCGGCACTTGCTGCGATCGCAACTGATGCGTTGCCCAGGCTTCGACTTCCGGATTGTCGTCGCTGAGCGCTTCGTACAGAACTTCCTGCTTCTCTTCTTCCGGCAGATCGCTGAAGAGATCACCGGCCGCGGCGCGACCTTCCGGACCTGAGTTCTGCAGAATCCACTTCTTCAACTGATGCTTCGCCGAGCTATCGATCCCGAGCGCGTTGATCAGGGTGACCAGCTTCGCATGTAGTGCTTGCGGTAGGCTGTTCCAAGTTGGATGTTCAATGTCGAGCCAAGGCAACTCGTCAATGTGCCCGAGATTCTCGGCGAGAGTTCCCGACGGCGCCTGAGGTAACCATTCCAGCACACGCGCCGCGAAGTCCACGTCGCTGCGAGTGAGGAATACCTGGTGCACCTTCTGGTGGGGTTGCTCCACAGTGAGGTTGTGGCAGACGACGTTGACCAGCCGCGGATGAGAACTCTGAGTCAGCACGGTCTTGACCATGTGCTTGCAGGCGTTGCCGCGATTCTCCAGCAAGTTCTTCACCGCCGTGCAGTTCAGATCACCCAGCAGGAGAATGCATTCGACCATCAGCTGCGGGGCCGCAAGGTCGTTGAACTTCTCGGAACGCTTATCGAACTCAGCCAGCAGATCAAACTTCTTGCGTTGCAGCTCATCGTTCTTCACATGGGCCAGCGCGGCAACTTCGACACCTGAGAGCTTGTCCGAAATTCGCAGAACGGTCTCGCGAACGGCTTTGAAGGCCGCGTCGTGAAGCGGATGTGCTCCGTCTTCAGCAATCGGGATCAAAGTTGAAACGAGTGACAGGCTGGACGTGTGCTGAATGAACTCGATCGCTCCGGCGCTGGCTGTCTGGTCCTTGGAATTGAGCACCTGCTGCAACAAGCTGGTGAGCGATTCAATACGTGAGGCAAATTCTTCAGCGGCTCCGGCATTCATCTGAGTGGAACGCTTGGCGACTTCGGTAACTCGAGCCAGATCAGGCTTGGCGGCGATCTGACGCGCAGCGCGACGCGCAACTTCCTCGTGCGAACTGCACACCGCAGCGGACAGCAGCGCGTCGATCTCATTCGACGTGCTTGCAGCCAGCACTGCAAATGTGGAATCCAGCGGTGATGAAAGACCTGAATTGCTCACGTGCAACACGCTCCCTTCTGAGCCACCACGCGCAATAGGCGCGAATGGTCATCCGGAATATGGGATACGTAAGCAAGGCGTGCGGCTGGGAAGTGCGCACGTTTGGCAAGATGCAAGTGACTCAGGCAATTACCTCAGTTTCTGAGGCGGGCCGCCGCCGGAAACACGTGGTGAACTGCTACTGAATGAGCGTCACAAGGGCTACAGTCGTCACAACGCAACTGCAGCAGAGGCGACCATCCGTCGCCCGCGTTTCATGACCTGCCGACAGCAGGGCAAGCTCTACTTTCTGGCCACTTCCAACATGCGGCGGGCTCGTTCCTGATCCCGCTGACGAGCGTCGATGGTTTCGTCAGAGTTGGCAGGTCGAGCACTCGCTTCGGCCAACTCTTTGGCTGCGGCGTCCGCATTGATCGACGCCGCCGGGATGCAACGAGAAGTCAGCAGTGTGACCGTGTTGTCTCGAATCTGAACGAAGCCACCATCGATAAAGAAAGAGCGTTCGCCGGTAGCGGTTGTGATGTGCAACTCGCCCGTACCGAGCCGTCCAACGAGCGGAGCACGACCCGGCAAGACGCCCATCTGTCCGTCAAACAACGGAAACCGCACGCCCGCGACTGGTTCGTCCAGCAGCGTCGTTTCCGGAGTGACGACGACAAGTTGTAGATCTTTGGCCATAACTCAATCCGCCTGGCAAGGCTGGTTCACAATCCTGACTGACTGAAAACTTCGGGACCGGACTGTGCCGGTCCAACGATTCACTAGCTTGCCGCCAGCTTCTTGGCTTGCTCGGCAGCTTCCTCAACAGCTCCTACGTACATGAAGGCTGCTTCAGGCAGGTGATCCCACTTGCCGTCACAGATTTCTTCGAAGCTGCGGATGGTGTCAGCCAGAGGAGTGATCTTGCCCTTCTTGCCAGTGAAGGGTTCAGCCACAAGGAACGGCTGCGACAGGAAGCGTTCAATGCGGCGTGCACGATGCACGACCAGCTTGTCTTCCTGAGACAACTCATCCACTCCGAGAATTGCGATGATATCCTGCAACTCGCGGTAACGCTGTAGAATCTTCTGCACGCGGCGTGCAGCCTCATAGTGCCGATCACCAACGTATTGCGGGTCGAGAATACGACTCGAAGACGCCAGCGGGTCGATAGCGGGATAGATGCCCTTCTCGGAAATTCGGCGTTCCAGATAAATGAACGCGTCCAAGTGGGAGAAGGCCGTCGCAGGAGCAGGGTCTGTCGGGTCGTCGGCGGGCACGTACACGGCCTGGACGGACGTAATAGCACCCTTCTTGGTTGAAGTAATACGTTCCTGCAGAGCACCCAACTCGGTCGCCAGCGTTGGCTGATAACCCACGGCGCTGGGCATACGACCCAGCAGAGCGGACACTTCAGAACCCGCTTGCGAGAACCGGAAGATGTTGTCCACGAACAGCAGCGTGTCGGCACCAGTCGCATCGCGGAACCACTCGGCCATCGTCAGGCCGGTCAACGCGACGCGGAGACGTGCTCCCGGCGGCTCGTTCATCTGACCGAACACCATTGTGGTCTGCTCGATAACCGAACGACCGGTGTCACCGATCTTCGTTTCCTGCATTTCCAGCCAGAGGTCGTTTCCTTCGCGGGTGCGTTCACCCACGCCGGCGAACACCGAGAAACCACCGTGAGCACTGGCGATACGAGCGATCAACTCGGTGAGAATAACCGTCTTGCCGAGACCAGCACCGCCGAACAGACCGGCTTTACCGCCGCGGACGAACGGGGTCAGCAGGTCAACGACCTTGATACCCGTTTCGAACACTTCTGTCTTAGAAGAGAGATCTTCCAGCTTCGGAGCGTCGCGGTGAATCGGCCACTTCTCGCCAACAGACACTGGACCGCGACCGTCAATCGGGTCACCCAGCAGGTTGAACACGCGACCGAGCGTTTCCTTACCCACGGGCACGCTCACCGGGGCTCCGGTGTCGAGCACTTCCATGCCGCGAACCATGCCGTCGGTAGAACCCAGAGCCACGCAGCGGACTCGACCGCCACCCAAGTGCTGCTGAACTTCACCGGTTACGCGAACGTGCACGCCCTTGACCGTCGTATCGACGATCAGCGCGTTGTAGATCTGAGGCATGCTGCCTTCTGGGTACTCGGCATCAAAGGTCGATCCGATGATCTGAGTCACACGCCCCATGTTTTGGCCAGCTGCAACCATTGTGGTCTCTTCTTTCTTCTGCGCCCTGCGCTCAACTTGTAGGTCGAATCTTGCGACTCACCGTATGTACTGACGGGTCCCTGGGACTCGTCGTGTGTTCTTACTCCAGCGCGGCAGCGCCACCAATGATTTCGGAAAGCTCGGATGTAATCTGGCTCTGACGAGCCCGGTTGTATTG
>CAYLTY010000261.1:0-11354 GCA_964386705.1 uncultured Planctomycetaceae bacterium
ACGAGCACGGATTCGCGACGATGTTCCTGTCGGAAGCGTACGGCATGACGCCTCGCACCGATGTGCGCGACAAGCTGGAGAAGGCCGTCCGGCTGATCATCGCCAGTCAGAATGATGAGGGCGGCTGGCGTTACGATCCGAAGCCGTCGGAAGCGGATATCTCGGCGACGGTCTGTCAGGTGATGGCGCTGCGGTCGGCTCGCAACTGCGGGCTGTTCGTGCCGAAAGAGACCGTCGATCGTTGCATCGACTACGTGAAGGCGTGCCAGAACGACGATGGCGGGTTCAAGTATCAGCGGCGCACGAAGAGCGAGAGCCAGTTCGCCCGGTCGGCCGCGGGATTGGCGGCGCTCTACACGTCCGGAGTGTATGACGGGCCCGAGGTCACTCGGGCGTTGTCCTACCTGCAGCAGCATCAGCCGCGCGGCTTTCTGATCGACCCGCACTATTTCTATGGTCAGTATTATGCGGTGCAGGCCATGTATCAGGCTGGCGGTGACCACTGGGAACGCTGGTATCCTGCCGTGCGGGACCAGTTGGTTCGCGACCAGATGCCCGACGGCAGTTGGACCGACGCAACGTTCTCGGACGCCTACGCGACGGCGATGGCGCTGATCGTGCTGCAGTTACCCAACAACCACCTGCCGATCTTTCAGCGATGAACCGCATGTTGATGTGTTCTCCAACTGGTCGTTGGTTGCGAGCAGCTCTGATCGCAGTGCTCTGCCTGTGGGCCAGCGTGAGCCGGGTTCACGCTCAATATGTTGTGCGGCTTGAGAAAGCTGACGGAACAACAACGCAAGGTCGTCTGCTGTCGGGCAACCTGAAGTCGCTGCTGATTGGTGACGATCCCGCGACGGCGAAGACGTACCCGACGACGAGTGTGTTCAGCCTGAGCGCCATCGACGCCGAGAAAGTCACCGCACCGCCGCTGGCCGGTGGTCCGCTGATTCTGCTGGCGACCGGCGAGCAGATCCGGGCGATGCCGACCGTGATTGACGACGACCACCTGGTCGCTCAATGGAAACATTTTTCGGCCCTCCGTCCCATTCAGGTGCCGCTGGAAGTCTGCTACGGCGCGACGTTGTCGCAACCGGCTGATCCCTTCAAGGTGGGCATCGAGCTGCAGCGGCTGAGGTCGAGGACTCAGGGCTCGGATCAATTGATCCTGCGTAACGGGGATCGCATCGAAGGCGAACTGAAGGGACTGAGCGATGTGAAATTCCGGATGCAGACGTCGCTGGGTGAAGTGGTTACGGGACTGAGTTCCGTGCAGTCGATCGCGATGGACCCGGAACTGATTTCAATCCCGAAGCGGCCAACATCGGGTGCGTTGCTCGTGCTGCAGGATGGATCTGTGCTGCATCTGAACGAACTCGCCATGCAAGGTGAGCGACTAGTGGCGCGGTCGCTGTCGGGATTATCTGCTGAGTTGCCCGTGGCGATTGTCCGCCACTTGCTGTTCGTAAGCGATGTGCAGGTCAGCTTGAGTGATCTGAAGCCAGCGCTGGCGGAAGCGAAACCGTTTCTGTCGGTGCGTCGCGATCCGCAGACGAACGTGAATGTGCTGGGCGGCCCGTTGCGAGTTGCGGGAGTTCCCTACGGAGCCGGGTTTGGAGTGATGGCGGATTCTACGCTGTCGTGGGACCTGCAGCGTGAGTATTCGGCATTTCAAGCGCGCGTGGGCGTCGATGACGCGGCTTCGAAATCCGGAGCCGTCGAATTTGAAGTTCTGGTCGATGATCAGTCGATGTGGCGGAGCGGAACTCTGCGGGGCACGGAAACAGCCCTGAAGACACCCCTCATTGACCTCTCTGGAAAGTCAAAATTGACGCTACGCACGCATTCGTCCGATTTGGGAACGGTGAAAGACTTTGCCGACTGGTGTCACCCGCAGTTACTGCGACGGACCCGCGACAAGGATTGAACCTGCCTGACCGCTGAGGTTCCCGCGTCCGTTTTTGAGTGCTCGAACGGATCGGCTTCCGGGCTGTAAACGGCGAATTGCCCTTTTTTGCTAATTCGTCGGGAAATTGTGCGTAGACGGTCGGGGGACCTGTGGTAGCATCGTGTTCTTCAGAGGCAGCCAGACAGATCACCACATTCGTTCCAACCACAGGTGAATCACCACCTTAGGACGAGACGCTTCGATCGAAGCCCGACTGTTGGCTCACGCCGCGCGTTGAGATTTCCTCCATCTCTCGGAAGAACACGGATCGTTACAGATGAGAGCCTTCCCCGCCTGGGCCGCATTTGCTGCTCAAGCCGCCAACCACCCACAACAGGCCAGACATGTGAGCGAGATTGCGTCGAGAAGTGTCTGATCTTCTCGCGAATCGCCATTTCACGGGCTGGACCCGACGAGCCATGCGGGTTGGACAGGTCGAGGAAGAAATCCATCAAAGACGTTCTACGAAGGCGGTGCTGTTTAGAGTCAGCTCATGAAGAAGTTGTGTGTGTTGGCTGAAAAATGCGGCAAATGTTCGGTTGCTAAAGCCGCATGAAAGCGAACAATCGACGTAACAAAGTTTGATCCCCGAATGACAGTATCCACTGCCGCGAATCACCGCGCAGGGATGTGCGTAGTACAAAGTTTTGAAGGAAAGGGTGAAGCCGTGTACCGATTCGATGAGACGCTCACCAAGATGATTGATGCCTCTCGCAAGCGTGGTTTCATGACCTATCAACAGGTCGATGAATACCTGCCCGACGAAGGCGGCGATCCGCGCATGGTCGATGACTTGATCATGAATCTTGACGAGTTGGGAATTGGTTTGCGCCAAGATCCAGACGTCCCGGAAGAAGATCCGGAACCAGAAAAGGCTGTTGATCCCAAGAAGCAGCAGGAAGAACTGAACTCGGTTCTGAAGCCGCTGCTTGGTCCTGAGTCGTCGCTGTCGTCGCGCGATCCAATTCGCATGTACCTCAGCCAGATGGGCAACATCCCGCTGCTCACTCGCGCCAAGGAAATCTTCCTGGCTAAGACGATCGAAATCACTCGCAAGCGATTCCGCCGCACGACGATGGAATCCGGCTTCGCGCTCCATATCGCTATTGAGACGCTGGACAAAGTCGTCGCGAAGGAACTGCCGTTCGAGCGTACGCTGCGAACGTCGGACACCGAAAACGCCAAGAAGGAACAGATCGAAGCCCGCATTCCTGTCAATTTGCCGACGATGCACGTGATGCTCGATCAAGAAGACGCCGACTGGGCGATTCGCAACAACCCGGAAACCCCGGATGACGTCAAAGCGGAAGTCTGGCGTCGCATGAAGCTGCGTCGCCGCCGCATGTGCTGCCTGTCGGAAGAATGCAGTATCCGTACGCAGCGTCTGCAGCCGGTCATGAAGCGTATGCATCAGATCGCCGAGCGGATGGAAGTGCTGCTCAAGCAGATCTCGCAGCTCAAGCGTCGTCGCAGTGCCAACGCTCTGCAGGACCTCGAGATTCTGCAGAAGGAACTCACGGAACTCGTCGAGATGGTGCACGAGTACCCCGAAGAGTTCATCGCCCGCAGTAAGGAAATTAAGAAGCGGTTTGATGCCTGGACCGACGCCAAGCAGAAGCTCTCGGGCGGTAACCTGCGTCTGGTGGTTTCGATCGCCAAGAAGTACCGCAACCGTGGCCTCAGTTTCCTGGACCTGATTCAGGAAGGTAACGCCGGTCTGATGCGCGGTGTGGAGAAGTACGAATACCGTCGCGGTTACAAGTTCTCGACGTACGCCACATGGTGGATTCGCCAGGCGATCACGCGAGCGGTCGCTGACCATGCTCGCACGATTCGTATTCCGGTCCACATGTTCCAGAGCATCTCGACGCTGAAGGCGAAGAGCGAACAGATCCGTCAGGAAACGGGTCGCGAGCCCACGATCGAAGAACTGTCAGATGCCGTCGGTCTGAGCGTCGAAGAGACCGAACGCATCATGAAGACCTGGAAGCACCCGGTCAGTCTCGATACGCCGATCGGCGAAAGCGAAGACAGCAGCTTCGGTGACTTCCTGGAAGACAGCACGTATTCGGCTCCGGCTGAATCCGCGATGCACAAGATGCTCAAGGACAAGATCAATCACGTCCTCAAGAGCCTCACCTATCGCGAACGCGAGATCATTCGTCTGCGTTACGGTCTGGGCGACGGCTACAGCTACACGCTGGAAGAAACCGGCCGCATCTTCAAAGTGACTCGCGAACGTATCCGTCAGATCGAATCGAAGGCTTTGAAGAAGCTGCAGCATGCGACTCGCGCTGTGCACCTGAAGGGCTTCGTCGATTCGGTGCCGGATCAACTGCCTGATCCGGTCATCATCTCTGATGGCCCAGAGGCATAGGAACGGGGGATGTAGGGCGGACAATCCTGTCCGCCTCTGCTTCAAATGCGGCGGACAAGATTGTCCGCCCTACAATGAATGCCTCTAGCGTCAGTCTAATAAAACTCAGGAGCTGAATGAACCGGGTGATTGGTCATCCAAAGCCGGGTAAGTTCAGCTCCTTTGCTTTTGCAGAGCCTCTCAGTTTCACTCCCTCTGTGTTGTGCTTGAAGTCTCGCATAGAAAAACTTCGAACCACAGAGGAACCACGATGCTGAAAGCGTCCTTAGCCGCGCTCCTGGGACTGTTGCTGGTCATCCATGCTCCTGCCGAAGCTGCACCGCAAGTGCCGGATTCGGTGATCTGGGAAGCCGGGATTGAATACTCGAATCCGGACGACGAGCACCTGCAGCTCAACATCGCTCGACCGAAGACGGGTGATGGGCTGTTCCCGACCGTGCTCTGCATTCATGGTGGCGGGTTCCGAGCTGGCAAGCGTGAGTCCTATGACAATTTGTGCGTAAAGCTGGCCGAGCGTGGTTATGTCGCAGCGACGATGACTTATCGACTCGCCCCGAAGCACAAGTTCCCGGCCGCAGTGCACGACACCAAAGCCGCCGTGCGCTGGCTGCGAGCGAACGCCGCGACCTACAAGATCAATCCCAACAAGCTTGGTGTCACTGGCGGCTCAGCTGGCGGACATCTCGCTCAATTCCTGGGAGTAACCGCCGACGTCCCGCAGTTCGAAGGCAAGGGCGGTAATCCCACTCAGTCAAGCCGCGTGAGTTGCGTCGTCAATGTCTACGGACCGAGCGACTTCACCAAGTCATACGGCAAGAGCGTGGATGCTCATGAGGTCTTGCCATTGTGGCTGGGTGGAAATCTGGAGACCGCGCGTGTGATCCATATTCAGAGCAGCCCGTTGTACTGGGTGACTCCGAACGCTGCGCCGACGCTGTGTATTCATGGAACTGAAGACAAATACGTGGCACACGAGCAAGCCGTATGGTTAATTGACAAGCTGAAGGCGGCGACCGTTGAAGCAGAACTGCTGACGCTGGAAGGTGCTGGTCACGGCTTCAAGGGGGCGGACGCTGAGAAGTCTGACAAGGCGTTGTTCGAATACTTCGACAAACACTTGAAGAACTGAGACGCTGCCTGGTGTCGTTGAGCCGGAGTCGGTTATGCCCGATGAATCAGAACCACTGCCGCACGTTCTGCAGGTCAAGTGCCCGGAATGCGGTACTGTTTTGACGGCTCCGACCAACCTGGCCGGAAAAACTCTGAGTTGCCCCGGCTGTCTCGCGGATGTCGTTCTCCCATCCAGCGATGGTGTGGCGCCTCTGGCGCTGGCCATGCAAGAGCAGCCGGAGGCGACACCTGCCCCTGAAGCGAACACTGCCCCCGCAGATGCCGAGGATAGCTACCGCATTGCGGGCGGCGGGCGCGAGTCGGAACGGTCTGCGAATCGTTCTCAGGAGCCACCGGAAGAGGTCATTGAAACCATCCCGCTGGCGCCGGTGCAGAGCAGGGCGGCAGAGGATCTTCCGCAGGTCGGCGGGACCTATGGACTCGGTCAGGTTCATGACCGTCCCGTGATGAAGATTCAGGTCTTCGAAGCGTTAGCTCGGGTCAAACAGGAAAAGGTTCAAACGCCACCGTCGAGTGTCTTTTTCAGCAACGTGTTTGATTTCCCCTGGCGCACGGGCGAAGCATTCTGGCGCTGGCTGTGGATTTCGTTGGGCGTCTCTGCCGGCGCGATTCTGCTGGCAGTTTGCATCTCCGTGGTCCAAAACGTCGGGAGCGGTGGCTGGTTGCTCGCCGGGTTCTTCGTGATGGCGATGGTGGGTTTCGAAGTGTGGTCATTCAGCTATGCGTCGACCTGCGCCAACGCGATCCTGCAGGAGACGGCGGCGGGTAACACCGTCATCGAAGGCTGGCCCGATGGTGGTGTCCGCGAATGGGTGTTTGAATTCTTGCCGATGCTTTTCCTCTACCTGGTGTCCGGTACGGCGGCTCTGGTGGTGGCGATGCCGCTGCAACTCCTGCTGGGGTTCCTCACGCCTCAATTGCTGCTGGCGCAGGTTTTCACGTTCCCGGTTGTGTGGTTGTGTGCGCTGGATTCAGGCTCGGTCTGGCTGCCGTTTTCGTGGAGTGTCCTGAGGACCATCGGCGCAGTGCCGCGTACGTGGTGGCAGTTCTGGGGCCTGTCCGGGGCGTTGTTGGTCGCTGCCACGTCGATTTTGGTGGGGGCGACCTATCTGCATTATGGGGTCGCTGCTCTGATCGCCGGACCGGTGTTTGCGAGCGTGTTCTTCATCTATCCGCGTCTGCTGGGACGCGCGGTATGGCAGGTCTCCAGCATCGTCAATCAGGCCGCGAAAGACCGGGCCCCGAAACCTCGCAAGAAGGTTGCATCCAAAAAGAAGACGGTCCGAAAGTGATGTAACTCCAGCAGCGGTGCGGCTCGCGGATCGCGACACATCCCGTGATCACGTTGGCTGACAGTCGGCCACGGACCTACGCTTGTTGGATCTGCTTTACAGCGATCGACTCAGTCTCTGCATCTATCGAGGACTTCATGGTCAAGCTGCTCGTCCTCTATGGACATCCCCAAGATCCGGCGGCGTTTGATAAGTATTATGAAGATGTGCACATCCCGCTGGCGAAGCGGATGAAGGGCTTGAAGAAGTGGACCATCGGTAAGGTGATCGGAACGCCTGACAATCAGGCGTCGCCTTACTACTACGTGGCCGAGCTCTACATGGAAAGCCGGGCAGAATTCGAAGCTCTGCTGGCGTCGCCGGAAGGCCAGGCCGCAGTCGCTGACGTGCCGAACTATGCCACAGGCGGCGTGACGTTTCTTTACACAGACGTGGAAGAAGTCGTTTGATCCAGTAACGTCCAGTGTTGCCACAACACTTCGATTACGTCCGGAACGACTATGTCTCTTCGCCTGTTGTCGTCGATTCTGATCTGGTCTCTGCTGAGCACGATCGGTCGCGCGGATGTTGTTTCCGTCAAGGATCTGGCGGGGCTTAAGGTCGCATTGGCGAAACTCAAGAGCGGCACGACCATCAAGATCGCTGCGGGAAGTTACCCGGGCGGGCACGATGTCAGGGATGTGTCCAATCTGACCATTGAAGCCGCTGATCCTGAGAATCCACCGCATTTCCAAGGTGGGATCTATGCGTGGCATTTCTCGGGATGCTCAGCACTGAAGTTGAAGCGTTTGCGAGCCAGCGGTCAGACGCGCAACGGGTTTAATCTCGACGACGGCGGCCGTGCTGATCGACCAGTAAGGATTGTTACGCTGGAGCATCTGGATGTGCGTGATGTCGGGCCGAAGGGCAATTTCGACGGCATCAAGTGCTCAGGACTCGACGATGTCGTGATTCGCAATTGCGTTGTTGAAGGCTGGGGCGGGGAAGCGATCGACATGGTGGGGTGCCACCGGGTTGAAGTCTCAGACTGCAAGTTCGTTGGAAAGACTGGTTACTCACAGTCCTGCGGCGTGCAATGCAAAGGCGGCAGCGAGAACATCACGATTGAGAAGTGCGAATTCATCAGCGCGGGACAGCGGCCGATCAATGCGGGTGGTTCCACGGGACTGGAACACTTCCGGCCGGAGAAGGCGAAGTATGAAGCCCGGCGAGTTGTCATTCGCAAAAACACGATTTCCGGCTCGTTGTGTGCCTGCTCGTTCACGGGCGTGGACGGCGCTGAATTCACAGAGAACACCGTGTTGTTCCCCGAGAAGTGGATCTTCCGCATGCTGCAGGAGAACACCGAGGACGGTTTCTTGCCTTCGCGCAACGTAGTGATCGAGAATAACTCGATCGTGTTTCGCCGGTCACAGGTCAGCAGTGAGGTCAACGTTGGGCCGAACACCGCGCCTGAAACATTTCGCTTCTCGAAGAACCGCTGGTTTGCAGAGGACCGCGCGAGTCAGTCGCGTCCAAAACTGCCGACGGAGGAGAAAGACGGCGTCTATGGCCGTGACCCGCGTGCCTCGAAGTGAAGGCGTCAGCGCGTGCTACTTGCTTGAGCCGGCAGGCGTGGAAGGCTCTGCAGCGTTGAGCGGATCAGGACGACGTAGGTCGCGGCCCATGCCGGCCGCGAGCAGGTACACGACCACGCAGGTCACGGCGTAAGCAATCAGTTTCTTGCGCGGGATGTTCCAGAACGCCTGCCAGCCACTCATTGTCGGTTCGTCGAGGCTTTCGCCTTCGGCGTCGGGTTCATCCAGTTTGATCTGCCGCAGAGCAGACGCAACGGACTTTGCATCCGGAAAACGCTGCTCTGGTTTTTTGGCTAATAGCCGATGGATGATCTCAATGAACTTGTTCGGCAGGTCCGGGCGCACCAGCTTTAATGAAGGCGGCTCTTCGTTGAGATGCTTGTACGCCAGCGCGAGCGCGCTTTCAGCGCGGAAGGGCGGGTAGCCCGCGACGAGGTGATAGAACGCGACGCCCATCGAATACAGGTCGGCGCGATGATCCACTTTGGATTCGTTGATCTGCTCGGGGCTCATGTAGAGCGGCGTGCCCATCGTCGAGTTCTGCTGCGTGAGATTCACGCGTTCGCCCGCCAGCGTGAGTTGAGCCAGTCCAAAGTCGGTCACCTTCACCACATGCTTGCGGGTGACCATGATGTTTTCCGGCTTGATGTCACGATGCACGACACCCGCGTTGTGAGCGACCTGCAGCGCCGCGCAGACCTGTCTCATCAGGTGAATGGCAACTTGAGCACTCGGCGGCTTCTTCTTGGTGATGTACTGCTTGAGGTTCATCCCCAGCACGTACTCTTGCGCGATGAACCGCACGCCATCGGCCTCGCCGACGTTGTAGACCTGCACAATGTTCGGGTGATTGAGTGCCGCAGCCGCCTTGGCTTCGTGCTCAAACCGTTGCTGGTAGACCTCGTCTTGCCCGAAGTCCGGACGCATGACCTTGATCGCCACACTGCGTTTCAACGAAGTCTGCTCAGCCAGATAAACCTGCGCCATGCCGCCGCTGCCGAGACGTCGCAGGACTCGAAATTCACCCAGCATGCAATTGGTGAGGTCCAGCGGGACTGGTGATTGAGAGCCCCACAACAGCGTCTGGGCCATCGACGGGGCCTGGGCCGTCGTGAGTTCGATCGAAACGGGAGTTGGTTTCTTCCCGGACGGTTTCGGCTGAGTTTCGCCGCGTTTGGAATTTGTCGCGGTCGCAGACGGCGCGTGCTCAACCGGCTTGGCCTTTTTGGGCCCCGGTTCGGGAGCTGCCCCAGCGGTGGGCTGCGGGCGTGGTGCGTCTGGATGCTCAGTCATGGTGCCGATTATCGGATCCGAATGGCCGTTTGACTTGCTCAGGTCGACAGGTGGACCGGCAGTTCCGGCGCTGGCGGATCGTCACGGCTTCCGAAGCCGCTGACAAGATTGGCACTCGGCAGAGCGTCTGGAAAGTAAAAGAGCGGTCGCTTCCACGCCCCGGAGGGCGGAAAACGACCGCTCGAATAAAGGAACTCGTCAGGATGTGCTTACTGCAGACGCTTCTCGGCGAAGTCCGAGATCTTCATGCCGCCGAAACGCAAGGTGCCTTCGTGCAGCGTGGTGCGGCCGATGACCTCTTTGTCCTTACGTTCAAGCTTCATGTGAATGATGCCGTCACCGGGCTTAAAGGCCTCGACGGCGGTTTTCAACAGTTCTTCCTTCGTCTTGCGCATCTTCTTGTCTTCTTCTGACAGCTTGGTCAGGTCGACTTGCACGCGCTCACGACGGTCCAGAAGAAACTGCATCAGCGGTCCCAGGTCGATCCAAGCGTCGATGAAGACTCCGTCATTGGTCTTCTCAGCCGAGGCAGACTTCGCAGCCGCATCCTTCAGCCGAGCGGCCGCGCCTTCACCGGCCGCGTACCAGATCGCTGTCTTGGTCGTGCCTACAACCAGCAGGGACTCCGGACCGAACATGTGCGAGAAGTCTTTGTCCTGCCGCTGAGGAATCTTGACGGTGTGGATGGCCAGATCACCGACCGTTTCGGCGTTCAGGGCAACTTCCCATTCGGCCCCCTTCAGCGATTCCAGAATGGGCAGCACAGCGGCACCATCAGGTACACGCACGGCTCCGACCATGGTGTGCATGTCGGTAGGTTTCTCGACCTGCACGAAGCCATCGAAGATGCCGCCTTCGATACCCGAGATAATCAGGTCGATGAGCTGAGTCGTCGCCTTCTCGTAGCTGGCCTTGTGCTCCGCCTTGATCGTTTCCGACTTTGGAATGCGGGCCAGTGCCTGCTTCTTCACAACTTCCAGAAACGCCTTCCCGTGAGCGATGCGCATCGGGTCGATCGCATGATTGATTCGTCCGAGGAACGTGGTCTTCTCAGTCTTCGCGTAGCCACCAAACTGGCTCGGCTCGGCGGAGAGTGACGCAATGCTCTTCTCGAGATCCGTTCCCGCCAAGGCGGTCAGCGACAGATCCAGGCGAGCTTCTTTCTTCTCCGTATCGAGTGTCCAGCCGAGGACCAGCTTTTCACTGTCCAGATAGAATCGCTCACCTTCGTCGAGCTGGTGCTGATGGGACAGCTTGCGCAGCTCGAATGCGTATTCGTCTTCATCAGGGAGACGCTTGATCGTGGCCATCGCCTCGGCCCGAGCGTCCTGGAAAGCCTTCTTGCGAGTGTCACGACCAGCAGCGGTGTTGGTCACCAGGCCACCCATGTCGTAACCAGCCGTGATCAGCGGAGCGATGGCTGCGGTCGGTAGAGGCAGTCCCGCAGGCACGTTCTCTTTTTTGCTAGCCAGCACCGACCAGCCCTTCAGATCACGCTGATATCCGCCACCGCCCGGCCAACCCGGACCTTTCCACTCCCAGTAGTCGGCCGACAGCTTGCGCGGCGGCTTGCCGACGTTGGCCTGAACGTTGTCGCGGAAGGGCTTGTCTTGCCCCTTGGCGATCGGGAACCACATGCGGTAATCGCGGTTGGCTCCGAGAACGATGTCCACTCGCATGGGCAGAGCGGGATCAATACCGCCCACAAACACGTCCAGCAGATCGTTCAGAGCTTT
>CAYLTY010000262.1:0-11354 GCA_964386705.1 uncultured Planctomycetaceae bacterium
AGTCGATGTCGATGAAGCCGAAGTTGGTTTCGAAGTACGTCAGACCGACGCGATACGAGTTGATTTCGTTGGCGAACCGCGTGCCTGCTTTGGTCATGTTGCCGCTGGGGGCATTCAGGCTGCTGGATGTCACTTCATAGAGCGGGTAGCCGATGCCTGCCGCATCGGGGGCGAGTCGCATCATCTCGGACAAATGTCGATCGCCGCTGATGACGACGAGGCCTTTCGCCTTCGTATCGCGGATCAGGTTCAACAAACGCTTTCGCTCCAACGGGAAATTGCCCCAGGCTTCGGAACCGTGTTCGTCGGCCAGCATCTGATAACTGGAGCACAGCACTCGAACGTCAGCGGGTTGCTTCAGTTGTTGCTCAAGCCACTTCCATTGCACTTCGCCGAGCACTGTCGCGTCGGGATCGTCATTCGGGACGTACTTGCCGCGGTAGCCTTCACCGGGCTCAGACGGTTTAATGCCGATCTTCAATTTGCTGCGGAAGTAGCGGGTATCCATCAGGATGACCTGCACGCGCTTGCCCGGAGGTCCGAAGGTTTCGGCGTGATAGACGCCTTCCTGCTGACGGCGAGGACTATCTTTGGGAATGCCGAAGAAGTCTTGAAAGAGCTGCTGTGACTCGCGCCGCTTGGGATAGTCAGCACCGGCGTCGTTGGCTCCATAATCGTGATCGTCCCAGGTAGCCAGGATGGGGCAGATTTGCCTGAGCTTCTGGTAGCCGGGTTGAGCCCCCAGCAGATCCCATTTCTGCTTCAGCAGTTCCATGTCCTGAGTGTCGCCGTAGATGTTGTCTCCAATGAAGAGGAACAACTGCGGCTTGGTTTCGACGATGGCATCCCAGATGGGCTGCGGCTTGTCTTGCTTGGCACACGACCCGAACGCGATGCGACTCATGATCTCTTGAGCCATCGCGGCTTGAGGCCATTGCCAGCTCAACACGATTCCGCACAGCAACCACAGCGCGCGCATTCCAAAGTCTCCTTACGAGTCGCGGGTAATGTCGTCAAAGTGCGAAGATAGAGCTTTCGGAGCCGATCGCGAACCGATCAGGCGCCGATTCACATCCGGTGGCACCTTAATTCCTGATGTTCCGAGTTCTCGGATTCTGACTTTCTCTGAGGATCAAGATCCTCCATGCTGCATCCGCGCAGGCTCGTCGCGGTGGCTTTCTCATAGGGATGCTTGAACGTGATTCAATCCAGTCTCGGAATTACTGCTGAACAACACATTCTGCTGCAACAGCGCGAACGCTTTCCCGACGCCAGCGGCGAGTTTTCCTGGCTGCTGTCGGGCATCACTCTGGCCTGCAAGATTGTCGGCGCGGCCGTGCGACGTGCCGGTCTGGTGGATGTCCTCGGAGCGACCGGCGACACCAACGTGCAGGGTGAAGTCGTTCAGAAACTTGACCATTACGCCAACGAGGCGTTGCTGAACTGCCTCGGCAATCGAGGCAACGTCGGCGTGCTGGCATCTGAGGAAAACGAAGAGCCCGTCGTCGTGATGAAGGATCCCAAGCACGGTAAGTACATCGTGATCTTCGATCCGCTGGATGGGTCCGGTAACATCGACGTGAACATCAACGTCGGCACCATCTTCTCGATCCTGCGACGCGATCCCAATTCGCAAGATCCGAACGGAGATGTCCTTCAGTGTGGCTACCGGCAGATCGCCGCTGGGTATGTGCTATACGGCTCATCGACGATGCTGGTCTACACGACGGGGCAGGGCGTAAATGGCTTCACGTTGGACCCGTCGATCGGCGCGTTCATGCTGAGTCATCCCAACATCCGCATGCCGGAAAAGGGCAAGCAGTATTCATTGAATGAATCCAACGCCGACAGCTTCCCCGAGTATTTTCGGCGGTTCCTGTACTGGTTCAAGTCGGGAGCAGACGGCTCGACTTATACGTCGCGGTATGTTGGTTCGCTGGTGGCCGACTTCCACCGCACGCTGTTGAAGGGTGGTATCTTCCTCTATCCACCGACCGCCAAGAATCCATCAGGCAAGCTGCGTCTGATGTACGAAGCCAACCCGATCGCCTTTGTCGCCGAACAGGCCGGAGGCATGGCGACCACCGGCCACGAACGAATTATGGATATTGTGCCGAGCAGCCTGCATCAACGAGTACCCTTGATGGTCGGCAGCAAGTATGAAATGGACCTGCTGCACAAATTCGTTGAGCAAGACAAGCAGCGTGCGCTGTAGCGCGGTGAGTGACTCAGATCATCACTTCCTTCGCGGCTTTGCGCCTTCGCGTGAGTTACTCTGAATGGTCTCACGCGAAGGCGCGGAGTCGCGAAGAATGGAGCGCAGCTGCAGGAAGTGCGATTATCATGACTCGAGGTTCCAGCGCTCGACGATCTGGTTGAAGAGTGAATCGAGTTCCTCCCAAGGTTCATTTGCTGAAGAATACACCACAGACAACGCGCAGTATTGATTGGGAAAGGGAGCGATCGCGTGCATGTTGGCGATCGTTTGGAGCAGAGACTGGCCAGTTCCACGGATCGACTGCTCTGCCACAGCCAGCACCAGATCCTTGATTGGATGTTTGAAATGCGTGTCGACGTGCTGAAGTAAGGCGAGCCGCCTTTCCGGCGTCACCGTCACGCTGACTGGAACTCGCAAAAGTTCGTCTACCACCATGAATGCCGCATTGGGCGAGATCGAGCACCCGAGCACGATCAATCGCTCCGCTTCCAGGCTGTCGTGGTACGGGAAGCGGCAGTCGATCAGAGAAATGAAGTCGGATTCAGTCATGGCCGAAATCTTACGCAATGACCAACGGGCGCGCAAACCGGGAACGAGAGCCAACAATCGCGGCTACGATGCGCCTGCTGAGTTCGCCACGAGAAGCTAAACTGCACCAAGTGGTGCTATGGTCCTCCGAATTTTGAGCTTCTTATCGCTCCGCGACCCCGGTAGACCGCACGCGGTCAACCGGGGCAACCCGGCGGCTTTCAATGTTCTGTCTAATGGCAAGTCTAAGGCGACACTGGCCAGTGGCATACAGGCGAGCTCTTCGGGTATCTTCACGCTGACGCTTGAGTTCCAATATGAATGGTAACGTGGAGGGCGCCGAGCAATGCGGAATATGACGTCCATGTGTCATCGCGCGCTGTCTGCATTCTTGGTCCTTCATGTGCTGCTGTTTGCTGGCGATGGTCTTCGCTCAGAAGACCGTCGCATTTCCATTGAACGCAGTAAGGCAAGGACGCTTCTTGCTGGAGCTCCGGTCCAAGAGGTTCTAGTTAATGGTCGTTCACTTTGGATGATTGTTGATACGGGAGCCGGAGCTTCTGTGCTTTTCGGATCACCTGAGGATACTGAGTGGAGTGGGGTCAAATTCAAAGAGATAATCGCAAAGACTCCAACTGGCCCGGTGTCAGTGTTTCAGTTTGAAGATGCGGCGCTAGTTGTTCCCGGACGACCCGAGCGAAGGGCCAGCATTGTGTTGGCTCGCAACAACGTCCTTGCTACGGCCGTTTTGACGAAGATTGATGGTGTGCTAGGGGTCAACTATTTCAACCAAGATGTGTTAATTCTTGATCTTGCTCGCGGGCACGTTGAATTTGGCAGTCAGTCGTCCGAGACGCCTGATCACGTGCGCGTGAAGCTTCGTCAGTTTGGCACAGCATTGAAAATGCCTATTAATGTTGGGCTGCCATGGTCTCCCTTGGTAACTATTGATACCGGTGCGCACAACGCGCTAACCTTAGATACACGAACCTGCGAAGAGTTAAAGAAGGCTGGGCTTGTCGTGGACCTTCCTAGTAGTCTCACCACGACCCTAGCGGGCAATTCGCAGACAAAGCGGTATGTCCTTAAAGAGTGTGAGATTGCTGGTCAGCGCTTTTCAAATGTTCCGCTGACGGAATCCCCGACGACCGCTACCATTGGAAATCGGCTGCTGGCGAGATTTCAAGTTGAATTGGATTTCCCGAATAGAATCGCCTGGTTTCGAAAATCGGACACTCCGGCGGACAAACTGCATTTTGCCCCCGATGCAAGCGGACTGCGAGTTCAGCTCGGTGGCCCAGACTTTAAGAAATTCGTAGTCCATTCAGTCGCTGACCAGTCCGCCGCCTCTGATGCAGGATTCAAAGCCGGTGATGAGCTGATTCGAATTAACTCTGAGTCGATACAGAGTATTAGTCTCCTTGAATTGCAATCGAGACTTCGTGCCTCTGGCTCAACTATCAAGATTGAACTGGAGCGCGAGGGAAGGCAATTATCCGTGGATTTGAAGCTCCGCTGGCCTATCAAGTATCCGCCGGATTGGGCAGCGCTCAAAGCGAGTCATGCCGCCCCTTTGTTGCCGTGAAGGCTATTCGCGAGATCGCCGCTGATCGTCTAGTCGATGGCCTCTCATACTCGTAGCAGAGATGGCTTGAAGCTCTGTGCTGATAACGCGGGTCAGCAGGTCGACCGGCTTTTGCAGGCTGGCGCCGGTAACCAGCATTTCCGGCTACCGGGTGGCGCAGCCAGAGGAAGTTCCTGTTTCAACGCTCAGTTTCTGCACAGTCAGGCGGGCCGGTGGGGTCGGGACAGGTTGGGCGGGATGCCGTTGAGGTCTATTTCGGCATACATGGCTCGCAGGAATTCGCGGAGCTTACTCACGCTTCTTTTCATCGTTCTCTTCAACTCTTGATGACGACGGGCCCGATGGAGCTGCACAAGTGACGGCGACTATCGATTGCGCTGCTTGCCAGGATGCCAGCGCGGCTGCGAGCAAGGGTATTGATTCAGTGGATTCAGAAGTCTGATCAGGCCTTTCGCTGCCTTCAGGCTGTCCGCCATCGCTACTCGCGGACTCGCACTGCTGTTGACTCTGGACGACTTGCAAGTCCTCTGAGGGTGGGGGATTCATGGCCCCGACTTCAACCGCCACAGGAGTTGGATCTGGTATGTACGCTGTCATGCTGGGCCTGTCGAACAGATTCGTTGATTGCGATCAGGGTGCGGAATGTCACGTTACCAACCACGGAGTGGGTTCGACAGTTCAACTTTCCGTCGATCGTTGGCGATCGGCAGGCGGATTCAGGCCATTGCGGGGCTCAGCCGAAGAATCGGCGCGTTCGGTCCTCACCAGCGCTTTGAGTGGCCCTCGGGGGACTCACGTCCCCCCGCTCGCCCGGCCGCAAGATTTTTGAAGAATCTGTAAGACCGGTCCGTGGCGGCGGTATTCCTCACTGTGGCGAGCAGCACGAAACGATGCTGCCGCAGAAAAAGCAGTGAGGAAATCAAGATGATCAACATTCGTAAAGCCAATCAGCGAGGCCACTTGGATCATGGGTGGCTCGACACGTTTCATACGTTTTCGTTCGGCAGCTACTTCGATCCGGCGCACACGAGTTTTCGGTCGCTGCGGGTCATGAACGAGGATCGCGTGGCTCCGGGGCAGGGGTTTGGGATGCACGGGCATCGCGATATGGAGATCGTGACCTATGTGCTGTCGGGGGCTCTGCAGCACAAGGACAGCCTGGGCAACGGAGAGATCCTGCGGCCGGGTGAGTTCCAGCGGATGTCGGCTGGTTCGGGAATTCGCCACAGCGAGTTCAACCCATCCAGCAGCGAGCCGGTGCATCTCTATCAGATCTGGCTGCTGCCGAGCCGCGAAGGGCTGACTCCCAGCTACGAGCAGAAGCCGCTGCCCACAGTGGGGCAGGGCGGTGCGTGGCAACTGGTGGCGTCGCCGGATGGAGCCAACGGCATGCTGACGATTCAGACCGACGCTCGGATTTATCTGGCGTCGTTGTCGGCGGGGCAGAGCGTGTCTCACGAACTGGCTGCCGGTCGGCATGCGTGGTTGCAAGTGCTGCGTGGAGCTGTCTCGCTCAACGGGACGGAACTGGATACCAGCGATGGCGCGGCTGTCAGCAATGAGCGGTCACTCAATGTGACAGCTCGCCAAGACGCCGAGGTCATGCTGTTCGACCTTGGGTAGGGTGGGTCGCGCTAAGAGGTCCACCGTCCTACCGTGCTACAGGGGTGGGTCTTGCGGCCCACCCTACGGACTCACTTGTGGATCTTATGGATGAGATCTGCGCAAGAAGTCCAACTCCCCTCACCCCCCGACGGAATACCGGGGAGAGGGGAGAGTATTACGCAAATATTTATCGTTTGCTGATTCCAGAAATCTCCCTCTCGAAAGGATGCGTCATGTCTCAAGCTGATCTTTTTTCGCCGCTGCAGGTTGGGTCGTATCAATTGCAGAACCGCGTCTTGATGGCCCCGATGACTCGGTGTCGAGCTGATGCCGGGGGCGTCCCGAATGCCATGATGGCTGAGTACTACGCTCAACGTGCTTCGGCAGGTTTGATTATTACGGAGTGCACGCAGATCTCGCCGACCGGGGTGAGCTTTCCCAACACGCCTGGTATCCACAGCCCGGAACAGATCGCTGGCTGGAAGCAGGTGACTCAGGCTGTGCACGACAAGGGTGGTCGTATCTTTCTGCAGATCTGGCACACGGGGCGAGCTTCTCATCCCGATGCGATCCCCGGTGGTGTTCAGCCGGTTGGTCCTTCGGCCATCGCGGCGAAGGGGACGATCTACACGTCCAAGGGTCTGCAGCCGTACGCCACGCCGCGAGCGTTGTCTGTGGAAGAGATTCACGAGATTGTCGGCCAGTTTGCTCAAGCGGCGAAGAACGCCATCGAAGCGGGTTTTGATGGCGTCGAGCTGCATGGTGCGAACGGATATCTCGTCGATGAGTTCATTCGCGATGGTTCGAATCAACGCACGGACGAGTACGGTGGCAGCGTTAATAATCGTGCTCGCTTTGTCGTTGAGATCACTCAAGCGTTGATCGCTGCTGTTGGTCCTGAACGTGTCGGCGTGAGATTGTCGCCGAGCGGCACCTACAACGACATGCGAGACTCGAACGCACGAGCCACCTTCGGCTACGTCGTGAAGGCTTTGGGCGAGTTGAAGCCCGCCTACCTGCATATCACAGAGGGCAATGAAGGCGACGTGCGACACGGCGCGGACAGCATCCCGGTCTCTTACTTCCGTCCGCTGTTTGATGGCGTGTTGATCACGAACGGTGGGTTCACTCGCGAGAAGGGTGATCGCTACATCGGTGCCGGAGATGCGGACGCGATTGCGTTCGGGACGTCGTTCCTGGCGAACCCGGATTTGCCTCAGCGGTTGCTGGTTGGGGCTGCTCAGAACACTCCAGACCCGAATACGTTCTACGCGTCAGGGCCGAAGGGCTACATCGACTATCCGGCACTGGCCGACTAGCGGTGACAAAGCACCAGGCTAGAGAGTCGGGAGTGAGGGGTAGGGTCAGAGGCCTTGATCTGATCCTTCTTCAGTGCAGGTTGATGTTCAACATCTTGACGCATCGGCAAGCGCGTCAGCACTGAACCCCTCACTTCCGGCTCTCTGCCTGATGGGCCAATCGCAGCAGCTTGTAGGGCGGACAATCCTGTCCGCTGAAAAGATGACGGACAGGATTGTCCGTCCTACACAGAAGCCTTTCAGACACATCACGTTCTCAGGAATTGATCATGAACAAACCTTCGAAACCGCGGTTGATTGCTGGTTGGATATTGATTCTGGCTGTCGTGGCCATGTTGGGGATGGCCGGCGCTGGCAAGTTCTTTGGGTCTGCTCCTCCCGAGGTCGTTGCGGCGATGACCAAGGCGGGAATTGCCGAGCGCATGCAACTGATCGGGGCGGGTGCTCTGTTAACGAGCGTGCTGCTGTTGATTCCTCAAACCGCTTCGCTGGGAGTGCTGCTGGCCAGTGCTTATTGGGGCGGAGCGATCCTGATGCACTTTGTCCTGGGTGATTCGTTTACAACTCCGGCCGTGTTGCTGGTCATGACGTGGGCGGGGTGTGCGTTGCGTGGTCCATGGTTGCTCGGCAGCTTTCAGGGGCAAAAATGTACGGCTCAATGCCAAGCCTGACATAAACTAAGGTGTCTGGCGGGCTGAGCCGCATGGCTCGCCGGACGAACTTAGAATGTGTGGCGTGTGTCTTAAGGAGAGTCAGAATGTTCCAGGAAGGAGTTCGCAGCATCTGCGAATCGTGCAGCAACAAACGCGAGGTCGTGTCGGGGAAGGGCTCGCGGTTTCTGTTGTGTGAGCGTGCCCTGATTGATGCCAAGATCTCGAAGTATCCGCCGCAGCCACTGGTGTCTTGTGTCGGATTTGAAGCTGCCGTGAAGGCGATCAGACTGCCTATCCGAGCCAAATGATCTCAAAAAGTGCTGGCAGCTTCGCCGATGACCTCCCCTGAAGCCTCTGAATTCAGCGTAAGTCTTTCCTGATGCGTCCCGTTCTTCATGCTCGCAGCCTTGCACCGAATCGCAGCGAAACGACACTCCGTGCTAAGTCCGAGGCGACGCTCTCTGCTTCGGGACGGAACCCGGAGGTTTCTTGTGGGTCATGTATCGCCACCAACGCGGGCCAGTTTGCTGCTCAGGCTTCGGGACGGGACCAGTCCTGAAGCGTGGCATGAGTTCGTGAAGCTCTACAGTCCGCTGATCTATGGCTTCGCGCGCAATCGAGGATTGCAAGACGCTGATTCCGCAGACCTGATGCAAGACGTTCTGCGATCGGTTTCCGGTGCCGTGGGCCGGCTGGATTACGATCGTCAGAAAGGTGGCTTCCGCGCATGGTTATTTACTGTAACCCGGAACAAGCTGTTTTCATTTCAAGAACGTCGACGTTCGCAGGCGATCGCCTCCGGAGACACGGCGGCGGTTGAGCAGCTCAACAATGCTCCGGATCGAGCGAATCATCTGGAAGCCGAGTGGGATCGCGAGTACGAACGACGTCTGGCTGCGGCGGCCATGGAAAAGATTCGGGTGGAGTTCAACGAGAAGACCTGGCAGGCCTTCTGGTTGACGGCGGTGGACGGGCTCTCTGCCGAAGACGTGAAAGAACGATTGGGGATGTCGACAGGTTCCATCTACGTGGCGAAGAGCCGCGTACTAGCTCGCGTCAAGCAAGAAGTGGAACACATGATGTCGGACGAACCGTGATATGCATGACCGGTGAGGCGAGCGGGATCACTGGTTGGGAGATAGCGATATGGAACGCACAAGTTGCAAATCTTGTCCTGGCGAGGACGTGCTGCGTGATCTGATCGGTGGAGAACTCCCCGAAGCGGAACAGCAGGAAGTTGTGGAACATCTCGATGGCTGCAGCGGTTGCCAGCAGGTCATTGAGAAAGTCGCGACGGGCGCGGACTCATGGACTCACGTTGTGGAGCACATTGATCGCGCGCAGCCGCCGAGTGATTCCGCATTCTGGAACGCTCAGCGCCAAGTCGAAAATGCGATGGCCGAAACCTATGTGCCGCTGACCCGCGATACGCGCGAAACTGCGTTGGACTTTCTGCAGCCTGCGAATGACCCTGCGTACCTGGGGCGGCTTGACCATTTTGATATTGCGCGCGTCATCGGGCGCGGTGGCATGGGCATCGTCCTGGAAGGGTTTGACACGCACCTGCGCCGCTCTGTGGCCATTAAGGTGCTGGATCCGTCGCTGCTGAAGAACGAGCAGGCGCGACAGCGGTTCTGTCGAGAGGCTCGCACTGTGGCTTCGATCTCGCACGAACACGTTGTTGCAATGCACGACGTTTCGCGCTCAGATGGCGAAGGTGTCCCGTACCTTGTCATGCAGATGATCAATGGCGAGACGCTTGAGGCTCGCTTGAACCGCGAGGGTGCCTTGCCAGTGCGCGACATTCTGCGCATCGGCATGCAGATGGCCGCCGGACTGACGGCTGCGCATATGCAAAATTTGATTCATCGCGATATCAAGCCGGCGAACGTGTTGCTCGAAGCACCGGGCGGGCGCGTGAAACTGACGGACTTCGGTCTGGCGCGTGCAGCGGAAGACATCAAGTTAACTCAAACTGGCTTTGTGACCGGCACGCCAATGTATATGGCGCCGGAGCAGGCGCTGGGTGAGGAACTCGATGAACGCGCCGACCTCTTCAGCCTCGGCGCGGTTCTGTACCAGATGGCGACTGGCCATCCTCCGTTTGCCGGGTCAACAGCTTTGGCCGTGTTGCGCAAGATCACTGATTCGCAGCCAACGCCGATTCGCGAGTTGAACGCCGACATCCCTGAGCCGCTCGTGAAGTTGATCGATCAACTGCTTTCCAAGAAGCCGGAAGATCGGCCGGAATGCACGGCGAGCGTCGCGGAACGGCTGGCCGGCATGCTGTCGGAACTGGGACCGTTGTCTCCGTTGCAGGTGCCGTCGATTCCGATGTGCGAGAACGAGATGGCGCAGTTCGCTCGCACAGGACCGAATCAGGCCGTTTCTCAGGAAGTGAAGTGCGCCAATCCGAAGCGCAAGCTGATCTTTGGTTTGATCTGCGCAGGCCTCGGCGTGGTGCTGACCTTGGCGTTGATTGTGCCGATGCTGATGCGCGAGCCGCAGAACTCTGCATCGCAGGGGACAACGCCGAGTGAGCCTGTCATCGAACCGGTGGCGGTGTTGTCAGGCAATGCGGGGCCGGTGTGGACGGTGGCCTTTACTCCCGACGCGAGTACGCTGGCGATGGGTATTGACGATGGTACGGTGAAGCTCTGGGACGTTCCGGGAAAACGCATCAAAGCGACCATCAAGGCGCATCCAGGACCGGTCTGGGCCGCGACGATCAATCGCGATGGTACTTGGCTGGCTACTGGCAGCGACGATGGCCGCGTGCGGATTTTCGATGTGGTCACGACGGACGAAGTTCGCAGTTTTGAAGTCAGCGGGCCGATTCGTTCCATGGTGTTTTCGCCACTCGGCAACAACGTCCTGATTGGCGGTCGTACGGGATTCGTCGAAATCTGGGACGCTGGAAAAGGTGAGAAAGTCACGACGACGAAGGGGCATGCTGCTGAGGTGGTAGGTGTCGCCTACTCGCCTGATGGCCGCACGATTGCTACCGCCAGCGGTGACAAGACTGCGAAGCTGTGGAACGCCGAGACCGGTGCCGAGCAGTTGACGTTGTCTGGTCACGCGGGGGGCGTCTATGGGATTGCGTTCTCGCCGAAGGGCACTCATGTCGTGACCGGCGGATGGGACAAGGAAGTGCGTCTGTGGGAGACCGCTACCGGATCGATCGCTCATACCTGCACGGGGCATGACAGTGACGTGTGGTGTGTGGCGTACTCGCCGACCGCTCCGCTCGGGGCTTCGGTGGGAGAGGATCGACTGGTTCATATCTGGGACACGAACGAGAGAGCCCATGTGACCAAGCTTCCGGGTCACACGGGAACCTTGTATTCGGCCAGCTTCAGCCGTGATGGCCGCTATCTGGTGACCGCAGGTCGCGATGGCACGGCTCGCGTGTGGGACATGCAACTGGTCAAGTAACGCATCAATTG
>CAYLTY010000263.1:0-11352 GCA_964386705.1 uncultured Planctomycetaceae bacterium
GCATCGGCAGGCAGCGACTATATCGCGATCTCTGGGACCCTAACATTTGCTCCGGGACAACTAACTCAAACCATCAACATACCGCTGACCTCTGATCTATCACCAGAACTGTCAGAGACATTTACGGTTCGCTTGAGCAACGCGTCCCGAGCCCAGCTTGCCAACTCGATAGGGACCGTCACCATTAGTGACGATGATATTGATCTTTCTGCGAACACTCTGCTCGGCGGCGTCGGCAATGACACCATCACAGGTGGCGATGGCAATGACATAATCAACGGCAACGAGAACAACGATACCATTGATGGCCGTACGGGCGACGACTCCATCGCCGGCGGCACAGGAAACGACAGCTTGGTTGGCGGAGATGGCGATGACACGATCGATGGTCAGGCAGGTAATGACACGCTCGCTGGCGGCAACGATTCCGATACCTATGTCTGGGCGGGAACCAGCGCTGGCAATGATGTGCTCGCCGACAACGTTGGATTCCAGACACTCATTGTGCAGGGCGATGCCGCCGGCGAAGCGTTCACCGTCGGACAGACAACTTCGGTCCTGAGAGTCAGTGAGACATCCGGCGCCACAACCGCCACGCTCACGGCCAATAACACCATTACCAATGTTATTATCAACGCCAGCACCGGCGATGATAATATCACCATTCAATCTACCAACAATGTCCGGCCACTGGTACTCACCATCAATGGCGAAGACGGCAATGACACTGTCAATGGCACCGGAGCCGTGCTTGGCAGCGTGCTGCTGAGAATCAATGGTGGCATCGGAAATGATACTCTCACCGGGACAACCTCGGGCGAAACTATCAGCGGCGATGCAGGTGCCGACGTCATCGTGGGGAACGCGGGCAATGACGTTATTGATGGTGGAGATGGTATTGATAACCTGCGGGGCAACGACGGCAATGATACCGTTCGCGGTGGCCTCAACGATGACTCCATCTTTGGTGATCTCGGAAACGACTCGCTGGTCGGCGGCGGCGGCAACGACGTCCTCGACGGAGGCGGTAACAACGACGTGATCGAAGGTGGCGACGGCGATGATAACCTCGTCGGCGATTCCGGAACTTCCAACTTCGGCGATGACACTCTGCGTGGCGGCAACGGCAACGACATTGTGATTGGCGGAGCTGGCAATGACGCACTCGATGGCGGCGTCGGCAACGATGTCCTGCGAGGCAACTCCGGAAACGACCAGATGAAGGGTGGCGACGGCGATGACACCATCGGTGGCGACGCTGGCGTGGATACCGTCAGCGGCGGTGATGGCAATGACATCATCGACATGAGCGTCCGCGACAAAGTTGCCGGCACGGCTCTGACTGGCGACATCGTCGATGCCGGCGACGGTAACGACACGATTACGGGCAGCGTCGATAAGGACACGCTGATCGGCGGCGATGGCCACGACATCATCAACGGTGCAGCAGGCAGCGATTACCTTTACGGCGGTGACGGTGACGACTTGATGACGGGCGGAGGCTCACTGGACTTCTTCAACGGTGGCGAAGGCACCAACACCTTCGGCTTCGAAAACCCCGCGACCGCAGGCTACACCGAACGCGATGACCAGACGCTCGTCATCTCGGCTTCTGTGCTGCAGGCCCTCGCCAAGCTCAATGGCTTCTAATCGCCATCGCACAACGGATAGAGTTCGACGTTGCATTGTTCAGACCCCTCGATCTAACGAACGGGATTGCCATGCAGCGTCGAACTTTCCTTTGTGCAGCGGGTGCGGTCGTTGGAGCCGGGCTGCTGAGTTCCACGTCTACGGCTGAAGCAGGCAAGTTCACCGGCAAGATCCGGAAGTCGTTGAAGTGGGGCATGGTCTCCGAGGCCAAGTCGATGCCACTCATCGATGCCTTCAAGAAACTGCGTGAGTGCGGGTATGAAGGGGTTGAACCCAGCTTGAGTCATGTTCCCGACAAGGACGTCAACGCCTGGATTGATGCCAGCAAGGCCACAGGCTTGATCATTGATGGCACAGTGGCAGCGCGCACCGAAGACCTTGAGCCTGGCATCGACCTCACCAGAAAGCTGGGCGGCGATTCCATGCTGGTCGTCGCGCGATACGACACAAAGAGCCCCATCATCGACCAATGGAACCGCTCGCGCGACCAGCTGAAAGCCGCCGCTCCCTATGCGGAAAAGCAAGGCATCAAACTGCTCGTTGAGAATGTCTGGGCCACGTTCCTGATCAGCCCGTTCGACATGGCGCGCTACATTGACGAAATCAACAGCCCGTGGGTGCAGGTTCATTTTGATATCGGCAACATGATGCGCTGGGGCGTCGCCGAACATTGGGCGCAGGTACTCGGCAAACGCTCGCAGAAGCTGGACGTCAAAGAGTACGACCTGAAGAAGGCGATGAACGAAGGCATGGCGAAGGGGTTTGACGTGCCACTGGGCGAAGGCAGCATCAACTGGCCTGCCGTTCGCGAAGAGCTCGCCAAGATCGAGTTCACGGGCTGGGCAGCAGCCGAAGTCAGCGGCGGCGGCTGGGACTATCTGACTGACGTCGCTCGCCGCATGGACCGCGTGCTCGACATTTGATGAACCTGATTCGACAGATCAGCGGCCCGCCGTGGTTGATTCAATTGCATTCACGTGCGGCGCAGTCCGTTCTTTGACGCTGTAAGTCTCAACGTCCCGCCCGGTGTAGGCGATGAGCAGTTCAGCAATGAAGCCGAGCGAGACGGCTTGAGCCCCCAACAGCATCGATGCCATCGAGTACGCCAGCAGCGGACGCGAGCCGATCGGGTCGAAGTCCATCCCGCCAAGATTGGTGAGCAACCAGATTGCAGCCAGGAACGCCAACCCCAGCGAGCCGATCCCGAACAAGCAAAACCCGATGCCGCCGAGCAGATGCTGCGGACGCTGGCCGTAGCCGGTGAGGAACTTCACGGTCAGCAGATCCAGAAAGCCGCGCAAGAACCGCTTGACGCCATACTTCGAATGTCCGAACTGGCGCTCTCGATGATGCACCGGCAGTTCCGTCACTTTGAACCCGCGAGCAGCCGCCAGCACGGGAATGAAGCGATGCAACTCGCCGTAGATCCGGACTTCATGCGTCACCTCGCGACGGAAGAGCTTGAGTCCACAGTTGTGATCGTGCAGCCACAAGCCGGTGAGTTTGCCGATCATCCAGTTGAAGACCTTGCTGGGATAAACCTTGTGCCAAGGGTCCAGCCGCCGCTGCTTCCAGCCATTAACCACGTCAAAGCCGGTATCCAGTTTGGCCAGGAACTTGGGAATCTCGGCCGGATCATCTTGCAGGTCGGCATCCATCATCATGACCAGATCGCCGTCGGCGGCTCGCATGCCGGCCGTCAGAGCTGCGGCCTTGCCGAAGTTGCGGCGGAACCGAACGCCGGAAATGCGACTGTCGAGTTTCGAACACTCGCTGATGACTACCCACGATGAGTCCGTAGAACCATCGTCTATAAAGATCACCTCAAAAGGAATGCTGTGTTGTTCGCAGGCAGAAATGATCTCACGCGACAGCTCGATCAAGCTTTCGGACTCGTTCAGTACCGGCACGATGATGGATAGCTTCATGGTCCTGCCCAGCCCTCTCAAAGCATCTTCAGTTTTCGACATCGAGCGACAGTTTGGACACATTCTACCCGACGAGCAACGCAGGACCACGGCTCTGCGGTGCGCCGCGAATTACGGCAGTACTTTTGCTCCGATTGCGCAATTCTGACGAACTTGAGAGGGGTCGCTGCCGACCCGACTACGCATTCACGTGAGATCGCGTCGCAGAGGATTGAAGCCAAGAAATAGCTCGTCACTATGGCACCTTAAGCAGCAATGAAGCTGCAAACGCCTCAATCTTGCAAGGGAGCCGTTCAATGCCGGTTGTGTGCCGTGCTGACTTTCGTCCGCCTCGTCGCGGATGGACCATCCTCGCACTGGTCGCCCTCAGTTCAGCGGGCTGCTCTTCACAACCTCCACCGCCCCCTAAAGTTGAAATTGATTTGCGCCAGGTCGCCGTTCTGTACGGTCGCTTTGTCGGCCAGCACCGTGGCGACAGTCCAAAAGACGAAGCCGAGTTCCGGAAGTTCATCGAGGACTCAGAACTCGCTGAGCTTAAGACCCGAGGAATCGACAGCGTCGATTCCTTCCTGACGTCTCCACGCGATGGCAAGCCTTACGTCGTGATGTATGGCCTGAAGATGCAGGCGCCGGACGCTCAAGGGGGACCGGTAATTGCACATGAACAAGTGGGGCAGAGTGGCAAGCGCAACGTTGCTTTCATGACCGGACGGATTGCGGAAGTTGATGAAGCAGAGTTCGCCAAACTGATTCCGGCGAAACCTTGAGCGGCGTGGCGCGTTGATAGATCACACAACCAATTCTGCGAGGCAGAACATGAAACGTCACTTCAAGAACACAGCTGAGTCACGTGCCGGCTTCACGCTGATCGAGCTGCTGGTCGTGATCGCGATTATCGCGGTTCTGGTCGCCCTGCTGTTGCCGGCAGTTCAGCAGGCACGCGAGGCTGCCCGCAAAACCCAGTGCAAGAACCAGCTCAAGCAGATCGGTTTGGCGATTCAGAATTTTCATGATCTCTACGGGCGGTTCCCGACAGGCGGCGTGTGCCCGTGGTCGTGGTCTAATCGCGATGACCTGGTCGATACCGGACCGGGCTGGGCTTATCAGATTTTGCCCTACCTGGAGAAGCAGTCTGTTAAGGAACTGACCAACACGGTCGATGTCGAGCGGTCCATGGTGAAGGCATATTTCTGCCCTTCGCGCCGACCATTCGCGGCCATGAACGGTTCGTTCCTGATGGACTACGCCTCGGCCACTCCGGGAGACTCGCCGAACTCATGGGACCAGTTCTGGTACGGTGACACGTGGGGCGTTGCCGCTGGAGTTGTTTACCGAGGCATTATTGTTCGTTCGGCCTCTAATCGGATTTGTCGCTTCAAAGACATTACTGACGGTTCATCCAACACGCTGCTGGTCGGCGAGAAGTGGCTGAACCCACTGAAGTATGCGTCCGGTGACTGGCATGACGATCGCGGCTGGACTGATGGGTGGGATCCCGACGTCGTCCGTTACACAGCCTTCAAACCAGTACCCGATGCGGAGACCACGGGCTACGGCTGGGAAGGCTACCAATTCGGTGGCCCACACATTGTCGTGTTCAACACGGTCTTTGGTGACGGCGCTGTCCGCACCATCAACTTCAACGTCGACGCCACAGTCTTCAACAACCTCGGCAGCCGCATGGATGGCTCGGCGATCGAAATGTCTCAGTTCGAGTAGCCAATTCGCCTTGTGGCATTTTTCGTGACGCACCTATGCTGCCGCGTTGTTGGGAGCGCTGCGCGCAGCAACAGGGAGTCGATTGCTGTTGGCAGCTCAGAGGGTTTTGGATTCTGATGTGTCAACCATCGATTGAACGATGGTTTCAGCCAGAGAAGTTTCTCCAGCAGTGCAGGGAGGCAATTGCATGGACAGCGTTTTGATCATTGGCGCGGAGACGGTCGCCGGCGCGAATTGCGCCGTGATTTTCAGCGAACGATTTCGAGTGGTCGGCGTAACCGCTCGACCGGATGTGCGGATTGAGGGCTGCGAGATGCGCACGTGCAAGAGCCACGATGCGTCAACAACGCGCCAGTTGATCCAGCAGGTACAACCGAAGTGGATCGTGTTCTGCGGCAGCGTCGCTCGCTCCACGTGGGACTTTGAAACTGACGACTCCACCGACGATGTCGCCGCCATCGGCTGGGCGGGTGCAGCGAAAGAAGCTGGCGTCGCTTTCACGTTCCTGTCGTCGGACGCCGTCTTCACTGGTCCCTGGATCTCTCACGACGAAGAAGACGAAAACTACTGCGAGACACCGCGCGCGAAACAGATCCGCCGCATTGAAGAAGATGTCATCAGCAAGAACGATGAAGCCCTTGTCGTTCGTACGAACGTCTTCGGCTGGAGTCCCGTTGCCAACTGCACCAGCTTTGCAGAACGCCTGGTGGCAGATCTGAATGAGAACAAAGCCAGCGCGATTGATTTCATTCGCCACGCATCACCGCTGCTGGCCACGGACCTCGCCAGGATGTTGCTGCAGGCCTTTGATGCCGACACGATCGGCCTGCTGCATCTGTCAGGCGGCGAGCGAATCAACCCTTACAACTTCGCGTCGCGACTAGCATCTGCCTGCGACCTGCCTCGGCCGCAACTGCCCGAGACAGTTTCACTGACCACGCCCATCGTCGGCTTCGGCCAGGGCGAAACAACACTCGATTGCTCACTGGCCCGCGACCTGCTGGGCGTACAGTTACCTCTGATCGAAGACGGGTTGCAGGAATTGATCGCTCAACAGTCCAACGGTCACCGTGAGAAGCTTCGTGGTGGCACCTGCTCCACCAGTAAGGCTGCGTAGGCCGACTATCCCAGTAGCCTGTGTGTTTGATGAAACCTGGTGCCCGCTGCCTTCATGGCCGCGGGCATTTTTCATTCTTACTGCGATTCTCTCTTTGCCCGAGGTGGTCGCGGGAAAAAAGCACTCGTCCGCTCAATGTAGGCTACGTACTCAGGCGACCTCTGCTTCATCGACTTCTCAAGCAGTGCGACGCCCGAAACCCGAACCAGCAGAAATGACATCAGTGCTGGGCTGATGATGGTCCACCACGTCGTCGGATCACTCATCGACATGCTCACCAGCCAGTGACCCCACCAGATCATGAAATCGCCGAAGTAATTCGGGTGCCGCGTGTAACGCCACAGACCGCGATCCATGACCCGGCCTTTGTGCTCCGCACGAGACTTGAACCAGGCGAGTTGCAGATCTCCAACAGACTCGAAGAAGAAACCCGTCAACCAAACAGCGATTCCCACGCCCATCAACCAGCCGATCGGAGCCCGAGAACTCGGCCAGGCGTGCGCAGCTTGCAACGGCAGTGAGACAACCCACATCACCGTACCTTGCAGGCCAAACACGATGAACAAGCTCGACCACACGAACGATGGCCCGAAGCGCTCCCGCATTTCGCGATAGCGATAGTCCTCGCCTTTGCCGATGTTGCGCCAGGCCAGATAGGCACTCAGTCGAACGCCCCACAGCGTCGTCAGAATCGGCAGTAGAAACTGCTCTGCAGCCAGTTCGCCAGGCTCGCGCAAATGCATTGCGACGCAAACCCAACTCACCAGCACAAAGCCCAAGCCCCAACCGATGTCGACGATGCTCACATTGCGCAGCGGCAGACTCAGCAGCCACATGCCCAACATCATGCCAGCGATGGCGATCACGGTCGTCAGCAGCACAACGAGACCTCGCTGGAAAGGACGTCAGATACCGCCACCGCCCACCGGCTTCGTGGTCTGTTTCGAGCGCGGAATTTCACTAGACATGGTGAGTTGCTCCATGCCCAGCGACATCTTCTCAAAGAAGCGCTCGCGACGATCGACTGGAGCGGGAACCACGGCAATTACGGCCAGCTGAATGTCCTGGACGATGTATCGGAACAAAATGACGTCCATCGACACGCCATCAACTGTTTCATCGAGCGTGATGTAGTCGTAGTTCTTGATGGGAACATACGCGACGCCTCGCGGAACTCGCTCGGTGTTGAACTTCCAAGGGTCGATCGCCGAGTTCCGCTTGAACTTCAAGGCGTCTGCCAGAGCATCCTCCAGATTACCGATGTATCCCGTCGGGATAATCTTCGCGTCAGACTCCTTAGCGATCCAGAGCTGGTGATTCGAGCACAGCAAGACCCAGGCGGGCATGCTGCGAACTTCCGAGCCCGGAATGTCGACGCCAACTTCGCCGCGAAACGCCCCGATCAAGCCGGGCAGTGCTTGCCCGAGGAAAGGAGGCTGTCGCTGATCTGGCTCTCCTTCCGCAGGCCCGGCGACCTCAACGAAGCCTTTCGGCGGCCGATACTCAATCCCCGAGTTCGACCAGGCACGCGGTTCCAAACTTTGATCAACCTTCTCACGGTACTGGAAGTACGCCACAGACTCGCTGAGCCTGCGCTCATAAAGCTCCGAACCGCAGCCGGTAAGAGCAAGCAGCAGAGCCAATCCGAGGGTGCTCTTCGACAAAAAGCTTAACGCCAGAAGGTTGCGGTCTTTCATGAATCGCTTGCGGTCTTGAGGTAACTGGGAAACACGGCAATCCAGACGAGCTGTTCAGCTAAAACCTAACGGTATAGCAACCACAGCCAGCTCGCGACCACCGAATCCTCAAAACGACTTGCGTTGCAGCAAAGTCGAGAATGCCGCGTCGCTACGACTCAACCCCTGCAGGACCCGAGCAAGCGTCAACACGGCGTCGCAGGACGGGTAGGCTTCACGATGCCAATAGAGCGGCATCTGCCCTCCGCCGAAGACTGCTTGAGTGGCGCGTATGGAATCACTCATGCTGCCGCGCGTTGAGCCGCCATCGGCTACTCGATCCGTCTTGAGCAACGGGCGCAACGCAGCCATGACCTCCGACGCGACGCAAACTTCGGCCTGCGGATGCTCAGTCAGTAGCAGATTGGCCAGAAACGCCGACAACCTCAACGAGTCAACGGTCTGCCCGCGTTCATCGACCAGCCAGCATTCGCAGCCGTCGTCACCGATCATGACTCCTAAATGAGCTTCGCGCTTTACAACTCGACGGCAAAGCTCTTCCAGCACGACTTCGTGACGCAACGGCGACTGCGGACTGGCAGCCGTCTCGACTTCAAACAACTCGCAAGGCAATTTGGCGAACAGCGCCCGGATCGTTGCACGGACAGATCGCGGTCGAATCGCGGCCACAACTCGTAACGGCCGCAGCGCGTGAAAGTGCTTCCACAAGCCGGCTTCATAGGGGAACACGGCTTGAAACGAACGCTGAAAACCCGCTCGTCGGGTAGCCCGAGAATAGCCTTCGCGAAAACGCCGCTCGACGAGCTCCAAGCCAGTGTCACTCGACAGCGGCAGCGCTCGCTCGCCCACCAGATCCAAGCCCGTCCAAGCGGCATCCTTGCCGGAGCCTGTGATGTAGACTCCTCCCACGGCTTGCAGATGATCGGCCGCGAAGTTGAAGCAGGGTCGCGCGACCTGCCCGACATCCAGCACCTGACACCCCATCAAGCGTAACTGGTCGGCGACCGCAGCAAACAACGACGGCGACGCAGACCGTTCGTCGTAGCCAATCACCACCAGCGGCCCGGAACGCTTCGCAGCATTCTTCTTGACGGCCTGAGTCCGCGCGACCAGCGGAGCCTGTTCCCACAACAGACTGGCCAACGCTCCCGCAATCTGCCCGGCCGCCTGCGGAGTAATTTGATTGAGAAACACACCGCGCACGCCGTCAGGCTCGAAGATCGATCGCTGCGGGGCACGCTGCTGCTCAACACTTTGAATGCGTTCGACCACAGCCGGAGCGATATGCCCCGTCTCATGCCGGTGCTGACAATGACGACACTTCGGATAGAACGAAGCCAGCCGCGCCAGGTGCACAGAACGCGAGATCGTGTGGACATCATCCGGACAGCGATATTGCGGCTCGGGCGGCAATAACACCGGCAGAGGAATCGGAGTGGATTCCGTATCTGGATTGTGCTGCCCGGCATCCATGCCGACTCCATTTCAGTACGCGTGTGGCTCGTGTGAGGGGCTGAGTTGCATCGCCGGAAGCATCGAATCACGATCTACTTCCGGCGGCGCTGAGCATGTTCGAGCGTCGCCAGAATGTGGTCAAGATGGCCTCGCTTTTCGGACGGATAACAGTATCCCATGCACGCCACCGAGTTCCTGAAATCTCCGCCGCAAACCGTTCCCGGAGTGATTGCACTCACAGGCGAAGAGCGTGCTCTGAAGCTGTCAGTCCTCGACGCCATCTGCAAGAGCCAGATGACCGACGACGAAACTCCCACGAAATTCGCGGGCAAGGACGTCGATATTCAAACGGTCCGCAGCGAGTTGCTGACCGTACCGATGTGGGGCGGCAAACGGGTCATAGTGATCGAAGACGCCAATGACTTCGTCACCGACAACCGCCCTGCCCTTGAAGCCTACACCAACAAACCAGCTAAGAAATCACTGCTGATTCTGGATCTGAAGTCATTTCCGTCAAACACGAAGCTCTACAAACTCGTGAACTCAGCCGGCCTCGTGGTCGACTGTTCGGCACTGAAAGGCACAGCGTTAAATCGCTGGCTGCAGGATTCACTGAAAGCCACTCACGGCAAGACGCTCTCGCCGGACGCGACTTCGCTGCTGATCGAGCTCGCGGGCACGAATCTCGGTCATCTCGAGCAGGAACTCGCGAAGCTCGCGACCTATGTTGGTGACAAAACAACCATCGACGGCACCGCTGTTCGAAAACTCGTCGGTGACTGGAGAACCGAAACCACCTGGGCGATGACCGATGCCGTTCGCGAGAACAACCTCGCCGAAGCATTGCACGCACTCGACAAACTGCTGGTAGGCGGCGACGCGCCGCTCAAAATTCACGGCGGCATTGCGTTCGTGTTCCGCAAGATGGCCGTAGCCACAGAACTCTCGCGGCAGGGCTCACCATTGGGTGAGGCACTGACTCAGGCCGGTGCGTGGGGCGGAGAGATTCAACCAGCCACGCGATATCTCAAGCAGATAGGCCGGCCGCGAGCAGAAATGCTGGCGCGGCGGCTGCTCGAAGCAGACGTGAATCTCAAAGGCGGCAGCACACTGAACGATCGCACGCAACTGGAGCTGTTACTGTGCCGTTTGGCCGGGCAGGTGGATTAGCGAGACGCGGGAAACTACGTTGTTCAGTGATCGCACCAGAGTACAGCCTAGCGCAACTCGAGGAATCGTTACCGAGATGGAAACCTTTGAAGCACGCACGGAGTTGAACTGTTCGCCGCAAACGGCGTTCGACTTCCTGATCCAGCCAGCCAATATCAAAGCCATCAGCCCGCCGGGCGTCGGTTTGTTCTTTGTGTCCGCTCCCGAACGTTTGGAACTACGTTCACAGATGATGTTTCGCGTGCAGGCGTTTGGAGTCGCTCGCGAAGCCGTACACGAAGTGACGAACTTCGAACCATCCACGCGTTATGTGGAAGAACAGATCAGCGGCCCCATGAAAGCCTGGGTGCATGAACATCTCTTCGAATCGACCGAATCAGGCGTGATCGTGATCGACCGAATTCACTTCCTGCCACCGGGCGGTGTGGCGGGGCTGTTGATCACAAAAGACCGCATATTGGATAACCTTGACGATGGCTTCTTCTACCGTCACGAGCAGCTCGCGAAGCACCTGAAGTAGCTCCCGCTTCGTGCGGACGTACCTGCTCTCGAACAAACATCGCCCCCTGCCCTTGTTAATCAGCGTGATTCATGTCCGATGACGAGACCTCAAAAC
>CAYLTY010000264.1:0-11296 GCA_964386705.1 uncultured Planctomycetaceae bacterium
TCGCAGTCAGTCGGCAACTACCCACAACACTACTTACGTTGCAGAGAGCCGCCAGACGGGCCGCGAAGAGCCGATTCTGGTGATACAGACCGACCTTTGGTATTGGAACCGCCTTTCACCCGTCAAGTGATGATGAGACGCCACCGGGTACATTTCTCGTCATCCTCAAACTCGATTCCCGCAGACGGGGACATCAAGAGACCGAACTTCTACAAATCGGCCTGCTGAACGCTCATCTTGCTCCCTTTTTCCGCTTGTGGGATAAACGTCAGCCAGCGTGCGAAAATCAGGACGATTTCAGCACTTGAGCAGATTGGCCTGCATTCGTTGGGAGCGCGGAAAGGATTCCGAGAAGTGGTCGAACCGGCATCGAAACAACTGCAGCAGATCCTGCTTGGCCAGCACCTTTGCTCGGCGCGAGACCTGCGACGTTGCCGCGGCCGGGTGAAACGACTTTCCGGTGATCTCCCCGCGTTCGATTCGATTTGGCTCGACGCCCTCGTGCAAGCACAAAAGCTGACGGCGTTCCAAAGTCAGGCGATTGAAACCGCCCAGCTTGATCAGTTGCGGATCGGCCCGAGCGTGGTTCTTGATCGCATCGGCGGTTGTGTGTCGGAGACATTCCTCGCCCGCGATGTCAGCTCGTCTTCACTGATCGTCGTGAAACGCGCCGTGGTCCCTGTTGAGCTCAAACAAGATACCCTCACCCGACTGAACGAGCTGGTCGAAAAGTCGCGCGGCATCCTGCATTTTGGAGTGGTCGTCCCGCACGCCTGCAGCGAAATCGGCCCCAGCAAAACCGGACGTCCGAAGGCGCGGGCTCATGATGGCCAGAACTGGCCGGGTGCTCGAGTTGACCTGGCGCTCGCCAGCCGATTGATTGAAGGATTGACGCTCGGCGAGTTGCTGCTGCGACGCGGTCGCTTCCCGGCACGCGAGGTCCTGGAAATCGCCAGACAGCTTCTCGATGGGCTGGCGATGCTGCATGAGCACGGCATCGTGCATGGCCAGATCGCGCTCAACAATATTCGCCTGCAGGCCTCCGGTCAGACCATGCTGCTTGATGCTGGCATTGCCCCGGCGTTGGAGCCTGCTCTGCACATCAATGCGTTCATGCGACCTGACCGCTACGACGGTGTCGCTCCAGAACTCATCGGCACGGGCCGTGCGCCTTCAGCTCAAACCGATCTGTACGCACTCGGCACGTTGCTTTGGCACTTGCTGGCTGGACGTCCGCCGCATCCCACCGGCGATCCACTGGCTAAGCTGGCAGCGCATCAGACTCAGCGCATTGATGACGTCCGCGAACTGGCACCGGAAACTCCCGAGCTGCTCGCGCGGTTGATTCATCGGCTGACGGAACCAAATCCAAGACTGCGGCCGAAGACTGCTCGCGAGCTGCTGGTGGTAACTCAACCGCCTGAAGGTAAGGACTCTCCTAAGTCGGCCGCCAAAGAAACGATCTGCATCGGCATTCCGCGCCGCGCCGGACGATCGGCGCTGGCAGCTTTCGCAGCCACGTTCCAGCAGCCACCCTCACGCCGATTGCCGCGACCAACCAGTCGCTTTCCGCAGTTCATGGCCGCAGCTACGGCGGCCGTTGTGCTCGCAGCGGTAACGGTCATCAGTCTGCATGGACAAAGCCGAAACTGGATTCTCGCCGAATTGCCGCGCCTGAAGTTCCCGCTGCCGACAAGCGTTACCGAAACAGCGACTAATCCGGAAGCAACTACCGACACTGCAGCGGCGCCAGTTTCTCAGAAAGAACCAGAGCCGCTGCCCAAGCCAGATGCGCATGGTGTCATTGAGCTGGACAGCGTGGGGCCGTATCGAGCCGACAAGCTCATCTGGCAAGGACGACGACTGACGCTGAAGGGCACCGCCAGCGACGTCTCACGCATCATTGTGGACTCTGCTCCCTTGCTGCTGCGAGCCGATGAAGTCGTTCTGGAGCGCGTCCGCATCGAGCATGCTGCGACCGTCTCGGAAAACGATTCACCAACGGAAACAGATGGCGCGAGTGAGTTGTCGCAGTTGCTGGATGTGGCTTCACAGGTGCTGACGATTCAAGGTTGCTCCTTCGTTTCCGGGCTCAGCCAGGAACCAGATCAGGTCCCTGGTGCGTCCACCGGACGGCCGCAGGACGCCGTGTATTGGACACCACGAGTCATCACGGATCTGTTGCCTAGAAGACTCGATATTCGCGACTCGCAGATTGTCGGTGACTTCGGCACGGTTTCTCTGCTCTACGGCCGGAGTCATCAGGTCGAGATCCACAATGTGCTCAAGATCGGCGGCGGACCACTGATATCGCTTAAGGCACACACCAATCTGCGAACGCAACCCAACTCACTGCAGGAAGTGTCGCTGAATCACACGACCCTGCGGGAATGTGGTGGCTTGCTGACGCTGCCTCTGGAAGCAGGTCGATTGCCCACGAAGGTGCAGGTCAAACTCACGAACACAGCCCTGTCCCTGCGAACTCGCCAGGACGGTCGCAGCACAGAACCACTCTTCGCGTTGCTGAGCAATTCGTCACCGCTCAAAAACTGGGACGATCGCCTGACCCTGACCTGTGTTGATTCCGTCACGCAGCCGGGACTCACTCCCTTTGTAGTCTCAACACCCGACGGCTCGCGCATGCAGCCGCTGCCGATCAACGGCAAACCACTGCAAGGACTGACATCGGTCGAATTCATGTTTCGCGGTAACGACATCGACGCCCGGCGGGACTCTTCGATCAGCGAATTTTTGGCCCCGCGACGCAGTCCTCAAATGCCCGGCATCAAAGTTGATTGAGCGACAACAACAGATTGAGGAAACAGGTTATGTCCCATCGCCCCCATACAACACGCCGCAACTATTCAAGGTTGCTCCGCCTGCTCGTTGTTGCCGCGGCGATGAGCCTGACGCGTTGCGATTCATCAATCGCAGAGGCGCAAACGGGATCGCGTTCAAAGCCAGCCATTGTTGAATCCGACAACTCAGAATCCGTTGTCCTGCTGCGCAATGGCCGCATCCTGAAAGGGCGCATCAAGGCAGTCTCGACAGGCTATCTAGTGACGTCGAAATCGGGATACCTCGCCATCAACCATGATGAAGTCCGCTTTGAAGGCAAAGACGTTGGCGAGATCTATCTGCAACTGCGGCAGGAACTCAAAGATCCCAGCATCAAAGAGCAATTGGGACTCGCCGAATGGTGCGTCAATCAGCAGCTCTATTCCTACGCAGACCGCGAACTGCAGGCAGTGCTGAAGCGTGACCCGTTCAACGAAGTTGCCAAGCGTCTGCTGCGGCGCATCGAAACTGACAGCCAGGAGAAAGAAGATGTCAGTAGCAACTCCAGGCTGCTGACAGCATTCAACGAAAAGGCTCAGCCGGATGATGCGGCGCGCAGCCTCGGCGGCTTGTCTAACCCGATGGCTCAGCAGTTTGTGGGATCGATTCAACCGCTGCTGACCAACAAGTGCGGGAACGCTCGCTGCCACGGCGGAGAAAGCGAGCATAACTTCAAGCTGGCTCGCGGCGCGTCAGGAGGCGGCAATCATCGCATCTATGCGGAACGCAATCTGGCCACCGTGCTGAAGCAGGTGAACCTCACGAGGCCAGCCGAAAGCCCATTGTTGCTGGTAACTCGCGGCTCTCACGCAGGCCGCCCGATCTTCGCCGGCCAAGGAGCGGCAGCCCAACAAAAACTGCTCAGCACCTGGATCGAATCAGTCGCCGCTGAACTACGCGTCCCGGTGTCGTCCGAAACGAAACTCAGCACCGCGGTGAACTACGACTCCGTCCGATCCGGCAACGTGGAGCGATTGACGGAACCAAAACCCACCGTGCCTCGAACCCCGACGCAACCGGTTTCTCTCGAAGAGTCTGTCGAAGCCAGCACTGCTGTACTTGAGTCGCAACCGAAAAAGACAGAGGCTACCAAACGCAGTTCCGATGCGTTTGACCCGGACGAATTCAACGCCAGATACGCCGACGGAGCCAACGCCCGCACCGGGAGTCGCTAAGCGATCTCTCGACGTCGTATGTCGGACGTCTCAAGCTGACTCACCGTCGTCCGTGAAGACGTGGCCGCCCTGAACCAGACGGCGGGTCATGACCACTTCACCAACCAGGATGGCTAAGAACAACAGCATCAACAGGTGCCACGTTTCAACTCGCGCCGTTTCAGACTTGATGGCCGTGAATAAATCGGTGGGTTGTTCAATGCGGCGGATACGATTTTCTGCAGTCAGCTCGGCCCATTCGCCATCCGTCAGCGCGGTGAGTTCCGATTCTGTGCGATCGAAGTTCGCAACGAAGTGCTGCTCTTTGCCAGCGTTCGGCGGTCCGTCTTTGCGACGCAGCCGATAGACACCCGGAGCCAGCGTTTCATCCAACCGCACCTGCGGTGCCTGCTCGGTCCCCGCAGCCAGTGCAGGGTGCTCCTTGCCCGCGGGATCAGTGAAGTGCCAGTTCTCAAGGCGGTCGTTCGGTTCGAGCTTCGCTATCAGCGACGTTCCGACATCCACGTTGCGCGAGATGCGTGAGGCAGTCAGGTCAAAGATCATTTCATGCAGGAAGGCGACGTAGTCTGGCTTCGCAGGCAGCGTGGTCCAGTCAGCGTCCAAAGTCGAAGTCAGCAGCGAAACGCCACCGCGACCGAGGGGTCGGTGCACGATCCATGGTGCTCCGGTACTGAGCTTCGCAATCGCACTCGCTGGCATGCGCGGCGGCACATCAACTTTCGGCTTTTCGTTGTCAGAATCAGCCTTCGGTTTGTTGGATGCAGGGTCCACAACGGCCGGTTCAACCTGATACCAGTGTGTGAACCGCGCGGCCAGCAGGCTATCGACTCCGCCCGTACTAAAAGCCTTCAACCACGGGAGCTGCAAGCTTTCGGAATTTACTCCGATCGGTTCCGCGTCCACATCCTTGGGAGCGGATTCCAGCGACTTCAATTCGCCCGGCAGCAAACCATCGCCTGAGGCAAACAGCTTCGAGTTGTACCAGTCGCGATCGACCTGATCGCCGAGCGTGATCGCCAGACCGCCGCCGCTCTCAACGAACTGCCTGAGGTTATCGACCTGCTCGTCGGTCAGACGAGCAACATTCGCCAGCAGCACCACTTGAGCGGCCGCCAGTCGATTCGCTGTCAGTTGCGCCGGTGTGATGACCTGAGCAGCCACCCACGGCGTCGGGTTACCCGGAGCGGTCAGAGCCGCCTTCGCGAAGAAGGTCTCGCTCTTCGTAGCGTCTGGATGCGACTGCCCATCGACGAGCAGAACGGGCAGCGCGTCTGAGATTTCGACAACCCCTTCGGCTCGATCATCAGCGATCAGATTGTCGCTCTCCGTAACCACCGCAACTAGATGTGTGCCGACTTTGTTGAACCGCTGTTCGAACTCAACCGTCGCCTGACCGTCGGCCTCGATCTGAATGTTCTGCGTCTGCTCAGCTAACCGCTGCCCATCAATCTCCAGAAACACACGCCGATGCGCGGATGCCGCCGCACCACTGTTGCGAAGCCGCGTCTTGATCCGCACCGGGAAGTCGATCACCGTCAACTCGCGCGAGAGCTGCAAACGGTCCAAACTGTAGTTCACGCGTTTGGTCTGCTGTCGCTGAGTGTTGACGACCCAGACATCGGACGGCACGGACGCCTGCTTGCGAAGCTCATCCATCTGCAGCCAGAAGTGAGCGTCCGCGTGACGCCACGGCAGTTGCTGGCCGTCTGTGACGACGATCACGTGCCGCGACAGCGCCGTGCCTGAACTCAGTAGTTGCACGCCGCGAATCACGGACTCATGCAGCTTTGAGGTCCCTGATGGAGTCGGCAGGTTCTCCAGAGTCTTGCGGACTAGCTCGCGATCACGCGTCAGCGTCGGGACGACGGGCTCCACCTGATCACGAGCGTCCAGCACGGCCACCGTGTCCGAAGGCGACAGCTCGTTGAGGAACTGAGTCGCCCAGCGAACGGCCTGCTGATGTGGTGTCTTCGTCGAACCGCGCCAGTCGCTGCTGTACGAACTGTCGATCACGATGACGTAGTCACTGGTCGGTGCTGCCGAGAAGTTGCTGACCAGCGACCCCGACAGCCACGGTCGAGCCATCGCAATCGCGACGATTGCGATCAGCCCCATGCGCAACGCCAGCAGCAGAAACTCTTCCAGGCGGATGCGGCGTTTGGCCTGACGCCCCAGTTCCAGGAACTGCATCGCGCCCCACTGCACGACGTCGTATTTCTTGCGGCTCAAGAGATGGGCAATCACGGGCAAGGCAATGCCTGCCAGACCCGCCAGCATCCAGGGATTGAGCACATCAAACGACATAAGGACTCGGAACGCGGTGAAGACTTTCAGATCTCAGCTCAGCCCGACTTCACATCCTGGTCGGGACCAAAACTGTAACTCAGTTCGCACGCCGCCAGCGATTGAGTATTGCCTGATTTGCCGTGACTTTGTCTAGCCGCACAGTCAGCACCCCCGGTCACATGCCATTCGCGTTCAACCTCGTTATACCAATACTTCAACCAAGTTCCTCCTGCCCGAAATCTCTCCGCGACTGCACATTGAGGCTCACCATGCTGCGTCATTTCTTCGGTTTTCGACTGCGATCAGTGCTGGCTGCCACGGCCCTGTTGAGCTGCGGCTCGCTGGCCAGTGCCTTTTTCGCCCGCGAATGGAAGAGCGGAATTCTGTGGCCGGAGCCGCCCATCGTGAATCCCGGTCCCGCTGGCGGAGCGCCCGCCGATGCCATCGTTCTGTTCGACGGCAAGGATCTGTCACAGTGGAACGGCGGCGATCAGTGGCTCATTGAGGACGGTATCGCCACGGCTCACAAGACAGGCCTCACTTCCAAGCAGAGCTTCGGTGACTGCCAAATCCATCTGGAATTCGCCAGCCCGGCGGAAGTCAAAGGTTCCAGCCAGGGACGCGGCAACAGCGGCGTCTATATCATGGGACGCTACGAACTGCAGATTCTGGACTCGTACAACAACCTGACGTACTTCGATGGCCAGTGCGGCGCGATCTATAAACAGCGGCCGCCCATGGTGAATGTCTGCCGCGGCCCCGGCGAATGGCAGACTTACGACATCCTTTTCACCGCCCCGAGATTCAATTCAGACGGCAGCCTGAAGTCACCGGCCTATATCACCGCACTCCAGAACGGGGTTGTGATTCACAACCACTTGGAGATCCTGGGCACGACGGCCTACACCGAGCCGCCACGGTATTCGAAGCACGGTGAGAAAGAACCCCTCAGCATTCAGTTCCACGGCAACCCCGTCCGGTTCCGTAACATCTGGATTCGCGAGAACGTGCACGAGGTCTCCGGTGAACAACTCGGAGGATCAGCGGTTCCGCCGCCAGCCGCCGAATCGCGGTAAGCCGTCCGCATTTGTGTACGAAATCATCCCAAGGCGTGCCGCACGTACGGTCTCGGATTTCACGAATTGGTTCCGGTCGTACCGATCCTGACGATCTCAGCGATCGCTCGAGATCCACCACATCTCTCGCCCACAACCGCCGATTCCTTCTGTCATCAGTGTGAGGGCTCTTCGTCCTGACGCGGATACTACGGGCCGACTTTGCCGATTAGGGCGAGCAGGCGGGCGCGCAAACGCGTGCCGCTGTGGAGAGGATGCGACTCTCACTCCACAGATCGATGGATTGAACTGCTGCTGATTCAGACTGTTGAGATTGCAGGGAAGGAGTGCGGCATCCATGAAGCTTAGGGGTACCTGGCTGAACTCTTGGCTGTTTTGTTTCGGGGTTCTGGCCTTAGGCGGAACTTCGACTCAAGCCGAGGACATCATTGTTCTGGTCAGTGGCAACAAGCCGGTCGTGGCCCCCGCCGCTCCCGCGCGTCCGCAAGTCGTCAAAGAGTCGTCCAACCCGACGACAACCGTCATCACGGCTGAACCAGCAACGCCTCAACCAACAGCAAACACCGGCGTCGAGATCAATCCCCAGCAGCCTGCGGCAGTTCCCGCGCAGCCTGTGGTTCGCAAGCTGTCAGAACTCGACACGCTGGTGGATGAAGCCGTCGCTGTGACGTCACGTCGCTACCTCACTGCAGACGTGCATACGCCCTGGCAAATCTTCCACGGTCTGATCGCGCTGCGTCAGAACTTCAAGCTGAAGGTCGACGGCCAGAAGGTCTCGGCTCTGGAATGGATTCGCGGCGGACGGTTCTATAAGGGCTTGCCTCTGGTCGAGCAGACGCCTTACGGCGGTCGCTTCCACACTTTCACAGAGCCCTACGCGTTTGAAGGTCACCCCAATCAGTTCCTTGCCATCCTGGCGATGTCTGAACTGCCGCGTGACTTCACCTTCAAGGCTGGCACGAACGGCGCGGTGATCAGCGTCGACGACATGCTGCGAAACGCACAGGCGGAATGTAACGACCGTGAAGAAATCACGTGGACGTTGTGGTTGTTCTCGCGTTACTTCCCGCACAACTTCCAGTGGCAGAATAAATACGGCGAGCAGTGGAGCATGGAGCGGCTCGTCCAGACTCAAACCAATCAGCGAGTTCAGGATGGTGCCTGCGGCGGTTGCCACGGACTGTTCGCGATCTGTCTCGCTCGTAACGCTTACCAGCAATCCGGAGGCCAGTTGCGAGGCGTCTGGTTTGAAGCTGACCAAAAAATCCGCCGCTACGTGGCCGAAACGAAAGCGCTTCAGAACCTGCACATTGACGGCAGCTTCTCATCCAATCACTACAACGGTCCTGGTTATGACAGCGACTTTGGCAAACGCATCGCGGCGTCGGGTCACATTCTCGAATGGCTGATGATCGGGCTCGACAATCGCGAGTTGCAGGAACCCTGGCTGCAGCGTGGTGTTGAGTCAGTCGCTCGCGATCTGATCAACAATCGCCAAGCCCCTGCCGACTGCGGTCCGCTCTATCACGCCCTGCACTCGCTGGTGTTGTATCGTCAGCGCACGCGTCCGGGCCTGGCGGATCCGACGATCGTCGAAGCGGCTCCGGTCCCGGTTGTGACTCCACAACCGAAGATCCCCGCCACAGTCGGTGAACCTCCGAAGGTCGAAGTCAAACCGGCGATACCCGCGAAGCCAGAAGTGTTGCCGCCGATGCCGGAAGCCAAGGCAGCTGTCGAAACACCTGCCGCACCGCAGAAGGCTGAAACACCGAAGGCTGAAGCACCGAAAGTGGAAGCCACCAAGCCAGCAACCACAGGTGAAACTGCTCCCGCGAAGCCTCAAGTTGAACTGCCAGCACCGAAGGAACAGCCTAAGCCGGAACCAGTGGTCCCTAGAACTGCAGAGAAACCGAAAGAGCCAGCCAAGGCTGAAGAAAAGCCAACGACAGCACAGAAGGCCGAGAAGACTCAGACTGGCAAGCCGAAGTCCGACGACAAGGACGAGTTCGACGGCGAGTTTCAAGTCCCGCTGCCGCCTACTGACGACTGATCGCTGCTGCCTTATCGCAGCGATTGCAGAGACGTTCGCCGCAGCCGGACCAACCACATCGGCACCGTCCTTGATCAACGGCAGATCAAGCGGTGCCGATTGGCATTTTCGGATCGCGTTAACGCCGAGTCAGCTTTACGCCCGACACCCGATTCACCTCACTGATCACGCTTCTCAGCTTCTGGTCTCGCGGGCGTCGAAGTTGAACTCCCCGGACCGCGCGTTGAGGTACGCGAGCGTGTCGGAAACTTAAAAGCCTCGCCGGTCATCTCAGACCATTTGGCCTTCTGTTCGGCAGTCAAAACAGCCATGACCTTGTCGCGAGTCTCTGCAGTCCGCTTCGCTGCTTCATCTAAGGCCTGTTGAAAACGTTCTGCACCTGACGCGTTAGGATTGCCAGCATTCGCGTTCCGGTCTCGCGAGCCACCAAAGGCCGAAGCGCGCTGCGTGAGTTTCGAGATCTCGGCGCGTTGTTCCTGAGTGAGCGCCAGCTTGTCAGCAACTGCGGCAGTGCTCAAAGCTCGAACGCCCTGCTGCTGCAACTGGAGTTGCTCTACTCGTCGGCGCTGAGCGTCGTTGAGCAGCGCGAGCGTGCTGGTCTCGGTCTTCTTGCTGAGATCTCTCAGTTTGGCGTTGTACTCCTCGGTCAACTTGGCGCGTTCGCGGTTGGCTTCGGAGTTGATCTCGTCCAGCTTCTGCGACTGAGCCTCTTCAAGTTTCAGCTCGGTCTTTACTTCGGGGGTACGCAAGAGAGTCGTTGTTGGTGACGTCGGAGCGAACGAGGGAAACCCGCCACGTTCCGATACCGAACCTGAGCGACTCGGTGTTGTTTCTTGAGCGAACAAGCTGCTCGCGCCGATCGTGGCCGCGAGAACGACTGACGTAATGGCGATGCTCTTGATCATGTGACGTTCCTGAGCGAGAAGAAGGACCGGTCAACTCGAACTGCACTCACGGGATCACCCGGCGCAAGAGTCCTGTTGGCCATCACTCATACCCGACACCAGCACGTCTTGATAGCGACAGGCTCGCTGGCGGAAGACGAACCGGCTGGTTAGTGGCTGATCGGGCGGAACGGATTGTCGAACCCGCTGGTTGGGCAGCCTGTCTAGGTATTCTGCTGTCGGTACTAGTCCTCTCTGTGATAGGAGCGCGATCCGATATGTTGACGGGCTTAAGGTTCCGAGGATATCTGCCAGCCGATCGCCCGGCGTGTATTGCTGTCTTTCAGACCAACGTGCCGCGCTATTTTCGCGATCATGAATTGAGCGGGTTCCTGGAGTTCGTCGATTCGTCCGGCTGTCCGTACTTCGTCCTGGTGGCGGACGGGAGCATTGTCGGATGTGGCGGCTTCGGCATTCATCCAGGAAGTGATACCGCCGACCTGTGCTGGGGCATGGTTGACTTGAGCCAGCACGGCAAACACATCGGCGAGTTTCTGCTCTTCGCGCGTCTGAATCGCATTATCAAAGAGGTTGCCGTGAAAGCTATTCGTCTCGGGACCAGCCAACTCACGGATCCCTTCTTTCAACGATTCGGCTTCGCGGTTCAGGGGCGAACGACCGACGGGATTGCCGCGGGACTGGATGACGTGGAGATGCGTCTGGAACTCACCGCGGAGGTTCGCAGTTCCATTGAGCAAAAATGGAACGAACTCAACGAACAGGAATGAAAGTCAGGTGAGTCCGCGATTGCGCCTACTGACGATCGTCGGGGCGGCTTTGATGGTCTCAACTCGGAGTGGCATCGAGGAGAACTCGTTGGAGGCGCCACGTTAGCCGTGACGCCTCGCAACCGAGTGGACAGGGCCGGGATCGAACCGGCGACACCAGGATTTTCAGTCCTGTGCTCTACCAACTGAGCTACCTGTC
>CAYLTY010000265.1:0-11185 GCA_964386705.1 uncultured Planctomycetaceae bacterium
CTTCCACCTGCTCAAGCTCCTTGCTTGTCTGATCCAGATAAAACGTCAGTCGTTCTTCAAAAGGTAGCAACTCAGCAACACGCTCAGGCAAACCGAGCATTTCCACTGGCGTGGACGTCGCACGCAGCACATCCAGGATGTCGTTAAATTCATTGAGTAATTCCGTCAGTGCAGGCTCAATCAAATTGAAACGGTCAATGAGAGCATCTTGCACTTTCAGCGGGAGATTGGGCGGCAGTCCCAGAGACATTTTGAACGCGTCAAGTCGGCTGGCATAACCCGCTCGTGAAGACAACTGATTGCTCTGAGCGTTGTAATAAGCCTGCCGAGTTTGATCGACCTGGAGTCGAATGGGGATACGGCCCGCCTGAAAATAGGCGTCCAGTTGAGTGACACTGTCTCGGAGTGCCACGAGGTTGGCATCGCGATTGCGAATCTGTTGAGCTTCCTGCAGCACACCGAGAAACCCGCCGACCGGCGCAGCTCCGGCGCGGCCGCTCGGTAAACCGGCGATCAGACCGAGGCCCGTAAGTCCGACATTTCCCTGACGGAGCGGACCATCGCCCGAGTTTCTGCCAGCTACAACTTGAACGTAGAAACCCTGCCGGAACTGCTCCATCTGCCGCACGTTGGCCAGCAAAGTGCGTTCGCGCTGGGTGAGTTGTTCCAGCACGCGAGCCCGTCCGCCGAACTGCAGAAGCGGTTGCACGAGGCTGAAGTTCAGGACCGAGCCAAAGCTGTCGGAACCCTTGCCAGAGAATTCCCAGACCAGTGAATTCGCCAGTCCGACGACCAATTCGCCGCCGCTGCCCGTCAGTCGCTGCATCTGGGCGGAGGTTGTGACATCCAGCGTGCTCTTGGAATGCGGCCCGTTCCGTACCGGGCCATCGAATGTCTGGAGCGTCGAGTTCCCCAGGAAGAACTGAGTATCGAATCGGAAACGCTCAAAGGTGACGTCGAGTGCCGAGAGATACAGATCTTCGAGTTCCGTCTGATACTCACGCGAATTCTTACGAGCGATCTTCACCGCATCGGCAAGGTTCACAACCACATCGCCGTTCTCATCGCGCGGCAGTGAATCCATCCAGGCACCGAGGTCCACCGCGGGGGCCTCACCGTTGTCGTGCCAGTGTTTCCAACCCTTGTGGCCGTCGACCTCGTGCATCAGCTCGTGAGACTGCGGGTCGTCTGGCGGCATCGGCTCCTGATCAGCGAAGTAGGGATCTGCCAGCCGCGAGTCCGGCTCGACGGCCAAAGCTGGCCTCTCCAGATAGCCTAACTTCTCTGTAATCGCGACTTCCACTTCGCAATCCGCCTGCTCTCGCCACCAAGCGCGCGTGCACCCTGTGCAAGTCGCCAATGCAACCAATGAAACGGCAAAAGCGGCAAAATAGAGAGTCTGACGATGCGGTTTGACGGTCAATTCGAGTGTCCCTGCGACGGAGCAAGTTCAACCTGCATCCGTCATCGACACTCTCGAATTCAAAGTTTGACGATTTCGCGGAGTTTGCCGCCAAGGAGAACCTTTCGGCCTCGTGCCCTCAGGCGGAACCGGTTCTTGCGTCTTCCCTCGCAGGTTATGCCTCGCAACGACCAATTACCGCCCTGACGAAACCCGTGATGATGGGGTGCGGGTTGGCAGAGGTCGACCGCGCTTGAGGCACGAACAAAGTGCCCACAAAGAACGGATGCTGCGGTAGTTCGATGACGCGAATCTCGCCTTCTGCATCTGATCCGCTGACAAGCAACGGTCCCTGCTTAAGCAGTGGGACTGCGCTCGGCTCCACGCCGAAGTTGCAGTAGTACTGCTCTTGTGCTTTGGTCGCGCCATACAGTCTCGCCGCCAATGAATTCTGCTCGAAACCTAGCTCCAACGTGCGACCGACCAGCGAGCAATCGAGGCGAGAGACGAACAGACGCGACGCATACGGGTTGTACTCACCGTGGTCAGCGTCCTGAAAACTCAGCACGTTGCGAGCGTACTCGATAATCATGTGCTGAAACCCACCGCAAGTCCCCAGACAAGGCAGACGTTGCTCACGAGCAATACGGATCGCTTCTAACGCGCCCACCATGCTGTTGTATGGGCTGCCGGGTGCGATCCAGACTCCGGAATACCCCGCTAGCGACTCTTCAGTGAAATCACTGGTGCTGATCCACTCGTAGCTCAGGTCGACATTCAAAGCGCGACGGGCATGTTCGATAGCGGAATTGGTCGCCGTGTGAAGCTCAAGCTCGGGATTAAACTCTCCAACCAGTAGCAGCCTTGGCTTCATCGGGTTCCCTCAGGCAAGAATTGGGAGATTCAGTTACTCACAGCGATCGCAGGACACGCGCAGCACAGCTTAGGTTCTGTTCGCGCTCCGAGTCCTCTAAGGTAATCAACCTGCCACTCGGGCTCCGCAGCGGCCCCGCGTTGTCGTCGTCCTCAAGCCAGGAAATCACCATGCGAGATATTCGCGTCGCGACAGCTCAATTCGAACATCGGGACAACGACAAGAGCTTCAATCTTGGCCGCGTTCGCGAGCTGACCCGGAAGGCTGTTGAGCAAGGTGCTGAGATCGTCAGCTTCCACGAATGCTGCATTCCGGCATACACGTGGGTGCAGCCGCTAAGCTACGAGCAGATGCTGGACGTCGCCGAACCCGTGCCGGACGGCCCATCGACGCAGAAGCTGATCGAGATCGCTCGCGAGTTCAAGACCGTCGTCATGGCGGGGCTGTTCGAGAAAGACTCCGCAGGCAAGCTCTACAACACCTACGCGATCGTTGGCCCTGACGGCTTCATTACGAAGTATCGCAAGCTGCACACGTTTGTGAATAAGTATCTGACACCCGGCGACAGCTACAACGTGATCGACCTGCTCGGTTGCCGCGTCGGGTTTCTGATCTGCTACGACAACAACCTGCCGGAAAACGTCCGCATCACCGCGATGATGGGTGCCGAGATCATCTTCATGCCGCACGTGACGTGCGGTTTGCCCTCACCGATGCCGGGGCGAGGTCTGATCGATAAGAAGCTGTGGGAGAATCGACATCGCGATCCTGTGCGTTTGCGTCAGGAGTGCGAAGGGCCGAAAGGACGCAACTGGCTGCTGCGCTGGCTGCCGGCCCGTGCGTGGGAGAACGGAGTCTATGCCGTCTTCAGCAACCCGATTGGTGTCGATTACGACACCATCAAACCCGGCTGCGCGATGATCTTCGACCCGTTCGGTGAAGTACTGGCTCAGAATCACACGCTGGAGGACGAGGTCGTTGTGGCCCTGCTGACTCCCGAGCCATTGCAGCAGTCTTCCGGTTGGCGTTACCGCAAAGCTCGCCGACCGGAGCTCTACAGCAAACTTGTCGAGCCCCAGGAATCGGTGACGCTGCCGGGCTGGGATCTCAAGTACGGCAAGTGATCTCCGCAGACGCACCGATCCCTTCATCTGATTGATTTCGAAACGAAATGCTTGAACTGACAGCTCACGCGTTAGACATCTGGAAATCCGCCGTTGACGCAGTGTCATCATCGCAACTGGTAAAAAATGTCCTGCAACGGCAGGCAGATGAACTAAACGTCTGTGGAAACCATTTTCGCCTGAGCGACCTGCAGCGGATTATTGTCGTTGGCGCCGGCAAAGCCGGCGCGGGGATGGCGTCCGCCGTGGAGGAAGTACTCGGCACCGACATGGTCGATGCCAAAGTCACCGGATGGGTAAATGTCCCCGCCGACTGCGTACGCGAATTGCGACGCATCCGCCTGCATGCGGCTCGACCAGCCGGAGTCAATGAGCCTACCGTCGAAGGCGTGGGTGGATCACTCAAGATCCTGCAGCTTGTCGAGCGTCTGCGGGACGATGACCTATGCCTCGTCCTGCTCTCCGGCGGCGGGAGTGCTCTGCTGCCCGCGCCCTGCTTCGGAGTTTCACTCGATGATAAACAAGAGGTGACGCGACTGCTGTCACGAGGCGGAGCAACCATCAATGAACTCAACACCGTGAGGAAACAACTCTCGCTGATCAAGGGAGGCGGACTCGCTCGCGCACTGAAAGCGGGGCGCATGATCGGGCTGATCATTTCAGACGTCATCGGGGATCCGCTGGATATCATCTCTTCAGGACCGACGGTCGATGATGACTCAACACCGGCGATGGCACGCGACATCCTGAAACGCATCGCTGGCCAGAACAACGTGCCGAAAGCCGTGCTGGAATTGCTGAACGAGAAGATCGAACTGGATGCATCCACTACCAGCAACACACGACCGCGAGTCGATGCTGATCGCGTCCAGAACTATGTCATCGGGAACAACGCGGTCGCGGTCGCGGCGGCAGAACATCAGGCTCGTTCACTGGGCTACGATGTCCGCGTCATCGGCGTGGGAATTGGTGGAATCGCCTCAGAAATCGGACGAGACCTCGCACGCCAATGCTTGGCCGCACGAGCGGAGGTCGTCGCATCCGGAAAACCACTCTGCCTGATTAGTGGTGGTGAGCCAACCGTGCGGCTGTCAGAAACGAAGCTACCGCGCAAAGGCGGCCGTAGTCAGGAACTGGTTCTGGCCGCGTGCGTTGAGATTCTGAGCGCTGGCTCAATAAGCCAATCGAGTGCTGCGAAAAAAATCACCATTCTGTCCGGAGGCACCGACGGCGAAGACGGCCCAACAGACGCTGCGGGCGCGTGGCTGGACGCGGATGTACTGCAGTCCATTCAAGACCAGCACCTCGTCCCCGAGGACTATCTCGCCATCAACAATGCCTACGAGTTCTTCTCCAGGGCGGGCGGCTTGCTCAAGTCAGGCCCCACGCACACCAACGTGATGGATGTACGCGTCGCCCTGATTTCTCCGTAAGCGAAAGTCGCAACTCGCTACGACAGACTCAACGGTGCCGTCGCATCGCCGAACTTCTCGAGCTTCACGCCCATCGCATCCATCATCGTCAGGTACAGACGACAAATCTGACGATTCGACTGGCCCATGAAGTCGTAGGCCTTGCCGCCAGCGATCTTGCCGCCGCCGCGTCCCAGCATCACAACCGGCAGTTGAGAGGCATCGTGATGGCCCGTCATCATGCTGGAGCAGAACATCAGCATGCTGTTGTCGAGAGCCGTGCGTTCGCCTTCCTGGATCGCATCCAGCTTGCGGGCGATATAACCAAGTTGCTCGGTGAAGAACTGATTCACCTTCAGCCAGTCCGCACCGTCCGAGTGCGACAGCAGGTGATGGATCATGTAGTCCACGTTGAGGTGTGGGAAGCGCAACGACGAATGGTCGTTGTTGAGCTTAAGCGTGCAGATACGGGTAGCGTCCGTTTGAAAGCCCAACACCAGAATGTCACACATCAACTTCATGTGCTCAGAGATGTTCTGAGGAATGCCGTCCGCCGGGCGCGGCATGTTGGGCTTGTCGAGCGTCGGTCGCCAGCCTTGAAGTTCGCCCCTCTGCCCTGCCCTTTGAATTCGCTGTTCGACGTCGCGCACGGAGTCCAGATACTCATCCAACTTCCGCTGATCCGCGGAACTGATCTGGTTGCGGAGGCTGGAAGCGTCATCCAGCACTGCGTCCAGCACGCTCTTGTCGCCGCGTTGCACCTCATCCTTGAAGAGTCGGTCAAAAGCCAGAGCCGGATACAGCTCCAGCGGCGTCGGTGTCGTCGGCGAACTCCACGAAATGTGTGAGCTGTAGATCATCGAATAGTTCTTGTGGACCGACGGATTCGACTGCTCGCATCCCAACACCAGACTGGGCACCTTCGTGCTGCGACCATACGTCTGCGCCAGCAGTTGATCGACGCTGGTCCCCGAGTGAATCTCGCCGCCCGCAGCCAAAGGAGCACCTGACAGCAAGTTGCCGGTCTGGGAGCTATGAATGTTGCCCTTCAACGCCTCAGAGTTATAGAGGCCGCGAATGAAGGTGAGCTTCTCGCGGAAGTCGGCCAAAGGCGCGAGCACCTGACCGAGTTCCATATTCTTACCTTCGCCCTTCGCCCACCACTCTTTGCTGTGGAAGCCGTTACCCGCGAACAGCACCGCCAGCCGCACCGGAGCCTCGCTGGACTGCTTGGCAAAACCGCTCACCTTCGCCGTCGCTTGGTCGCCCCAAACGGCCAGTGATTCCATCCACGGCAGCGCCATCGTGACGCCCAGACCACGCAAGAATGTTCGACGCGAAAACTGATTTTGCATGGGAAGCTCCCTCAGGGGCTTTAAGTGCATGAGTTGAACTTAAGGACGCCGCAATTCATCTAATTGAAATCAGCTCCGCGAGTCATCAAGAACTGCGGGCTGACGAGAATTCTTTCGACTGCCACGGAGAAACGGTAGTCGTTCTTCTGCAAATGCTGCTGCATCTCTTCAAGCAGCGGTTCATCGGACAGTTGAACGGTTCGACCTAAAGCATAACCGAGCAGTTTACGGCAGAAGTGGTGCACAAAGTCATCACGCCGTTTCTCCAGCAAATAATCTCGCAAGCCATCTGCTCCGCTGAACTTCACTCCGTTCTTCAGTTCCACGCCGACATCAATGACTCGACCGCCCAGATCCTTCTCTCGCTTGCGGCCGATGGCATCGTAGCCTTCCAGGGCGAAGCCGAACGGATCAATGCGGTCGTGACAGTGAGCACACGCCGCAACGCTCCGATGTTTTTCGACCAACTGCCGCACGGTCTGTTCCGTGTCGGTCTCCGCTTCCGGCAACTGCGGGACGTCCTTAGGAGGCTTCGGAAGTTTTTCGCCGAGCAAGGTCTCAACAACCCAGTTGCCACGCAAGATGGGACTCGTACGCGAAGCTCCCGACTGCTGAGTCAGCGTTGTGGCCAGCGTCAGGATGCCACCGCGTCCGTGCTTCTGAACGCCGTCGACTCGCCGCCATTCGGGTCCTGTCACGCCGGGAATCCCGTAATGCTTCGCCAGCGCCTCGTTCAGGAATGTGTGATCCGCGTTGAGCACTTCCAGAATCGAACCGTCGCGCTGGAACAGATCCACAAAGAACCGCACCGATTCTTCGTGCATGTCACCACGAATCTGAGTGAACGTCGGAAAGACTTGCTCACTCTTCTCACTGTGTGAATCGAAGGTACGGACCCCCAGCCACTGACAGGCGAATTCGTTGGAGAGTTCACGAACCCGGCCGTCCCGCAACATGCGCCGCGCCTGGCCCACCAGCGCGCCGGAATCGTGCAGCTTGTTCTCTGCCGCCAGCGTTTGCAGTTCGGCATCGGGCATGGTGGACCACAAGAAGTAGCTGAGCCGGTTTGCCAGTTCCCAGTCCGACACCGCGCCTGGGCTGGTTCCGGGGCGCGGCTTCTCAGCGCGGTAGAGGAAGGCCGGAGAAACCAGCACGCGCGCCAGCGTGAATCGCCACGCATCGTCATGCGGAAGCCCTTCACCGCGCAGCTTGCCGTAGAGACTCCTGAAGTTCGCAACTTCTTTCTCTGTCAGTGGACGCCGATAGGCGCGGGCTGCGAACTGAATCAGCTTCTCCAATTGAATGGGCTCGGTCTCGACCAGCCGCTTCTTGAAAGCTGCAGCTCGATCGTGAATAGGTTTCCGCAAAGGCTCGAACACCTTGGGATCTGCGTCCTGAGTGGCATACTCCATCAACTGGGCATAGGCATCCACGAGCGTCAGCGCGTCGTGGCTGACATAGTGCAATTCATCCCACAACCGATCCAACTGCGCTGCCTCAGCGTCATCCAGGAGCAGCCGACGCAGATGATCATCCTCGCGGTAGAAGAGGGTCAGCGTCACCACCTCATCCACGGGGACGATGCGGGCGTAGCACAACGCGGCAGGAAAGAGATCACGGTACTCATTGAGCGACTTATCAATGCGCTGCCGCGTAGCACTTTGCTCGCTGACAATGATCGGCTGCCCCGGTTGCAGCGGAGCCGCAATCGCCTTGCCGATCACGACTTGAGCTTGAACGCTGCCATCGGCGCCGGTGAGAGGTTCGAGAGTGGCTGCGGTAACCAGCTCACACCCAGCAACCAGATCCGCTGGTAAGCGAACTTCGACCACCGACGGTGCTCGAACACACAAGCTGGCCGCATCGATCTCTGAACCATCAGGGCGTTTGCCGAACACCGCAGGGTCAAGACCAAACAACTCGGCATCAGATTGAGCTGTTGAAGGCGCTGATTTTGAACCTGCGTCTGCCGGCTTGCGTGCGGCTCTCACGCGAGAAAACAGCGGTCCGCTGAGCGATGTCAGTTGGCGATACAGAATGGTATCCGGAGCATCTTTCGCTTGCGGCGCGGGAGAAGTCAGCAGTGCCTGCAGTTCCGAAGCTAACTTCTGCCGTTCGTCAGGAGCAGTAGCCGTCAGCCACCGCGCGAGAATCGAACCCGTCGGAATAACGGTCCCCTGGCTCGCGTTGCCTGTTTCCGGTTCGGTGTAGAAGTGCCAGACGCTCGCGTTACCGAATCGATCCGCGTGAGGATTGCTCGCCAGCACGTCGCTCGACACATCCTTCGCCAAGTCCCATTCACGCGACTGCTCACCAGCACTCGTGAGTTTCAGGTCGACAGCCGTAAGGTCGCAAGAATGGTTCCCGTCACGCGGCCCGATCACCAGCGATACGACATCTCCTGGTTGCACATTGACATTATCAATCGGCCCGGCGTTCGCGGCACTATTGCCCTGTGAGATCCCCGCAGCCAACCGCTGGCGGGTGGCTCCACGTCGGAGTTCCAGCCACCACATCACACCGTTCCCGCACTCGGGGTGAGCGTGCGCAATCGAGGCTTCCACTTTAAGCTTCGCAGCGACCGGACTTTGCCAACCCACGACCGCTCGTAGCGTCGGCGAGGGATGCACGGCCACGCTATGCGGCTTCATCTTGCCGGGAATGCGTACATGCTGATCCGACGAATTCGCGGCCAGATTCGGCGTCTCGCCCGGCCCCCAACCTTTGATGAAGTCATAACCTGAGGCGTTTGAAAACTTCTGCGTAAAGTGTCCCGTGATCGTCACGGCACCACCAATTCCCAAGTGCTCCAACCACGCCCGTAAAGGCTCTTCATCAACTTGAAACTGGGCAGCCAACTTCGCAACGTCGACCGCCTCGCTGGTCTTTGACGCCTCAGCGGCAGCAGCCAGGAACTGAGTTGTCTTTGAAAAGGTCGCAACCCGCCGAGCGGACAGGTCACGAGTCAACTCACGCACTTCGCTGAGTGGCAAATCCGGCCGCCCGGGAGATACCAGTCGCGGCTGCTGCCAGACGACAACATCGTGTTCGTTACCGTCACCGAGATCCGAGGTAACGAACGACAAGACGACTTCGTTGGACTCCGTCGCAGTCGGCAACTTCAGGCGAATCTCCTGTCGGGATGTCAGTGGAGTCACTGGCTCAAGCCACCGCTTGGGTCCACCAACTTTGCCAATGTGGCCCACGCTGGTGAAGCGGAACAGTGCCTGCTGCCAGCGTGCGATGTCCGCCACGAGCGCCCCGGCATCACCCGGCTTCGCGTTTCTCCAGCGAGCTCGTAAGCCATCCAGCAGCAATGAAGATTCACTGCCGGTTAGTGCCCGCCAGAGCGTCCTCAGATACTTCGCCTTCAAGTGTCGCTCTTGAGCAACAGCATCCACGCTCTTGGAGCCGCTCAGTAAAGCGTCGCGTTCGGCCAGCGTTGCAGCGAGGTAGGCTTCCAAGGGCAACCGTCCGCCACCGTTTGTGTCGAACACGATCCCCTGCAGGTTGACCTGCGTGCCCCCTTGAGCCGACGTGTGCTGGCCGTAGAACTGACGAATGGCAGCCAGAGTTTCGTTCGTCCAGTCACTGCGAGTGGTAGCAGCCGAAAACCGAAATCCATCCGGCAGCAATACCGCATGAGCAGCCACCTCTTTTGCGGCGTCGAGGTACTTCGTTACCAGCGATGGAGACATCGCCAGTGCTCCGCCCGTGTTCGTGAAGCCCTCACCAGCAGCGCTGTCGATCGGAAACTCACGCGCTGGATTGAGCGACTTCAAACCCGTCAGATCGCGGAGCGTGTTCGTGTACTCGACGTTGTTCAAACGACGCAGCACCACTCGACCCGGGTCACCTGCTCGAGCGCGGGCTTCAGCTCGGAGATAACCGCGCACCCACTGCTGCAGCTTTTTGAACTCGGCAGGACTCGGTTGCTTCGCATCGCGCGGCGGCATCTGTGCACTGTCCAGCATCTCGCCGACTTTGATCCAGACTTCCGGCTGCTGCTTAGCCTCGGCCCACGTAGCAAACGTGGTCAGATCAACGTCAGCTTCGGCGCGCTTCGCAGAATGGCATTCAGCGCAGTAAGCCTTGATGAGCGGTCGAATCTCCGGGCCGTAAGCCGCTTCGATCTGAGCAATTTCCACATCCGCAGCATCGACGCGTCCGATGCCCAAGCCAGCAGCAAATAGACTCAACAAGCCGCCAGAGAGAACCAAGACGCGGACGCGCAGCCACGCAACAGAAGCAATCATTCAGCACCTCAGGCTGTCAGGTGAAGTCGTAAGACGCGATATCCTGCAACCGTATTGTTCGGGTGCATCCCTGACCACTCAAGGCGAACTGCACGAATCGCATCTACCCCCTGCCTGATGATGGTTAGAATCAATTCGAAGGACCAATCTCGACGATCGCGCCATCGGGAGAACGTGCGGACCATGCGAGACAAAAACAAGGCGTCACCGTGGTTGCTGACGATCACCCTGCTGATCGCAGCAATCGGTGTGCTCCACTTATGCCAATGCCACGCTCAGGATGTCTCAGCACCGGCCAGCATAGAGGACAAGACCATTCGCTCCATTGACGAACTGCTGCTGTTCTTTCCCTCGAAGTATCCCGCCGGAGATTGGAATCCGTCGGGATTGAAGTACGAAGACATCTGGTTCAAGAGCGACGACGGAACGCAACTTCATGGCTGGTACTGCCCGAGCGAGAAACCACGAGCCACGATCCTGATGGCTCATGGAAATGGTGGCCACTTGGCCTCCCGCGCTGCATGGCTCAAGTATTTGCAGTCGAAGCTGCAGGTGTCGACCTTCCTGTTCGACTATCGCGGTTACGGCCGCAGCGAGGGCACTCAGACCGTTGAAGGAGCGATCAACGACGCCAAGGCTGCGCGAAAGAAACTCAGGCAACTCGCGAACGTCAAAGATTCTGAGATGCTGCTGATGGGCGAATCACTCGGAGGCGCCATCGTCGTCCAACTGGCCGCTGAGTCCGCGCCGCGAGGCCTCATC
>CAYLTY010000266.1:0-11102 GCA_964386705.1 uncultured Planctomycetaceae bacterium
TAATTGCGCGGGAGCATGATTGGGAGGGCGAGGCTCCTGCCGAGCCGGGAGCTTGCGGCAAGGTTGATTCGCGCATGCGGCTCGGCAGGAGCCTCGCCCTCCCGGCGCAAATACCATCGTGAAGATCAGTAGTGCGTCAGGCGATACTTTTCATATTGATGGCGCGGCTGATCTGAACGAGAAGTCGAACGTTTCGATCATCGGTAGTCTCTGGCCACGGTCGAGTGATTGCTTTCGGCCGACCAGAGAAAGCTCGCGGAGTGTACTTGCCGCGGCAGTTCCGACCTTCGAAAGGCAATCGAGTCCCGCAAAATGCACAATTTCCTATACATCTTTATTTTTATCTGGAGCGGACTCGGCTTGATTGGGTCGGTGTTGCTCTTCAACAAATCGGCACGGCCAGATCGTGCTCTGTTCGTTATTCTGTTCTCACTTCCACACGCCATCATCTTTGGGCCGCTGTTCCTGCTGATGAATCTCGCTGGGCGACCGCAGAAACTGTGTCCGTTCTGTAAGTCGAGCATTGATCGCGAAGCGACAGTCTGCGCCAAGTGCACGAAGGATTTGCCGACCGACTTTTAGATCAGGCGGAGCACCCAGCGCGTCGAAATAAATGCCTCTCATTCTGATCGCAAAGAACCTCAAGGTGATGCGCCCTAAATCACCTCACCGCTTCGTCGACAATGAAGGCGCAGTTCTGCGAGGTCGACGCTTGGCATCCGGAGGGTCGGCAAGTTTAATCGAGTCGACACGAGCACTCGCTGTGCGGCTTGGCGTGCGTGATTGAATCGTGAGTCGGTTGAGCGGCTCGTCGTTGACTGCGCGTTGGACAAGAAAACATCGCTATTGAGGAGCACTCATGAGTCGTCATGCGTCGTTGACTCGACCGGTCGCGTCCACCACTCGGCGCGAGTTTCTGGCTGCTTCGTCTGCGGCCTTTGCATTCACCATCGTGCCTCGACACGTGCTTGGCGGACAGGGACAGACGCCGCCCAGCGAACGCGTGAATGTCGCGGGCATTGGCTGCGGCGGTATGGGCGGAGGTGACATCGCCACCATCGCGAAACTCGGCGGCAACTTTGTGGCGCTGTGCGATGTGGATGAAGCTCGTGCAGGCGGGACGTTCAACGCGCATCCCAAGGCGCGACGCTATAAAGACTTTCGCGAGATGATCGACAAAGAGGCGAAGAACATCGACGCCGTGACGGTCGGTACTCCGGACCATATTCACGCGGTCGCGGCGATGGCGGCCATCAAGGCGGGCAAGCATGTGTATGTGCAAAAGCCGCTGACTCACACGCTGCATGAGTGCCGCGAACTCACGAAGGCAGCTCGAGCCGCCAAGGTCATGACGTCCATGGGCAACCAGGGCCATGCCAGTGAAGGCTCGCGACTGACCAACGAATGGATTCAAGCCGGCGTGATTGGTGATGTCCGTGAAGTGCATGTGTGGTCCGACCGCGCGGGCCGCTTGTGGAAGCAGGGCATCGGTCGACCGACTGATACACCGCCCGTCCCCGCAACGCTGGACTGGAACCTGTGGCTGGGTCCCATCAAAGAGCGACCGTATCACTCGGCGTATTGCCCCTTCGGCTGGCGCGGCTGGTGGGACTTCGGCACCGGAGCACTCGGCGATATGGGTTGCCACATCATTGACCATCCGGTCTGGGCGCTGCAGCTCGGAGCCCCCACGTCGGTCGAAGCGACCACGACTCACGACGGCACGCTGCTGGCTGATAACAAGCTCAACTTTGAAACCTTCCCCATCGCGGCCGTGGTGACTTATCAATTCCCGGCGCGCGAGGTCTCCGGCAAGAAATTGCCGCCGGTCACGATGACGTGGTATGACGGTGGCCTGATGCCACCAACTCCCGCCGAGATGTCCTCTGGTCAGAAACTCCCGGGCAACGGAGTCTTATACGTCGGTAGCAAAGGCAAGCTGTATCACGGCTCGCACGGTGGCATGCCTCAACTGCTAACCACCGAACTTCAGGAGCAGGGCAAGGCCGTTCCCAAGACGATGGAACGTTCGCCCGGCCATTACGACGAGTGGTATCAAGCCTGCAAGAGTGGCAAAGCTCCCGTTGATAATTTTGATTACGCCGGCCCCATGACCGAGACCGTGCTGTTGGGAGTGCTCGCCATGCGCAGCCCCGGCACTCGCCTGGAATGGGACAGCGAGAATCTGAAAGTCAAGAACGCTCCACAAGTCAACAAGTTCGTCCACACCGAATACCGCAAAGGCTGGACGCTCTGAGCAAGCCAGAATGCGCTTAGCCACGGATGGAACACAGATCAAACACGGATAAAGAAACCGTTCGAACTAGATTCTTCTTATCTGTGTTTCATCCGTGTTCCATCCGTGGCTCAAAAATCTGGTTTGGCAGATCCGATTGTCTACTCGCGCACCATGCGGATATCGAGTTCTCGATCGATGTATTTCCATTCTTCGGTGAGACGCAGTTCGGCCAGCATGTCTTCGAAGGCATTCGCGTCCTGCGGCGTGTAGTCGAAGAGTGTGATGAAATCGAAAGGCTCACTTTCACCGAGATCCCGGCAATGATGCAGGCGCCGGGCGATCGCGGGCAGGTAGCGCATTCCGATCACGATGTGATGTGAGCGTTCCTCAAGGATGGCTCGGCGTTCGTCCTGAGTCAGTCCCCACCACTGGGCGTTCTTGCGAATCGGGATGATGGCTGAACGCGTCGCCTCGGGACGGCTGCCCAACGCGACTTGTTTCGCGACGAGCTGATCTTTTTCGGCGCGGGTGGCATATCGCTCGTTACTGGTCACTCCCCGTAGTTGCCACGTCACCTCAGAGGCGGACGCAGGCAGCGCGCCATTCAGAATGTTGATCCTTTTGACCTCGGGAAGTGGCTCACCACACACCGCCTGGAAACGCGTCACCGACCACAAGCCCTCGTTGCCTCCGACGAACGTGAACAGCCGCGGGTTCATGCTGATTCCTTGTTTGCGAGGCCCGTCCGCGCGCTCAGCGGGTCACTGCTTGTAATGCCGTCGCAGTCTGACGGGTTACACTGGAACTCCGCGAGCGTAAATATTCTTCCGACTTTTGGATCCGACTGACTTTGCGTAGCTTGTAGCCGGACTCAGTAGCTGGCCCCGGCTTCCGAACCGTCGCGCCGGACGCCGACTGCCACCAATCACATCCCGTCTTCTGAGGCTCGTCACCATGAAACGGATCCTGCTGCTGGCGTTGGTCACTCTGCTGCTCATGCCGCGTTTGTCCGCTGCTGCCGACAACATGCTGACCGATCAGGAGAAAGCCGAAGGCTGGCTCTTGTTGTTCGATGGCCAGACAACGAAGGGCTGGATGACGACCAAGGAGAAGCCGCTGCCGGACAAGCACGTGCAGGATGGCAGCCTTAACCCGCACCCCTGCGAGTACATGCTCACCTCGGAGAAAGCGTGGGAGAACTACAAGCTGTCGCTCGACTTCAAGATCAGCCCGAAGTGCAACAGCGGCATCTTCGTGAGAACGTTTCCACTGACGCCTCGACCGGGCAAGGACGTGGGCTTCAACGGCATTGAGATCGCCGTCGACGACACCAAAACCGCCGGCTTTCATGACACCGGGGCGATCTATGATCTGGTCAAGCCGAGCAAGAACGCGATGAAGCCGGTGCGCGAATGGAACCGCATGGTCATCACCAGCAACGGCAACATGCTGGCCGTGGAACTGAACGGCGAGGTCGTTTCGAAGCTGAACTTCGATGAATGGCCGGAACCCAACAAACGCCCCGACGGTTCCGCTCACAAGTTCGATGTGGCCTACAAGACTCACCCGCGCAAGGGACACATCGGCTTGCAGGATCATGGCAGCGACTGCTGGTACAAGAACATCAAGCTGCTCCCGCTGAAGTGACGCCGCACACGTCGCCTCAATGCTGACGGGCCTCGCCCTGCTCTTCAGCCGGCAGCTTTCAAGCTGCCGTTGTGCTGTTTGCGAATAGTTAAGACGCTCAAGCGACGGAGCCAACTCACCCGTTCAGATCTCACAGACTGAAGACGCTTGCGCATGATGCAGAGCCACTATTCGTTGATGTACGGCGCGACCACGCACGACGATGGCGTGCAGTTTACGGTCTTCAGCAAGTCCGCCACAGGGATGCGGGTGCTGCTGTACAATACGGTCGACGATCGCGAACCGACGCGCATCATCGAATTGAACCCGTTCATCAACCGCCTGGGCGACATCTGGACGATCTCAGTACCGGGCCTGAAGCATGGCACTCTGTACCACTTTCAGGCCGACGGACCGTTCGACCCGGATCGTGGTCAGCGTTTCTCTTCGCGAGCTCGCCTGATCGATCCCTTTGCCCACGCGCTGGCTGGAACGTTTCAGCCTTCGGACGACGGTGTCGTGCGGCCGCCGAAATGCGTCGTCGTTGACGATGACTTCAACTGGAACGGCGACCGGCATCTCTGCCGCCCGCTGGCTGAGTCCGTCATCTATGAACTGCACGTGCGCGGATTCACTCAGTCACCCACCAGCAAGGTAAAACGCCCTGGCACATACCTGGGTCTCATCGAGAAGATTCCCTACCTGAAGCGACTGGGTGTGACGGCGGTGGAACTCATGCCCGTGCAGGACTTCATGGAACGGCACTGGGACGGCCGCTCGACCGCGCGCACGAACTATTGGGGCTATGACCCGCTGGCGTTCTTCGCTCCGCATCGAGGTTATGCGTCGTCCACCGAACCGGGCGCGCAAGTGCACGAGTTCAAGCAGATGGTTCAGGCTCTGCACGCGGAAGGTATCGAGGTCATTCTGGATGTCGTCTTCAATCACACCGCAGAGAGTGATGTGCGCGGCCCGACGCTCGGCTTTCGAGGTCTGGAGAATCAGGTCTACTACCTGCTGGAGAATGGTGGCCGCGACTACGCGAATTACTCCGGCTGCGGCAACTCGATCAACGGTAATCACCCCGTTGTGCGTGAAATGATCTTCCACTGCCTGCGGCATTGGGCCATCGAGTATCACATTGACGGTTTCCGTTTTGATCTGGCATCGATCCTGAGTCGTGACCGGCGCGGACATATCGTGCCGAATCCGCCTATCGTCGAAGCGATCGCGGAGGACCCCTTCCTGGCCAACATGAAACTGATCGCCGAAGCCTGGGATGCGGGTGGTGCCTATCAGGTAGGCTCGTTCGCCGAAGTGCGCTGGGCCGAGTGGAACGGCCGCTTTCGTGACGATGTGCGGCGCTACTGGAATGGATTCGACCTGTCACTCGGCAATTTCGCAACGCGCCTGGCCGGCTCCAGTGACCTGTATCAAAGAGGCAGTCGCGAACCGTATCACGGAATCAACTTTGTCACATCTCACGATGGTTATACGCTGAACGACCTGGTCTCTTATGCACGCAAGCACAATGAGGCCAATGGCGAGAACAACCGCGACGGTGACAATCAGAATTTCAGTATCAACTTCGGTGCCGAAGGTGAGACCGATAACTCCGCGATCAATGCACGCCGCCACACGCAGTTAAAAAATCTGCTGGCGACACTGCTGCTGAGTCAGGGCGTGCCCATGCTGCTGGCTGGAGACGAGATCCGTCACACTCAGCAAGGCAACAACAATGCCTACTGCCAGAATAATGAACTCTCGTGGTTGGACTGGAGCAAGCTGGAAGACAACCTCGACCTGTTCCGCTTCACGCGCGAGCTGATCGCCTTCCGACGTTCGCAGCCCGCTCTGCGCCGTGACCGCTTTCTAACCGGACGCCCCGAGTTTGACGGTGAGTTCCCCGACATCAGCTGGTTCAACGCGCATGGCCTGCCGGTCGACTGGCTACGCGACCGGGGCAGCCTGATGTGTCTGCTGGGACGAACTCACGCCAGCGCCCGCGAGTGTGCTGGTCGAGCGGTCCTCATGATGTTCCATGCCGCCGAAACACGCACGACCTTCGAACTGCCGCTCGAAGCCCGCTCATCCCGCTGGCGCATCGTACTCGACACCGCTGCGCCGTCGCCCGACGACATCTACCCGCAACTCGATGGCCCACTCTTCGAAGGTTTTTCGATCTTGATGCCCGGCCCATCAGTGCGATGCTTCGTCGAATGCTCTATCCAACCTCGAGGATAAGGGAGGGCGAGGCTCCTGCCGAGCCGGACTGGGCAGCCCATGCGGCTCGGCAGGAGCCTCGCCCTCCCGGCGCAAACGCCAGAGTGCCGCTCAGTAGCCGCACCTTCTCAAGACAACATTCACGCTTCTGACTGCAGCGACTTGAGCCGTTCAAACGATTCTTCGAGCCGTCTGTATTGCATGAGCACTTCACCCACTTGATCGTTGGCTTCACTTCTCGCCTTCATGAAAGGTGGGCGCTCGCTGACACCATTTGCCACTTGCTTTCTCAGTTGGGCCAGAACCTCTGCTCCCGTGTCCTCAAACCACTCGACAAGTTTCTCAGCCCGACTCGCGATGTCGTTGGCCTGGCGGCGAATGTCTGCAATCTGCTTTGGTGTCCAGGCAACTGGCTTGGGAGGCGGTGCTGCCAGCGACTGCTCCTGGAGAGCTGCTGGAAGCGGCGCGTCCCCGGTCAGAACGGCGACTGGCTGTGAGGGCCTCTCCGCGTGAACGTGCTCTCGTGGCACCTGCAAACTGAGAATCTCATCCAGGGACCGACGTGCTCGGGCGTGCTGGGGATCAAGCTCCAGCACTTTGCGAAAATATGCAATTGCGACGGCGGTGTTCTTCGACTTCCATAATACTTGTGCCAGCCGGTAGTAAGCAGCAACGAAGTCAGGCTTCAGCCGAATGGCATTCTGAAAGGCGGCTTGTGCCTGTCCCCAGTCGCGCAAGTCCTGATACGCAATTCCCAGATTCTGATACACGTCTGCGGAATCGTGAGTAATCTTCAACGCCTGCTGCAAACATTCGACCGCGGCTGCTGGATCGCCGATGCGGGAGAGATGAGCGCCGAGGTTGACGTAGGCGGAAACACGTTGCGGAGATTGTTCGATGGTGCGCCGCAGCAAGTTATTGGCCCATTCTGTGTCCCCAGACAGTGAATAGGCCACTCCGAGCGTTTCCAGTACCCGCGGTTCTTCAACGCCGAGCACCATCAGCGAGCGCAGCAGTTCAATCGCAGCGGCATTCTCTCCGACCTTCAGGTGATTCTTCGCCCGAGTGACAATCGCGTCTGTTTGCAGTGTCGTTGACATGGGGAGCCTTCTGGGCTTCAACGAATTGATGTGCTCGATGCATTCGCCGCCTTGCAACGCAATCGACAATGAAACTCCACACAATCCGATAATCAGGGTTCCTCGGTGAGTATAAAACCGGTATCCGCGACGCTGTGATCCGCCCTCGACCGTCCAGCGTCATCCGTCGGCTGCGAACTGCGCCGCTTGGTGAGCCGAACAGAGTTCCCCTGCGTGTTGAAAGCCACTTCGTCCATAACTGACTTCATCAGCACAATTCCACGACCAAAAGGCAGACTCATCACGCCCGGGTCATTCGGAAAAGTGGAATGCTTAAAACCCGGGCCTTCATCGGTGACCTCAAAACTGGCTTCCTCACGAGTAAGACTTACGTGAACTCGAACCTTGCGGCTGACATGCGGATATTCAGCAGCTCGCCTGCGAGCCAACTCATAATACAACTCCAGATCAGCATCCCGCAGTCGGGTGCTCAATTCCAGGTTTCCGTGATACAGCGCGTTGAGCAAGGCCTCTTCCAGCGCCATGCGGATACGCAAGACTTCTCGCGGAAGCCAGTTCCACGTCAACTTCAGCGGACTTGTGATCTCACCTGCAGCCGAAATGAGCAAACTGGCATCGTTGTCGAACGCATAGACCGCGTCGCTTCGTACCATCGCCTCACGCAAGCGACCTGCATCCGATTTGGCGTGGCTGGCATCCAGAACTCGAGCGATCGTAGGAAACAGATCCGTCGAGAAGCGGGCCTTCGCCACGTAGCTGGCGGCGCCCATCGCCAAGGCTTGAACAGCCAGTTCCTCACTGCCACGAGCCGTCACCAGAATCACCGGAAGCTCGGGATACTTTTGACCAATCGAAGTGACCAATTCCAGCCCGTTCATACGCGGCATCTGCAGGTCGGTAACAACGATGTCCGGCTTGTGCTCCGCGAGCTTACTCATCGCATCGAGCCCGTCTTCCGCCTGCGTCACCTCCATGCCACCGGCTGACGTCAGCAGTTCCGTGGCGATCTTGCGATCAATCGGAGAGTCGTCCACCACCAGAATTGTCGGCATGCTGCTTATCCTTGAGAGATTCGCATTTATCTGTCATATCAAATTCAAGAATCGGCAAATCACAAATCAATGCAACTCATTTACTCGTTCTCCAATCAGCCAGTTCTCCAACCAGTTGATCGACCTGTGCCGCCAGTGTTGTCAGCGCGACACCTGCTTTCTCAAACTGCGAAGCGCGAGCTAACGATTCCAGCTGGTAAGCGGTTTCAGCGACGGTTGTCGCGCCAACTGTTTCCGCTGAGTTCTTCAGCGTATGAGCCAATCGCTGCACGGTGGCGCCGTCGCCACTAGGCAGGCTGTCTTGCATTTCTCTGACCCATTTGGGGCAAAGATCCGACACGAGTGCCAGGACTTCCTGCAACAAGTCGTTGCTGCCACCCATTCGATCCAGAGCAGCTTTACGATTCGCCAGTCCCGATCGAGTTGGAACAGGACTTGTCTTGTTGCTCGACGGCTCGCGATTTTTGGTAGTAACACCGATGTCAGAAGCTGCAATTCCATGCTTCTGCCGGTATTGCTCAATAAGTTTTTTGATAAGCGTGAACAGCTCCAGTCGCCGAATCGGCTTGGGCGAGTAGCTGTCGCATCCGGCTTCCAGGCAGCGTTCGATATCGCTGGCCAGAGCGTTTGCTGTGAGTGCGATGATCGGGCCGGGATACTTTTGGGTACGGAGCTCCATCGTGGCGCCGATCCCGTCGAGCACGGGCATTTGCATGTCCATGAGAACGACATCAAAGGGGCGCTTGGCCTGCCACGCATTCATGGCAGTATCAACACCGACTCGACCGTCTTCGGCCACCTCAACGTCGGCGCCGCATTTCTTCAACAACACTGTGACCAGCAGGCGATTGTCCTTGGCGTCGTCGACCAGCAGCACCTTGATACCATCCAGACGAATATCGCTGGTGGCATTTTTTTCAAGGTCATCACACGCGATGTTCGCCACCTGGCACGCAGCGATGAACTCGACGCCATCCAGCGGTCCGGTCGCTATGGTGAAGCTGAATGTACTGCCTACGCCGGGCGAACTCTCCACGGTCAGGTTGCCATCCAGCAGGTCCGCCAGACGGCGACTGATCACCAGGCCAAGGCCGGTACCTCCATACTTGCGTGTCGTCGATTCATCGGCCTGCGTAAACGGCTTGAACAGCTTGGCAATCTGTTCGGGAGAAATACCAATTCCGGTATCAATTACGTCGCAGCGCAGGCGAGATTCCAAGCCGCCGGAACTGGATTTGGCCAGCGAGAGGCGAATCTCAACGCTGCCATTCTCCGTAAACTTGATTGCATTCCCCACCAGATTGATCAGCACCTGCTTCAGGCGAGTCGGATCAGTTATCAGGGTCTTGGGAACTGACGTCGCGAAGCTGATCTTCAGATCCAGGCCTTTCTGGGTCGCCCGGAGCTTCATGGCCGCCGCGACGTCGTTGACGATTGACAGCAACGCGATCGGCACTCGTTCGACGCTGAGCTTGCCGGCTTCGATCTTGGAGAGATCCAGAATATCGTTGATCAGCTCCAGCAGATGCCGGCCGTTGCGAACGACCATCTCAACCGATGTCGCATGGTCTTCGGGTGTTATCGTCGGGTCGAGCAACTCTTCACCGAAGCCGATGATCGAAGTCAGTGGCGTGCGGATTTCGTGGCTCATGTTGGCCAGGAACTGGCTTTTGGATTCATTGGCCGCGTCAGCCGCCGCCTTCTGCTGGCGAGCCTCTGCATTGGCCAGTTGCAGCAGCTTCGTTTGAGCGAACATCAGCGTCCGCACGTCGAGCAAACGGAACTTTCCATCGCAGTCGACGACGATGGGCTCATAGACATCGTTACCCGCGCGCTGCAGCGCGATCTCGGCAACTTCGGCGATTGGCGTTTCGTGAGAAACCACCAGCGTCGACGACGGAATCGCCTGCAAGAGATCCTCAGCCGGGCGGCGCAAATAGATCTCTGGCCAGAACTTGTGGCTCATGCGTTCCATGAACCGCGAACGCGAGATCATGCCCACCAGCTGACCATTCTTGATGATGGCCACGCCCGGAGCTTCGGGGTCTCCATCGAAGAGCTGAGCTACCGAGCTGACGGGCTGCTGGGTGTCGACCGTCAGCTCAGCCAGGCGCAGGCTTTGCACCAGAGACATGCTGCTGTCGAAGGTCAGAGGCTGAGGAGTCATGGGTTGCGAAGTATTCTTTCAATGCGTTCTTGAATCGCGTCGCTGTACGACTTCCAGCGAATGAGCAATCGCTCGCTGAACTCCCGGCTTTGCCAAAGCGCTTCGTGCGATGACGCGGGGTCCGAGGCTAGCGCCTTGGCCTTTACGAGTAGGTCGTACTGCAGATGTTCTTTGAGCCGTCTCCCGGCGAGTTCCGCTGCCGTCAGAAGCTCGGGCAACGTCAGTCCGTCGATATCCGCATTTGCCTCTATCGTCATGGTGCACCTCACGCTGTTCCGGGAACTTAGCCGCGAAACGATGATGGAGACTTTGTCATGTCTTCGTGAGGAAACTGCTAAGACTTTGTGAAGTCGCGAAACGCCACCAACACGGCCGATTCAGCTTGCCAACCGCTGCGGGCAAATCCTCCCAAGCCGTCCGAACAGTCAGCGAGTTCTTCACGACCTCCAAACAGAAGCTTGATGGTCCTGAGAAGACTCATTGGCCGATGAACTCTTGGGAGCGATTACGGCCGACGGCGATAGTTTCAAAGGTTGCCAAACTTTCTCACACGCTTAGTGAAAGCTTCACGAGCTCACTGTAGAAATTGGTAATCAATCTGATACTGATACGGATTCCAGAAATTAAGTGCGCGTAACGGATACAGCCATGGCAAGTAATGTAGTTGACGGAACCGCACGGCGCGTCAGGGAGGG
>CAYLTY010000267.1:0-11003 GCA_964386705.1 uncultured Planctomycetaceae bacterium
GATCCGTCACGGCTCGGCAGGAGCCTCGCCCTCCCAGCTTCTCGCACAGCATCTCGGTTGTTTGTCGACCTCTCAGGTGGAGAGTGCACGGAGGGTGGGACCAGCTTTGTGGTCGGCACTCTTCGTGTGCTGACGGACCCAAGAAACCCGCACACGGAGAGTGCGGGCCACAACGGCGGCAAGCGGAAGCGAAGGGCAGAGATCGCCCCTCACCCCCTGCCCCTCTTCCCGTAACGCGGGGCGAGGGGGAGCGATGAAGATCACGGGAGTCGTTTGTAGGACGAGAAAGTAGCAGGCACATTTCATGTGCCGTAACCCCCTCCAAACGGCGGACGGCACACGGAGTGTGCCTGCTACTTTTCGGCAAACCAGACTCGCAATCACTTCAAACGTGGGAAGGCACGTCGTACGCTGGTGCCATGAGCACCACCACCCTCAATCGTTCCATGTCTGATGAAGAGCTGGTTCGAACGGTTGCGGCGGGAGCAGATCCACCGCCCCCGTCTGAATCAGCTCGTGCTGCTTTTGCAGAGCTGCACAATCGGTATGGTCGCTTGATTCTCGCGTTCATCTGTTCGCGCATGCGTGATCCCGAAGCCGCTCAGGATCTTTCGCAGGATGTCTGGCATCGCGTGTGGCGCGTCATTCCCACCGCCTTCAAGGGCGGGCAGTTTCGCTCGTGGCTGTATGAGATCGCTCGCAATCGAGTGATCGATGAAACCCGCAAGCGACGCACTCAATCACTTCCCGAAGAATTCGATCCCGTTCAAAAAACAGACAACTCGGCAGAGGTCAATCAGGACCGCATGGTGGCGTTTCGAGACTGCTTCGGTGGTCTCGATCAGGAACGTCAGCAGGTCGTCAAGCTGCGGCTGGAAGGTCGCAGTCATGATGAGATCAGTGCCGAGCTGGGTATCAACAGCAATACGGCGATGACACGGTTTCATCGCGCGAAGCAAGACCTGGCCGACTGTATGCAAAGCAAACTGACATGATCCCGATTTCCCTTCATATCCCTGAAACTCCGCGCGAACTGATCGCCTGGCTGGAATCCCACCTGGTGGGCATGCAGTTGGGTGACCTCGTCGCCGAGCTGCAGGCTGTGCATGGGGAACCTCAGGACAAGCTCACGCTGGCCGATGTCTGCAGTGGAAGACTGCCGCAGGTCTTGCAGTTCGGACTGGGTCGGCTGGACATGGATCAGATCCGCAGCCTGTTCCGACATCCGCACCTGCTGCTGGAATTGCAGGACGAGATCCTGCTGAGCGGTGGCGAGCACTGGATGCAGAAGCCGGTCCCGCGCGAGGATCAGGTCGCGCTGGCGTCTCAATGGAAACTGCTCAGCAATGAACTGGCCGGTCAGCCGTCAGCTCCGACCGTGGCCGCGGAACCGCAAGTCACGCGACGTGGCTGGCTCGGGCGTTCGATCGTCGCGGCCGCGGTATCCGCTGCTGCTGCGGTAACGGCCACTGTCATGCTGAAGGATCAATGGTTGCCGGCACCGGCAGCCGCTCCCGGTTGGGGATGGGACAAGCCGGGCGCCCTGGCTTCCAACCTGCCGCCGCGCGAATACCTCAATCACATCGCCGATGCCGCCGAAGACTGGTTCAAGAAACGACCCGACAACCGGCCGGACCTGGCGCGTCGCATTACGCAGTTCCGTCAGGGCTGTTCGACGTTGATGCTGGCCGAACATCCGAACCTGGCAGCGGCTGATCGAGACTGGTTGCGCGAACGCTGTCGCGCCTGGGCCACCAAACTCGACGGACACTTAGCTGCCGCTGAAGCGGGTGAAGACATGCTCACCGTCCGCGCCGCCGCTGACGAGACCGTGAACAAGCTCATCAAAGCCATTCGAGACCGCGCTCAAGCCGTTGCGTGACGAGGTTCAGAAACACGTCTCGTTTGAGTTCAAGACCATTTCATTGTGTGATCCTCTCCCCTCGCCCCGGTATTGCCGGGGAGAGGGGTCGGGGGTGAGGGGCTTCCAACGAACTGCTCGCAAAGCCGATGTGGCTGGAATCTCGCCGTGAGGACGAGGAGCCTGCCGACACGTCGAACCGTTGATACCCCTCACCCCCTGCCCCTCTCCCCAGAGTACTGGGGCGAGGGGAGCATTCGTTCTAGGAGAGTATCAGCCACTTCCGACAAACCCGCGAAACTTCGGGAAGAGTTTTCTCTGTCGTACGTTCCCTTCTGCAGACGCCTGACGTGTTCCGGCTGAGATGCAACAACCGGCGCCAGGCATGTGGTGTAAACCCTTTTCGGTACTCCATTCACTGGGAGAAAGACATGTCTCGGAATCTGCGAACTCTACTGGTGTGCTGCCTGGCCGTTGTGGCCATGGCGGCGGCCGCTGTCGCGCAAAACTACGCGCCGCGGCAGTATTACTCGGACTGGAAGAAGGCGCCGCAAGGCAACCATTTCGTCCGCAACTACTACTTCAAACCGACGCCGACCTACGCGGGTTATCGCGTGCATCAGGTCCACCACTTCCCCGCCAAGCCCAAGCACCACTACTACTACAACCCGAAGACGCAGAAGTACTGGGGCCGTTGCCCATCGGATAACTACGAGGGCAAGCCGCTGTATTCCATCCTGAAGATGGAAGACCGTCACAAGGACATTGAGAAGATTCCAGAAGCGGCCTTCCCACCTCCTGGTAAGCTGCCTCCGATCCCGGATTCCGATCCCGCCGAAGGCGCGAACCTGGACCTGCCACCGGAAGACACGCCGTCGATTCCAGCTCAATAACGAGCTGGCCGTTAGGCGTAGGGTGGTTCATTACGACTGCTCCCCTCGCCCCTTCGGGGAGAGGGGCTGGGGGTGAGGGGCGATCTCACCCCTTTGTTTGTTGATACTGTTTGAGTACTACAGCTCAGCTCACTAAGACATGGGAGGGCGAGGCTCCTGCCGAGCCGATTCGGTGCGGGGATCCGGCTCGGCGGGAGCCTCGCCCTCCCAACTACTGCGCAGAGCTTGCGGGACGATTTCTCTTGTTGTGGCCCGCACTCTCCGTGTGCGGGTTTCCTGGGTCCATCGGCACACGGAGAGTGCCGACCACAAAGCCAGACCAGTAGCAGGCACATTCCCTGTGCCGTAGCCCTCAGCGGACGGCACAGGGAATGTGCCTGCTACTGAGATTTCTCTTCTCCCGAAACGCTTCTTTGACACTACCGACTTAGGAAACCGCCATCATGCGGACTCTCTATAAACTTAATACTGCGGGCTGGGTAGCATTGCTGCTGGCCGTTGGACTGCTGTTATCACCGACTCCGGTTCACGCCACCGAACACCTGCGCGAGCCGCTCGGAAAGATCGCCAAGGCAGTCTCAAAGCTGCTGCAGGATCGCGGAGTAGACACCATCGCCGTGGGCGAATTCAGCGGGCCGCCGGCATATGCTTCGGCGTCGGGAGCGGGCATTCGCAAAGTGCTGACTGAAGAATTCGCCAAGGTGGGTATTCGCGAAAAGAAACTCGGCGCCCCGATCGGCATTCAGGGCAAGTATATTGTACATCAGGACCAGCCCGCGTTTGCCGGGATAGAAAAAGGCCCACCACATCTGCGACTGGTTGCTTCGCTGGTGGACAAGAACGGCGAAGTACTCACCGAACTGAATGTGGAAGTCGCGGTCAAAGTCGGCGAAGAGGATGGTCAGCCGATTATCGACAGGACGAAGATCTCGAAGGGTACTGTCACCATCGATTCCTACGGCGGAGAGAACGACATCGGCGGCTCGACCGCTCTGGCCGAAGCACTGGGCGCGACCGTCGACCTGAATAAGAAGAATAAAGACGGCTACAGCGGCGGCTCCGCGGACGTGATCAACAGCTTTGATAAACCCACCGCGATTCTGTCCGCCAACGGTTCAGCCGTGTCGGCCAGTCGCGAAAGTCCGTTCTTCATGGAGATCCTGGTTGAGAATCAGCCGCGAACGATGAAGCTCGAAGAAGGTCAGCCGTTCGTGAATCTGGAGAAAGGTGAGAGCTTCCAGATTCGCTTCACCAATCGAGCCCCCTACGACGTGGCCGTGACGTTCCAACTGGACGGCGTGAATTCATACTCCTTCAGCGATGTGCGTGAGACTCAGGGACCGAAGAAGGGCGAGCCGCGTTACAGTAAATGGATTGTGGGCCGCAATCAGACCTTCGTGTTGAAGGGCTGGCATCGCACGAATGAATACGTCGACAAGTTCCTGGTCACCGACTTCGCCGACAGCGCCGCCGCGAAGCTGGGCAGCTCAAACGGCCTCGGCACTATCAGCGCCACGGTGCGAGCCACCTGGCGTAACGAAAAGGAACGACCCTCGGATGAAGAAGAGATCCGCGCCGTGGCTATCGGCATCGGTCGCGGCGGCCGCGATGATCAACGAGTCCAGGAAGACACCGCCCGCCGCGACTACGGCAAGACTCGAGCCGTTCTCACCGTCCGCTATACGAAGCCGGATGCACAGTGAGGAATTCGGGGATAGTCGCTGTTAATCGGCAGCCGCCACAAAAACAGAGAGCCGGACTGAGGATGAACTCATCCCGCAGTCCGGCTCTGCCTATGTGCCAGTTCGTCAATCAGAAGTCATTCGACGCGTCTACGACTTCTTCTTTTCGACCTTCAGGTCACTCAATACGTTCACGAGCTGAGGACCATGCTCGGCCGTGTTGACCTGCTTGTCGCCGAAGATGTGCTTGATCTTGCCATCTTCACCGATGACGTAGGTCCAGCGTTTGGCGTTGCTCTTCTTGTCGGCGACCAGACCGTAGTCGAGAGCAGTCTTGCGATCGGGATCGCTGAGGATCGGGTAGTCCAGATCCAGGTCCTTCGCGAACTTGGTGTTGTCTTCCACGGTGTCGCAACTGGCAGTGAAGTACGCGACGTTGAATTCCTTCAAGCTCTTTCCGGTTTCCTTCAGCGATTTGCACTCCTTGGTGCAGCCGCCCGTGAAGGCTTTCGGGAACCACGCCACCACAACGGTTTGCTTGCCCTTGAAGTCAGACAGCTTGTAGGTCTTGCCGTCGCTGCCCTTCAGTTCGAAGTTCGGAGCGTCATCGCCCACCTTCAGTTCGGCGGCAATCGCTGCGGAGCTCAAGCCCAACACGACGCCAGCTCCCAGCAGGAGCCCTTTAAGAAATCTCATCGTCAGTCTCCCAACAGTAATTCTGAGAAGTCGCCAACACCCTCGGTCGACGTGTCACAGACTCACTGTAAGCATCCGCCAGTCTGCCGAGCTACGGTCAGAGGCTTTCGTTCCCGTTCGAATGAAGCTGGAAACATTGCGGGAAGACTGGTGATCGGTGCGAAGTCGCTGCATTGAGCGAAGCAAGCAGCACTGCGTGCGGGTCGCCGTTAAAGACGGCAAGAACGACGCCGTCGGACCTGGAGTGCCGCTGAAGCGGTTCGAGGAGCACACCGATCAACCTGTCCGGGATCAGAAGCTCAACTCGTCAAGTTGCGAAATCCAGCGCTCGACCAGCAACGCACGCCCCCGGCTGAAACCGGGGTGCGTGCGGTAATTGCTTGCTTGGGTGCCGAGTGCGATTACTCAACCTTGGCTTCGGCGTGCTCGCCGAGGATGCCTTCCTCTTCGCGGCGCTTGATGGCTTCGTAGACTTCGCGGCGATGCACGGACACATCACGCGGAGCCTCAATTCCGAGGCGAACTTTGTCGCCCCGAATCTCCACAACCATGATGGAGATGTTGTCACCAATAACGATCTTTTCGTCTTTTTTCCGGCTGAGTACGAGCATCGCCTCGCTCCTTATTTCGCTTCCTGTTGCTGTTGCTGAGTTGCCACACACAACTTCGACCGAAAGGTAGGTCGAGTGTGAATGGGTAGGGCCGGAAACCTATGTAGTTCCCGGCAAGGCATGCATGACCTGACGCGTGGTACCGTTGGTGCCGATCATGACGACGACGAAGACTGGCGACGCTATAAGTCCACAGATCCTGTCATGGTTCTCGTTCGCAGAACCGTGATGCCCGTCGGCGATGCCTCGAACACCGATCACACAGCCCTTCAGGAAGGAATCTCTCATGACTGACACGCTGCGTTATGACCCGTCCGCCGCTCGCAAGTGGCTGTCACCCTACGCGTGGGATGCGGCCGTGCCGCTGTTGGAAGCGGCTCGCGCCGAAGTGCGAGCCGACGTCGAACTCTACAACTCGAAAAAGCCGATTCCGCAGTTCAAACAGCCGCTCGATGCCGGCTTCATCGAATGGCCGAAGCGTCTGCTGGATGAGCACGCGGCCAAGGGAGCTTCCAGCCAGCTTGGGCAGATCATCGCGTGTGGCCAGCGATTGCGCGAGTCCTTCGATCGCGTGGTGTTCCTGGGCATCGGCGGCTCGTACATGGGAGCCAAGGCGCTGTTCGAGGCCTTGTGTCATCCAATTCACAACGAACTGAGTCGCGAGGCCCGGAACGGGATTCCCCGCGTCTACTTTGAGGGCAACAACGTCGACAACGACGCTCTGGCCGCGCTCATGGCCACGTTCCCCAAAGCGGGTGGAGCGAAGTCGGTCGCCGACAAGTTTGCGACGGTCTGTATCAGCAAATCGGGCGGCACGCTGGAAACTGCGGTCGCCTTCCGCATCTTCCGCAAAGCGGCTGAAGACTATTACGGAGCTGGTTCTGCGGATCTCAAGAACGCGATTGTGGCTGTTACTGGCGAAACCGGAAAGCTGCGGAACGTCACCAACGAGCAGCAATATGCCTCCCACTTCCCGATCCCCGATGGGATTGGAGGTCGTTGCTCAATCCTGACAGCGGTCGGATTGCTGCCTGCGGCCGTGCTGGGCGTTGACGTCGTCGCCCTGCTGAAGGGTGCGGCGGACATGACGGATTCGTTCCTGACGGCACCGCTCGGCAGTAACCCCGCCTTGGACTACACCGGCATCAGCCACCTGTTTGAAACGACGGGGCTGAAGATTCGCGTGCTGTCGACTTGGGGCAAGAAGCTCGAGTCGGTAGGCCTCTGGTACGACCAACTGCTGTCGGAAAGCCTGGGCAAAGACGGTCGCGGTGCGACGCCGATTACGTGCGTCAATACTCGCGATCTGCACAGCCGCGGCCAGCAACATCAAGAAGGCACCCGCGACAAGATCATCACCAACCTGATCGTCGAGAATGCTTCATCAGCGGCTCTCGGTATTCCGAGCTTCGGCACTGATCTGGATGATCTCAACCAGTACTCGAAGAAGACGATCCCCGATGTGTTGCGAGCGGCCATTCTGGGAACGAACCAGGCCTACGCCGACGAGGGTCGGCCGACGACCGACATCGTGCTGCCGCGTTTGAGTGCTTACAGCCTCGGTCAGGTCTTCCAGATGCTGATGCTGGCCACCGCTGTGGAAGGCCGTCTGCTGGGCATCAATCCGTACGGTCAGCCGGGCGTGGAAGCCTACAAGAAGAACATGGTGCGTCTGCTGAAGGGTTAGGCCTTCAATCGCCAGTTGACCATTTTGAATCGCAAGCATCCCTCACTCCGGTTATCCGGGGAGAGGGATGAATTGCGAGACTGGAACGACGGGTAAGCCGGACAATCTTGTCCGGCTGTCGGACTGGATTGCCCGACCTACAGATCTAATTGCCGCAGCACTTCTTGTACTTCTTGCCGCTGCCACACGAGCAGGGGTCGTTGCGGCCGACTTTGCCGGACTCGCGACGGATCGTATCGACCATGGCCGGAGCCTTCAGCTTGGACGGAGTCGCCATGCGGGCCTTCAGCATCGCACTCGAGTGCGGTCCGTCGAAACGGCGCATCGTCAGACGCTGTTCTTCCTGCTGTGCGAGATACGTCTCCAGACCGGAGATCTTGTCTTCCGCATTGGGCAGCTCGACGCCGTGAATCACGGCCATTGGCACCAGCAGCGTGTTGACGCCCCAACCATCCTCGCCCTGATTCTCGACCTCCTTGAGCACCTGATCGATACCGACCTTCGAGCCCAGGATGCACAGGCCATTGCAGATGTTCTGCTTGAGCGTCAGGTCTGATTCTTCGTTGAGCAGTGCCAGCAATGCGGTCTCGGTTTGCGGCAGACGGATCTGTTGCAGGCCGGCAATAAACGCCGGGCGAGACGTGATCGGTAAATCACGGTACTGCGATTGAATCGCGTGCACGGCGGACACTTCACCGATCTGACCGAGGGCGAAGGCAGCTCGTTGAGTGACCAGTTCATGACCGATGGCCAGGCGTCGCACGATCTCTGGAGCCGCAGAGGACAGGCGTCGGCGACCGGCAAGGTCCATCAGGAACATGTCCAGCCAACTGCCGAAGGCCGTTGAGTCGCGCAGTTGCTGAGTGATTTCATCGGACGTCGGGAAGTTGTGCTTCGCGAGTTCGGTCAGCAGGATGGCGTCTGCACCGGCTTCAATCTCTTGAGGAATTGCGTCAGCCTGATTGCAAATGCTGGCCAGTTCTTGCAGTTCGGCCCAGAGTTCCGCACCACTCAGTTTGAGGTGGCTGAGTTGCTCACGGTTCTTCAACCGCTGGATTGCCCAGGGCGCAACATTGCGAGAGCCGCGCAGCAGTTCGTCATGCGCCGCGAACGCTTCAGCAGGTGTCTCGGCCAGAATCCAGTTGATGGCCAGAGCGACGTCGTCGTCAGTGGTCTCGTTGAGAATCTCAACCAGTTGTGGAACGTGAGCCGCGGCGATCGGATACCAGAAGGCGTGCCGTAGCACATGCAACTGGTTGACCACTCCAAAGCGTTCAACACCTTCGATGACCAGCGAGAGCAAATCGGAATCGGTCGGTCGGAACTGAGCGATGTAGAAAGCCGCGTAATCTCGGATGAATTTCTTGTCGTGCAGCAAATACGGCTTCAGGTCTTTAACCGACCACATGGATGACTCCTTTTCCTGAATAACATTCCGTCGCTCCTATCGACGCTGCCCGAGAGGATAGGTGCGATCGAAAAATGCCCCAAGATCAGTCTTACGCGACCGTCACAGGGGCATCGGCGAACTATTCAACGGTGACGCTCTTGGCGAGGTTTCGCGGACGATCGACGTTGCAGCCACGCTTCAGGGCGATGTGATAGGCGAGCAACTGCAGCGGCACGCTGGTCACAATCGGCTGCAGGAAGTCATCGACTTCCGGCACGTAGATGACGTCGTCAGCGAGGTCGGCGATGCGATGATCACCCTCGCAGGCAATCGCGATGACGGGGCCGCGACGTGCCTTGATCTCTTCCAGATTGCTCATGACCTTCGGATAGATCGAGCCACGCGGAATAATGAAGACGCTCGGTGTCTCTTCATCGACCAGCGCGATCGGACCGTGCTTCATCTCGGCGGCTGGATAGCCTTCCGCGTGGATGTAGCTGATTTCCTTGAGCTTCAGTGCACCTTCCAGTGCCGCCGGGAAGTTGTAGAGCCGACCGAGGTACAGAAAGTTGTCAAAGCCCTGATACTTGTTGGCGACTTCCTTCACGGCGTCGTGACATTGCAGCGTGCGACGCACCATGTCTGGCATTTCTCGCAGTTGCGCGATGATGCGCTTGCCTGCGTGGTAGCTCAGGTGCCGCATGCGACCGAGATAGAGAGCAAGCATCACGAGTGCCGTGCACTGCGAAGTGAAGGCTTTCGTCGAGGCGACTCCGATCTCGGGACCGGCGTGCAGATAGATACCGCCGTCGGCTTCTCGTGCGATCGTCGAACCGACGACGTTGCAGATCGCGAGTGACTTGTGGCCCTTGCGTTTGCACTCGCGCATCGCGGCCAGCGTGTCAGCGGTTTCGCCCGATTGAGTGATCGCGAAGACCATCGTGCGGTCGCTCAGTGGAGGATTGCGATAACGCAGCTCGCTGGCGTATTCGACTTCGACCGGGATGCGGGCGAATTCCTCAATCAGGTATTCACCGACCAGTCCGGCATGCCAACTGGTGCCGCAGGCCGTCAGGACGATGCGGTCAACGAGCCGCAGATCCTGAGGCTCAATGTTCAAACCACCGAACTTGGCGGTCGCTGAGTCTTCATCAATACGGCCGCGCAGGCAGTTCTCAATCGACTCGGGCTGCTCGAAGATTTCCTTCAGCATGTAGTGTTCGAAGCGGCCCAGATCGAGGTCGACCGTTACTTGATTGATGGTCTGCACCGATGGTTTCAGGCGACCGCCATCACGATGGCTGATCTCCATATGATCGGCCCGCAGAACGGCCGTTTCGTTGTCCGAGAGGTACACGACTTCGTCGGTGTACCCGGCCAGAGGACTCGCGTCGCTGGCCAGGAAATGTTCGCCTTTACCCACACCGATCACCAGCGGGCTGCCCAATCGAACCGCGAAGATGGTGTCCGCCACATCGCGGAAGATGATGCCAAGGCCGTACGTGCCTTTGAGCTTCTTCAGCGAGAGTTCAATGGCTTTCAGGCAGGTCTCTTGCGACTCGGGATCTTCGCCGAGCTTGATCTGCTCTTCGAGATGATGAGCGATCAGGTGCGCGATGACTTCGCTGTCGGTCGCCGTGCGGAACACGTAACCCAGCGCCTGAAGTTGTTCTTTGAGTTTGGCGTAGTTCTCAATCACGCCGTTGTGCACCAGCACTACTTCGCCGTTGCCGCCGACGTGCGGGTGAGAATTCACGTCGGAAATGCCGCCGTGAGTCGCCCAGCGGGTGTGTCCGATGCCGACCGATCCGCGCACCGGCTTGGATGCCAGGAGCTTGCCGAGTTCTTCAACGCGGCCAACCTTTTTGCGGATGCCAATTTCGCCATTGTGTTGCACGGCAACACCAGCGCTGTCATAGCCGCGGTATTCAAGGCGCGTGAGTCCTTCGAGTAAGAACTCAGGGGCGGATCGAGTGCCGATATAGCCGACGATTCCACACATGCTGCGCTCCGTCGCATTGAGAGGAGATCAAATTAGGCGGGTATGAACCGTTACTTCATGCAACGGCGAGGTTTGGGGGAGGCTCCCCGGAAGTGACATCGCTCAAACCCGATCAGATCTGTGCGCAATGACGAACAGACGAACGAGCCTCAGCGCCAGGCGGAAGGGAGCGGGACGGTAT
>CAYLTY010000268.1:0-10995 GCA_964386705.1 uncultured Planctomycetaceae bacterium
ACCCCTGCAGCGAGCCGCTTAGTTCCGCTTGGGAGGGCGAGGCTCCTGCCGAGCCGGGGCCGCTCCAGTAGAAGGCGGCTCGGCAGGAGCCTCGCCCTCCCTTCCCACGCGTCGTCCGTCGCGCCACGCTTGGTTTGTTAGCGTCTTACTTTGCTAAGGCCCACTGCACGGCGTTCGCGAGCATCTTATTAAAAGATTCCTGCTCGAACTCACCGATGTGACCGAACGAGGTATAAAAAGCCTTGCCGCCGAACTTGGTCTGATTCGTCCAGGCAATCGGCTCGCTGGGCTTGTTGTCGAAGGTACCGATCAACAGAGGCTTGGCGGACTTGGCCAGAGGGCTGACCACGTAGAGCGAACCCGTGCCCTCCAGCTTGGCGGCATCCACTCCGTTAAGAATCGGGTGTTGAGCCGCTCCCTCCGCAACCTTCACCGTGACGTTGGGGCCAGCGCCGTAGTGGTTGCTGTAGTTGCCGCCGAAGACGTCCGCATCGAAGGTCTCCCAGGCAACCAGTCCTTCTGGCGGCTGTGCACCGCGCAGTGAGAACGCGTGACTGGCCGTGCGAATGCCGACCACGGGCTTGCCACTTTCAATATGCCTTCGAATGATCGCCATCTGCTGGGGGGGCATCACCTGCCGCCGCACGCTCAGCAACATGACATCCGCTTCGTTCAGAACTTCAATGCCAGGAAAACTATTCCAGTTCCCTTCGTCGCCGAAGACGTAGCTCACCTTGCAGGTCTTACCGAGCGACTTCAGCCCAAACGCCGGCACCGTTTCGTTGGTGCGATACTCCTTCTCCAGAATCACCGCGACGACATGCGGTCGCTTGTCGGTCGTGAACACGTAGGGCTTGCCGCCGATCCATTGGTCGCTGGTGATGGTCGGGCAGACCCACTTCTCAATGTGTTCAACGATGAGGTCCGTGCCCGTGAAGTGGCTGACAAACGGAGCCCGCTCGGGGTTGTACATCGTGTCCGTCATGTCGCGCATCAACACGACATGCTTGCCGTTCTTCGACAATTGACGCAGACCAAAGGGTCGTCCCAGCACACACATGTTGGTGTGCACGCCCAGCAAGACGACATTCGGCCGCGCCTGCTGTTCGAGGATGCTCCAGATCTCTTCGCCGCTGTCGCTGATGAAGTCCTTCTCACCGTCGATGGTCAACTGATCCATCTGAGACTTCCACGGAGCTTTCGGATTGCGCCCCATGTCGGCGAGTTTCTTGGCCCAGGCGGCGTGCTCAGCGGGATCATCGTCTTCGCCGCCATCAGTCTGATCGATCGGGTACTTGCCCTGCTCTTCAGACGGAATTCGATAGCACCACTTGCCGATTTCATCCGGCAGCTTGGCAGACTTCGGCGTCTTCTGCGCCCGCTGCCGAGCCGGATGATCCTTGTAGGCCTCCATGCAACTGCTGGGTGCATGAATGATGAGCGCACCGCGTTCGCGAGCGTTCTTCAGCACCTCATTCATGCGAGGAGCCATCTCCGTCCCGCGTCTCACGGCGTTCAGGCAGTGATGCAGGTCCCACATGTCGCAGACGATGAAAGCCGTTTTCGTGGCATCCCACGTTTCATCTTTAGTCACGGCATTGAAGCGACCACTCGCCGGCTTGCTCTCCACGCGAGTCCGCAACTTCAACGCCACGTTGGAATCGGCCGCGGCCGCGGTCCATGCAGTCAGCAGCAGCAAACACAGAGACCATGCCATGCGTCGAGCGAACATGCTTTTCTCCGCTGAGTGTTCTCGCCTATCGGGTCCATGGATGACGATCCGCGCCGAAGCCGCGGTCAGTCATGCGAACCTCATTGGAGATTTCCGTCCGACGAATTGCGAGTCACTCCGCCGCAAGTTGGACTTTTTCTGCCAGCCGTTTTCACGTCTGATGTCCCGCAGCTCGATCTGGAACCTCGACTCGGGACTCTCCGAATGAATCTGCTCGCCACCAAATGGGGCCGCCTGCTGACGTTCTTCTTCCTCTACATCACGGAGGGAATTCCGCTGGGGTTCACCGCTACGGCCATGGTCACCCAGATGCGGCGCGGAGACATGAAGGACGAAACCATCGGCCTGTTTGTAGGTGCTCTGTATTTTCCCTGGGGCTGGAAGTGGGCCGCCGGACCCGTTGTCGATCTGGTGTATTCGAATCGTCTGGGACGACGTCGAGCCTGGATCGTGGCCACGCAGTTGCTGATGGTCGTCACCCTGCTGGCGTGTTTACCGTTCGACCTTGTCGAGCAGTTCAGCACAGTCATGGTGATCCTTTTCATTCACAGTTCGTGTTGCGCGGTTCAAGATGTGGCCATTGACGCCTTGGCGTGTGAGTCGTTGCGAAGCGATGAACGCGGTTTAGGCAATGGGTTGATGTTTGCCGGTCAGGCGCTCGGACAAACCATTGGTGGCGCTGGCGTCCTTTATCTGACAGCATTCTTGGTTGGTGCAGAGGGGGCTGAGCGAATGCCTCAAGCCACGGCGTTTCGCCTGACTTATTGGTTTGTTGCTGCCGTCCTGATCCTCATCACGCTGTGCATCTCATTGCCGATTCGCGAGCAGACCGCGGATCGAACCAAGACGAATGACGACCGGGTAAATGCAATCGGGCAGGAGCTGTCGGCTTACGTGAAAACGGCTGTCCGATCGTTCTTCGGAAGCCAGACGGCATTCCTCGGACTGATGATCGCCTGCTTGCCGGCCGGAGCCGCTGCATTGGGGCTGGCCTTACAAAACAGCGTCGCCGTCGAACTGGGGTTCTCCGATATGGAGGTCGCAGACCTCGCGATGTACTCGACCATCGTGCAAGCGGTCGGCTGCTTCCTGGGAGGAGTCATCTCGGACTATCTGGGCCGCCGCAAGACGTTGATCATCTGCTTGATCCTCTGCTCAATTCCAACGGCCTGGCTGGGATTTGGCATGCAAGAGAAGGGCTGGATCACGCCCCTCCCCAAGCAGGCCGCTGTGGCGAAAGCTGGCGAAGTATCAACGAGCGATGCGAAGACGGCAGAGACCACCGACGCACCAAAGTCGATAGAGCCAGAGGCATCTCAGAAGGTTCCGCGACAATTTGAGCCTGTTGCCGATGGAGACAAATCAGCGGATGCCAGACCTAAACCGCCTAAGGATCTGGTGCGACTCTTCTGGATCTGCTGCGTCTTCTATGCAGCGATGTATGGCTTGATGACGGGCAGTCAGATTCCGGTCTTCATGGAGATCACCAACCCCGCCGTCGCTGCGACGCAATTCACCGCGTATATGGCGTTGCACAACTTCGCGACGTCCTACGCTGCTGTCTGGCAAGGAATCTCAATCACCCGCTGGGGCTATCCAACCACGCTCTGGCTGGATGCTTCGATCGGCCTGGTTGGCATCGCGATCATTCCATTCCTGCAGTTGAAGAAGCGAACGGATGAGGAACTCGCCGTCCAGCGGGACGCCGACTTGGGACATCCCGCATAACGGCTCCGGATCAGCGCTCGGTCGCGTCTTCGATTGAGCCGCACGCCTTACGCGAACAACTCCATCACGGCTTGGCCCTTACCGTCTTCGGTGGCATAGAAGGGACGCTTCTCAACGTCGAAGCCGGTCTTGGGGCTGATGCCCATCGCGGTAAAGATCGACGCATGCAGGTCCGTGATGCTGATCGGATCCTTGACCGCCATGAAGGGACGTTCGTTGGCGGTCTGTCCATGCAGGTAGCCGCGCTTGGTGCCGCCACCCCACATCACCACGGACGAACCGCCGGTGAAGTGGCGGTGTTGGCCGTAGTGTTTTAGCTCCTTCAGCACGTCCACCTTCTCGGTGGCCTGATCATTCGCATTCGATCCTGGCTTGCCTTCCATGATCATGTCGCGACTGAACTCACTGGCCAGGATGACCAGCGTGCGGTTCAGCAGGCCACTCGCTTCGAGGTCTCGAATCAGTTGTGCGATCGGTCGATCAATCTCTTCTTTGATGCGTTTGAGCGTCGTGTGCCCGTTGGCGTGAGTGTCCCAGTGCAGGAACGGAACGTACTCGGTCGTGACCTCAACGTAGCGGGCTCCGGACTCAACCAGTCGCCGAGCGAGCAGACACCCGCGACCGAAGCGGCCGGTGTCGTACTTCTCATAGCTCTCTTTGGGCTCCAGCGAGATATCGAACGCGGCCCGTTCGGGGGAACTCAACAGCCGCTGCGCATTGTCCATCGACCGCAGCAACGACTCCTGCTGGAAGTCACTGAGGAACTCGCGACGCGGGTTCTGGTCAATCAACTTGCGATAGAGCTGGTAGCGGTTACTGAACCGCCCCGGTTCCATGCCTTTCGGCGGACGCACCGATTGAGCGGCCTCTTCAGGATACGGCAGGTTCATCGGACCGAACTCATTGCCGAAGAATCCGGCCGTGGTAAACGCCTTGAGTTCTTCCTGCTCGCCCACGCCTTCCAGCCGTTGTCCGATGTTGATGAACGGCGGAATGACGGGGTTCTTCGGTCCCAGCACGCGAGCCATCCATGCCCCGATATGCGGACACGCCACTGTCTGCGGCGGCACGTAACCGGTATGCCAGTGATACTGGTGCCGCGAATGCAGGATCGATCCCAGGTCCGGCTGAAAGTGCGACCGAATGAGCGTCGCACGGTCCATGACCTGCGCGACGTTCTCCAGCCCTTGAGTGATCTTGATGTTGTCGACAACGGTGTCGATCGCCGGGAAGGTGCTTTCGACCTGAGCGACCGGCACGCCCACTTCGAACGGCACATACTTTTTCGGATCGAACGTGTCCGGAGCCGCCATACCGCCGCCCATCCACAGCAGAATGCAGGCATCCGCCTTCGCTGCCGGGTGAACAATCTGCTCGCCGGTGGGCGCAGCACTCAACAGCCGCGGCTGCCCCGCCATCAGCGCAGCCGTGGAAGCCACGGCCATCTGCTTCAGAAAGTCACGTCGCGCGACCAGTTCTTCCATCGAGTATCGAGGCATCACAGCTCTCCCAAGATCAATTGCGATGGAGAAGTTCATCCCAACTGGCCACATCCATCAACCGTTCCATCATCGCTTCCAACCGGTCAACATCAGCCTGTTGGAGTTGCCCCAAGACTTCCGGTGACGGCTGGCCAAGAAGCCGCGTTCCCAACTTGAGCAAGGCTGCATTCGCGGCCTGCAACCGACCTTCGAGACGCCCTTCCAGACGTCCCTTCGCCAGAGCGGTCTTGATGCGCGCTGCTTCATCGCGTTGAGCCATCTGGCGGGCCTCATAGAGGTCGCGTTCGGTGGAGCTGTGTGACAACATATTGAGAACCCCTGCCGCTTTGCGGATCTCAGACGTTTGCAGTTGAGGAGGGAACTGATCGACGTCCAGTTCTTCGCCATGTTTCAGGAAGTAGATCCAGCGATCCAGCTCGCTATCGAGTTGAGCGAGCGTTTTCTGAAACTTTGGGAGCTCGATAACATGGATGGATAAATGATCGCTAAATCTTAAGCCGCTGTCGCCGTCAATCAGTTCGAATCTGCTGTGATGCTCAGTGGATTCACCGAACAGTACATCGTTCAACAGACAAACGACGATGACTCGCCCGAGTTTTGAATAGTCAGCGCCTTCGCTGAGCGTCTGACTGAGGTGCTTCGCCGCATAATAGACCAGTCGTCCGCGATAGTCCGCATGCGCCAGATTCTGCATCTCGATCAGGCTTTCGCGCTGCTGATCGTCGCGGGCCTTAATGTCCAGAATGGATAACCGGTCGTCCGCAACATCCTTAAAGCTGAAGGGATTGAGTAGTTCCACATCGCGAATGGGCGCGAGCGACGAGCCCGCGAAAATCGCGTTCAACAGGTTCGTGAGAATGTCCCGATTTTCCTCGCTGCCAAAGACGCGTTTGAAAGCGTAATCGACCTTCGGATCAATTCCCGTTCCCATACCGTTGGCTCCGACGCAGGACCGCGAGGCACATCCTGATCAAAGCCACTAGTATAAGAACATTTTTAGTTCGCATTCCCAATCGCGTCGGCACCGACGATGGGTTGTTGGCATGCTCCCAACTGGCACGGGTAGAGCGTTGGGCGATTGTTGATGGCAACCTTATCGGCGAGCAACGACTCGGTATGAGCCGACTTTGCCATTCCTGCTTGAGCTCGCAAGATGATCTTGTTCGGTCGGAATGAGCGATGCAGAGCCTGCCAGGCCGCGTCGTTCTCCGCCGAGTCCTGTCCGGGCACTAGAACGAATTCAAACGCAGGTCCGAGCCAGTAGTCGAGCGCCAGCAGCGTCTGACCGCTCGCCATGGTAACTCGCATCAACTGGCCAGATAGCAGCGTCAGCACATTCGCCGCGTGATCGCCAATGTCCGATCGAGACGTTAAGCGGGACAGGCGTAGCAGAGCATAAGCCGCCATGCCATTGCCGGACGGCGTCGCATTGTCCTGCGCATCTTTCGTGCGTGTGATGAGGCTTTCATGATCGTTCGAAGTGTAGAAGAAGCCGCCTTCGTCCTTATCGAGGAACTGGTCGAAGAGGCGTGAACTCAACTCAATCGCGGCGTCGACGAAGCGCGGCTCGGAAGTGGCTTGATAGGTATCAACCAGCCCGTCGATCAGACAGGCGTAGTCATCCAGGTACGCGTTGAACCGGCTGCGGCCGTCCTTGTACGAGTGCAGTAAACGACCATCGGGCTCGCGCATCTTGTTGACGATGAAGTCCGCAGCACACACTGCGGCGTTAGCGTATTCAGGCTCATCCAGGATCATGGCCGCTTGAGCCATCGCAGCGATCATCAGGCCGTTCCATGACACCAGCACCTTGTCGTCGCGTCCCGGAGCAATGCGTGTGGAACGCACCGCAAACAACTTCCCTCGACAGCGCGCGAGCACTTCTTCAAGTTGCTGCGGGTCCTTCTCCAACACGCGTGCGGCCTGATCGTGCGGCTGGGGGCGATTGAGAATGTTGTGGCCTTCCCAGTTGCCACGAGCGGTGACGTCGTAGCAGTAGCAGAAGAGCTTTCCATCTTCCGCACCCAGCAACTGCAGCACTTCATCTTCAGTCCAGACGAAGAATTTTCCTTCCTCGCCTTCGCTGTCGGCATCTTGAGTGCTGTAGAAGCCGCCTTCTGGCTGAGTCATCTCACGCAGCACATAGTCCAGCGTCTCACGCACCACGCGTGCATAGTCCTCATTACCGGTCGCCTGATACGCCTCGAGATACACCGACACCAGCAGTGCATTGTCGTAGAGCATCTTTTCGAAGTGCGGCACCAGCCAGGTGGCGTCAGTGGCATAGCGATGAAACCCGCCGCCCAGATGATCGTAGATGCCGCCACGCGACATCTTGTCGAGCGTCAGTGTCACCACGTCCAGCGCGTCTGAATTGCCAAACCGCTTCCAGGTCCTCAGCAAGACCCGCAGGTCCATTGGATGCGGAAACTTTGGACTGCCGCCAAACCCACCGTTCGACCGATCCGCAGCGCGCAGCAGACTGCGTTCAGCAGTCTTCAAGATAGCGTCGTCCAACGGGCGAGCTTCATCTTCGACACCACTGATCCGCGCGATTGTGCCAGTCAGCTCGCTGGCGTTCTCTTCAACGGCCGCGCGACGATTCACCCATGCGTCATGCACAGCCAGCAGAATCTGACGAAAGCCACGCATATTCATCCCCGGACGTGCCTCGGGCGGCCAATAAGTGCCTCCAAAGAAGGGCCGCAAATCGGGCATCAGAAAGACTGACATCGGCCAGCCGCCGTGCCCGGTCATGATCTGCACCGAAGCCATATAAATCTGATCGAGGTCTGGTCGCTCTTCGCGATCCACCTTGATACACACAAAGTGCTCATTCATCACGGCGGCGATGGACTCATTCTCAAAGCTCTCATGTTCCATCACATGACACCAGTGGCACGCGCTATAGCCGATCGAGAGAAAGATCGGGCGATTGAGCTCGCGTGCGCGCGCAATGGCCTCTGCTCCCCACGGATACCAATCAACGGGATTGTTGGCATGCTGTAGTAGATAAGGGCTGGTCTCGTGAGCTAAGCGGTTCATGCGGGCGTCCTCAATCATGTTCGAGCAGCGGCTGCCGATTGGTTGTAGGGCGGACAATCCTGTCCGCCAGCGTTTCGGCGGACAGGATTGTCCGCCCTACAAGAGTCTGCTGATCACTACTTGCGAGTGGCTCGACGTTGCTGGCTAAGCCATTGGCAAGCCGGGCCGGCCAGACCTTCGTGCCCGCCTTCGAAGATGGTAACTCGCGCCGCTCGCGACGACCGCCGCAGGATCACAGTTCGACCGAGGTCTGCATCTTCCACCTTATCGAGCGGCGTGGCCTTTATTTCCTTGCCAGATTCCCACAACCGGTCAATGACCGCCTGCTCGATGACCGGAGTCTTATGACTGCGAGCAATCACATTGAACGCTTGCAGTGAATGTGCGACCGGCACCGATCCCGTATGTCCGTCGTGCACGCCGGCCATGATGTCGAGCGACAGATCATCTACACGATGCAGCACGCTGACGGGCGAGCGATCCGTATAGTCCTGATCTCGCGCTTCCGATTCACCGGGTGGTCCACCAAGCGCCTTCAAAATATCACCGGCATACTTATCCGGTTTCCCGTTCGGAGCGTGAAAGCGGTACCACTCGGCCATGTCGCCGATGCCGACCCAGGCCGACACCGCCGAAAATCGCTCGGGATGATTCCCCGCCATCAGCATCGCCATGTGCCCGCCGCCCGAAGTTCCGGCCAAGTAAATTCGCTGAGGGTCAATCTTCACGCTCTTCACGAGGAAGTCGACCGCATCCAAAATATCCTGCCTCGCGAACTTCGAGCCGCAGGCCTTCGGAGTGTTGTTCATCCCACGAAAGTTGGGATGCAGATAAGCCCAACCGCGACGCACGGCTTCCGCCTGCCAGAGCCGATTGTCCTGACGCACATCGCCACTCCATGAGTGCAGGAAGACTAGCAACGGAACTGATTCGGTCTTCGCCTTCTCCGGAAGCCAGTAGAGGATCGGCTGCTTCTCTGCATCGAGCGAACTGACGACCTCAGCCGACTGCAGCGCCGGAACGACCGGTTCCTTCGGTGTGTCCTGAGCCTGACAGGTCCCAATCAAAACGGCCACGATCGCGATCAACTTCAAGCAGCGCATGATGGTCTCCCTGCCTGCACAGTTTGACGGAATTGAGCCCATTCAAGCAAACAGCCCGGATGCTAAAGCAGCCGGGCCGCGAAGTAGTCGATCTCTGGCAAGTAAGCCGGACAGGATGCCCGACCCACAAGATCTGTCGTCGTTATGGCATTTCGTCGCTGAGCAACACGGCCTTCATGTACTCGCGGTTCAGGCGGGCGATGTTGGACGCAGGCACTTCAGCCGGGCAGGCTGCTTCGCACTCGTAGGTGTTGGTGCAGCCGCCGAAGCCTTCCTTGTCCATCTGAGCGACCATCTTCACGACGCGGCGAGCAGCTTCAGGTTCGCCTTGTGGCAACAGAGCCAACTGCGACACCTTCGCGCTGACGAACAGCATCGCTGACGCGTTCTTGCAGGCAGCGACGCACGCTCCGCAGCCGATGCAAGCCGCGGCTTCCATCGCTTTTTCCTGATTGTGCTTCGGCACCGGCAGGCAGTTGGCGTCCTGAGCGTTACCCGTGTTGATCGACACGAAGCCGCCCTGCCCGATGATGCGGTCAAAGGCCGAACGGTCAACGACCAGATCGCGAACCACGGGGAACGCAGTCGCGCGCCACGGTTCGATGACGATCGTGTCACCATCCCGGAAGCGACGCATGTGCAACTGGCAAGTCGTCGTCGCCTTGTCCGGACCGTGTGCCTGCCCGTTGATCATCAGGCTGCACATACCGCAAATGCCTTCGCGGCAGTCATGATCGAAAGCGACGGACTCTTCGCCGTGCTGGATCAATTGCTCGTTGAGTACGTCCAGCATTTCCAGGAACGACATGTCCGGAGAAACGCCTCCGAGCTTGTACGTCTGAAATTCGCCTTTGGCTTTCGGACCTGCTTGACGCCAAATCTTGAGCGTCAGGTTCATACCTCGACCGGCCATTATTTGTAGCTCCTGGTCTGGAGTGGCACGTTCTTGAATTCAAGCGGTTCTTTGTGGAGCACAGGTTCGTTACCGACGCCTGCGAACTCCCAACCGGCTGCGTAGCAGAAATTATTGTCGTCGCGTTTGGCTTCGCCGTCTTCCGTAGCGTGTTCCTCGCGGAAGTGACCGCCGCAAGATTCGGCGCGATGCAACGCGTCGATCACCATCAGTTCGGCAAACTCGAGGAAGTCGGCCAGGCGACCTGCATGCTCCAGATTCTGGTTCAGCAGTTCGCCGCTACCCAGCACTCGCACTTCCTTCCAGAAGCGATCGCGCAACTGACGGATCTCACCAGCGGCCTGACGCAAGCCTGCGTCGTTACGAGCCATGCCGCACTTGTCCCACATGATCGCGCCCAGCTCGCGGTGGAAGCTGTCCACCGACTTGGTGCCATGCGTGTTGAGCAGCGTGTTGATGCGTTGAGTCGCCGCACTCACGGCCTCTTTCACAGCCGGATGATCGTCACCAATCTTGCCAAGCTTCGAGGCGTTCTTTCCGAAGTGATCCGCGATCGTGTACGGAATGACGAAGTAGCCGTCAGCCAGACCTTGCATCAGAGCCGAAGCACCGAGGCGATTGGCTCCGTGGTCGGAGAAGTTCGCCTCGCCCAGCACGAACAAGCCCGGTACCGAGCTCTGCAGGTTGTAGTCCACCCACAGGCCGCCCATCGTGTAGTGCACGGCGGGGTAGATTCGCATCGGAACTTTGTAGGGGTTTTCGGCGGTGATCTTCTCATACATATGGAAGAGGTTGCCGTACTTCGCCCGGATGACCGCTTCACCGTCGCGTTCGATGGCGTGCTTGAAGTCCAGGTACACGGCCAGCTTGCTGGAGCCGACGCCGAAGCCCGCATCGCAACGCTCTTGCGCAGCTCGGGAAGCCACGTCACGAGCCACCATGTTACCGTAAGATGGATAGCGGCGTTCCAGG
>CAYLTY010000269.1:0-10952 GCA_964386705.1 uncultured Planctomycetaceae bacterium
TCGCCTCCCTGCGAAACGTGCTGGCTTGCACCTGGCGGGTTAAATCGCAGAACGAGTGTTCTGCGAGAGTTAGCACCTCGCTCGGGTTATCGGGATTCCATGATTCGGGCGCTAGAAATGTCGCTCGTACCGGCACAGCTCTCCCAAATTGCCGTCATCCCGCGACGTGGATTTGCGATATGATTCCAGTGCTGAGCTTTCGGAAAAGGTCATTCCATCAGTTGGCTGACTGCGATCTGACTCAACAATTCGGCCCGTAGCTTCGTACAAGCCCGCAGCGAGGGTGATTCAGTTCGGCGGAAATTGCCCTTAACCCCTAATCGGTGGTTGGCATTTCAGGCTTCGAAGATATCTTCCAGTTTGGTCGATGCGACTTGCCTGTTGGCCAAGAGAAATGCTCATGCAGCGACTCCGCAAAATGCTACGAATCTGCCTTGTGCTGGCGATGATGCCGCTGACGATCTTCAGCGGTCGCACGATGGCGGGTTGCCTGTGTGCGGACGGACATTTCGAGCCGTTCTGCACGGGAGGAGCGGGCCGCGCGAATGCAGTACACGGCGCACAGCTTGGCCATCTCGGTTGTGCGAATTGCCCAGCCAAGGCCGCGGCAAAGAGCAGTGCCAAGCATTCGTGCTGCGGCGGTGAAAAACGTGCCGTGGATTCTGCTTGCTCAAATGCTGACCACGACCAGGGCTGTTGTCATCCGCTGACGCTCTTGCCGATGATGGCAGAAGAGACTGTCAGAGCCGAATTCGATGTCGACATTGTGGCACTGCCACACAGCGTTTCGTTGAGCTTGTTCCCAGCAGTTCTCGATCATCCAGTTTATGTCGTGAACTCTGGACCGCCGCGAGTACAACTCGTGCAGCTACAGCGATTTCTGCTCTAAGCCGGTCTTTATGAGACCCCGCTGTGTACTGAGGGCATGCTGCTTCTGCCTTCACCCATTTCCGCCCAAGATGCCATTGTCGGTACTTTGGCTATAGGAAGTCGCGCTCGTTACGCGGCTCATCTGAGTTGCGAACTGCCCTTCGACGCTGTGTCGATGCAAATGCGCTTTGAGGTTCTCCCAAAGCCTGAGCAGTTCCTCTACGTCGTGTTCTGACGGGCATCATCGCCGAACAAGTTCGGCGAATGACGCTGCCCCGTTTGCGAGAGGCCGGAGTTATTTTCGGAAGCGCACGTGTCGCTTCCTGCGTGGCCTCGTCGAGTTTTTAGAAACCAATCCTGTGAAGGAATTGATCATGTTGAAGTTATTCTCAATCGCTTTGTTGGCTGGTGCGTTCGGTCTGAGCACAGTCGAAGTTGCTCATGCGAATGGCAACCGTTGTTGCGTTCAGCAGTCGTGCGCTCCGACGAGTTGCGCATCAAGCTGCGCTCCCGCAATGACTCCAGCACCCATGCCAGCAGGGTCAGGGGACAATGTGGCTCCGATGCCACCAGCGGCACCTCCACAAGCCGATGCGAGCACCTATCGCCGATTCTCTTATGACCCAGCGATGCCCGCCCCTGCGTATCGCGCTGTTGCTCCGTCGTATCGGAACGCGGCTCCGTCTTACAGACCGAGCTATATGCGTCTGAAGACCGACCCTCGCAAGTACAGCGTTGACTAATTTCCTGCGGCGTTAGCTCTGATGGCACCTCGGGCCAGAGTTCTCTCTGGCCGCGAGGTCTTGTGTTCCCACGAAACTCTTTCTTGTAAGGGGTCGCATGAAATTCCCAACACTCGTGTTTGGGCTAGCGACGCTCGTTGGCCTGAGCTTCGCCCATTCAGATGAGCCGCCTACCAAATCGGAATCCGCGGTCGGGAAGAAACAGGAAGTCGTGAAGGCGACTTTCTTGATCACTGGTTTGCATTGCCCGCCTTGTACGCGGACGGTCGAAGAGTCGTTGCGAAGCGTTAAAGGCGTGAAGTCGGCGAAGGTCGATTGGAACACCAAGAACGCGATCATTGAATTCGATGAAGTGATCGTTCCGAGCCAGCGACTCTCGCAACTGATCGCAGAAACGCCTCACATGATGGGCGGTGATATGCAGTATGCAGGGTGGCTGGCCTTGAAGGTACCCGGCATGAAAGACAAGGACGATGCCGCATGGAACTCGCTCAAAGAGACTCTCAGCAAGCAGCCGGGGGTCAAGCAAGTGGCGATCTACAAGGCTCAAAGCGGCGTGGGTATCCGTTTGGAGGCGAAAGGCGGACTCACGTCGCAAAAGCTCATTGCAGCCTTGGCTGAAGCAGGCATCAAAGCCACGCACTACTAACGGCGCAGTCTGGCCAATGAGCTATTTCGTACGGCGGCAGCCGAACCTGGTTGGCGGGTTTGTTAGCACCATTTCCTGAGCTGGCTTGCGTCTCGGCTGCCGCTTTTTGGCGGTGATGAGCAGAAAGAACGACGATGTCGGATAATACCCCCGGCGAACCTCACGTTGAGTCAGCGTCCCTTACGAACGACGAAGGTGGCTTGCGAGCACCTCCGCATCTCAAAGGTTGGCGAAAGTGGTGGTGGTGGTTCGACTTCATCGTGCTGGTGAAGTTGGCGCGGTTGAGGTTCATCGGCATTTTGGCCCTGATTGGAGTCCTCATCACACAGTGGGATTTGCTGCTGTCCTACTACGACAAGTGGACGCGTCCGGCCATCACTGCCGATGCGGCGAAGGGCGATGTGGAGTGGTTCTGTCCCATGCACCCTTCGGTCGTTCGCGACAATTCCAAAGACAAATGCCCGGTCTGCTTCATGCCGTTGTCAAAACGAAAGAAGGGCGACGGGACGGTCGAGCTGTTACCGGCGGGAGTGGTCAGCCGCGTGCAACTGTCGCCGTATCGAATCGTGCTGGCGGGCGTGCAAACTTGGGAAGTGCGCTATGTGCCGCTGACGAAGGAGATTTCGGCAGTGGGCTATATCGAGTTCAATGAGAGCGGTCAGCGCAGCATTTCGGCCCGCTTTGACGCGCGGATCGACAAGCTATTCGTCAGCCAAACGGGTCGCATGGTCAATGAGGGCGACGAACTCGCTTCGATCTACAGTCCTGAGATGGTGGTTGCCACAAAGAGCCTGCTAGACGGGCAAAAATCCAACAACCAAGCCTTAATCAACAGCACGCGCACGCGGTTACAACTGCTCGGTATCAGCGACGATCAGATCGATGAGATTCTGAAGAGCGGCACCGCCAACACACACTTGACGATTCGTTCGCCGATCAATGGGCACGTCATCCGCAAATACGTCCGGGAAGGCCAGTACGTCCAACAGGGCATGCCGCTGTTCGATGTTGCGGACCTCAGCACGGTGTGGATTCAAGCTCAGATTTATGAGGACGACTTGCTGTTCTTGCCGGAAGAGTTGACCCATACCAATGGCAACAATCTGGCTGCGACCTTGCCCGTCACGGCCACCACGAAGGCAATGCCTAATGAAGAGTTTCATGGTCTGTTGACCTTCGTGTACCCGCATGTGGACCAGCAGACTCGCACCGTGACGGTGCGGTTTGAGCTCGATAACCCCAAGCACAAGTTGCGACCCGGCAGCACAGCTACCGTCAAATTGCAGGTGCCACCGGAGCGTTGGGCATTGCTCTCGGGATTTGATGCAAGTGATGGCGAGCGCTACGAGCGGCTAAAGCTCGGCGAACTGTTAGCAGTACCGGACGGGGCAGTGATCGACACTGGCAGCCAAAAGATCGTCTATCGCGAAGCCGAACCAGGAGTGTTTGAAGGCGTGCTGGTCAAACTCGGTCCAAAGATGATGGGACCTGACGGCATTCAGTACCTACCAGTACTTGAAGGCTTACAGCCCGAGACCAAGATCGTGAGTTCCGGCTCGTTCCTTGTGGATGCGGAGACACGACTCAATCCCTCAGCTGGTTCAATCTATTTTGGTGGTAGTGGCGGCAAGAACAGCCCGGCGACCGTCCGACCGACAACTCCGGAAGACACGGACGCGAAGCTCAATGCTGTGCTGGCGAAGCTCTCAACAGCGGATCGAGAAGCTGTTGCAAAACAACGCTTTTGCCCGGTGCTCACTCAGAACCAGTTAGGTTCAATGGGCGCTCCGATCAAGCTAACGGTGAGTGGTGAGTCCGTGTACTTGTGCTGTGCAGGCTGCAAAGACAACGCGCTGTCGGACCCCGCTGCAACACTTGCCAAAGTGAAAGAGTTCCGAGCCCGCAAGCCATCCGCTGCGCCAAACAAAGCCATTGCGAAGGACCCGAAGGCCGAGCAAGAAATCAAGGACGCTCTGGCGAAACTGGCACCTGATGACCGGAAGCTGGCAGAGTCTCAGCAATTCTGTGTGGTGCTGGAGAAGAGCCGACTTGGTTCTATGGGGACGCCCGTCAAATTGATGGTGGATGGCCAGCCCGTGTTTCTGTGCTGCGAAGGTTGTGAAGGCCGAGCCCTGTCCAACAAGTCCGCCACATCGCAAAAAGCCAAGCAACTTCAAACCTCAACTCCTGCGGAGACCAAAACTCCGGCGTCTCTGGCAGAGCAGAAGATCACAGCCGCGCTCGCCAAGCTCGAATCAGATGATCGAAAGCTCGCGGAAGCTCAACGATTCTGTGCGGTCCTGGAAAAGAACCGACTCGGCTCAATGGGACCACCTGTCAAATTGATGATAGATGGCCAGCCGGTTTTCGTGTGCTGCTCCAGTTGCCGGGAGACCGCGTTGAAGAATCCAGAACAGACGGTCACGAAGGCCAAGGCATTGTCAGGAGGCCGTCGTGATTGAACGACTCATCGAGCTGTCGATTCGCAATCGCTTCCTCGTGCTCATTGTGACCGCAGCTCTAACCGTGGCGGCTATCTATGCGACGATCAACACACCCGTCGATGCAATTCCAGACTTGAGTGAGAACCAGGTCATCGTGTTTGTGGACTGGATGGGCCGCAGTCCACGCGAGATCGAGGATCAAGTCACCTACCCGCTGTCGCGGAAGCTGCAAGGACTAGCCGGAGTTCGCGCCGTGCGATCGTCGTCCGAGTTCAACTTCTCGATGATTACGATCATCTTTGAGGACGACATCGACTTTTACTTCGCACGGCAGCGAGTGACCGAAAAGCTCGCGCAAGCCAATACATTCTTGCCGCCGGGGGTCGTGCCGTATCTCGCTCCTGATGCCACAGCACTCGGCCAAGTCTTCTGGTACACGGTCGAGTCCGATGCTGCGCATCCATTGGATTCAGGCCGTTTGTGGGCGCTCAACAAATTCTACATCGCGCCACAGCTCAACGCGGCTCCGGGTGTCGCGGACGTCGCCATCGTGGGCGGTACGCCCATCGAGTACCAGATTGACGTCCGACCGGAAGACCTGAGGGCTTACGGCCTGACGCTAGGCGAACTCTACGCAGCAGTAGGCAAGAGCAATCTACCTTCAGGCGGAGGGGTAATTCAGAAGAACAATGCTGAGTACATCGTGCGCGGTGTCGGTTGGATTCGCGGTAAGGAAGACATCGAGAACACCGTCATTCGTGAGATTAGGGGCACGCCGATTTATGTGGGAACCGTCGCCAGCGTGCAGCTTGGCACTCAGTTCCGTCGCAGCGTGCTGGAGAAGGACGGCAATGAAGTCACCGGCGGTGTCGTGCTGATGCGTCACGGCGAGAACCCGCTCGCAGTGACCGGAGTCGTCAAAGAGAAGATTCAAGAATTACAACCCGGCCTGCCACCCGGTGTTCATATCGTCCCAGCCTATGACCGTACGCGGCTTATTCACGGCGCGATCCATACGCTGGCCGAAGTCATGTGGCACGAAATGCTGATTGCTTCGGTCGCGATTCTGCTGATTCTGATGCACTTTCGCAGTGTGTTCGTGATCTGTGTCACGCTGCCGCTGGCCGTCCTTTTTTCGTTCTTGATGATGTGGTTGTTGAGGACGTTCCACATCATCGACATCCAAGCCAACATCATGTCGCTGGCCGGCCTGACGATCTCGATTGGTATTCTGGTCGATCAAGCCATCGTGATGACCGAGAACGCGACGCATCACCTCAAAGAGCACTTCGGCGACCGCAAAGTCACCGGCGACATTCGTGAGTTCGTCATCCCTGCGTGTCGCACAGTAGGCCGACCGATTTTCTTTTCCGTGCTCATTATGCTGCTGTCCTTTATCCCGGTCTTCATGCTGAGCGGTCGCGAAGGGAAACTGTTTCATCCACTCGCCTTCACCAAGAGCTTCGCCATGATCGGCGTGGCAATCATCTCCGTGACCGTCGTGCCTGCATTGATCCCGACGTTCCTGAAAGGTCATCTGCGCAGCGAAGAAGAGAACTGGATCGTCCGTAGCTTCATCCATATTTACCGCCCTCTGCTGACATGGGCTTTGCCGCGCCGAAACCTTGTGATGTGGGCTTTCGCGGTACTGCTAGTGCTCGCGGCCGGGATGTTTCCGCTCCAAGCGATCATCGGGCAAGGAGCGTCTGAGGTTGCGTGGCGGGCGACGTTTCTCGCCGTGTTCGCGGTGGTCACGTCTTTGACCGTGCTCTCGACGCGCGGTTGGCACTGGCAGGTATTGTCACTCGCGAGCCTGTTATGGATCGGTCTGTGGGCCTACCAGTTTCCAAAGATCGGCGTGGCGTTCATGCCTGCGCTCGACGAAGGAACTACGCTCGATATGCCAATCACCGTGCCGCGCGCCAGCGTCACGCAATCTGCGGACGACCTCAAAGCTCGGGACGCCCTCCTGCGCGGATTCCCCGAAGTGGAATCAGTCATTGGCAAGGCCGGTCGAGCCGACACACCAACCGATCCAGCACCACTAGATATGGTGGAGACGTTCGTAAACTTTCGTCCGAAAGACCTTTGGCCGAAGCGCGTCATCCGGTATCCCGATGCCGCGAAGCAAGCCGCTCGCGTGCTGACCGCGCTCGAAGAACGCGGCTTCGTTGGGCACTCGAAATCGCACGACGGTCGTGAGACGCTGATCAACGACGCGACGCAGAAGGCAATCGAGCGATTTGATGAGACCATGCGAGAGCTGGCCCTGCTGCGGTACTCGGAGTTCGAGAGAGAACTTGCTCCGCAGCTAGTTCGCTTCGCGATCGACGACTGCCTGCGTAAGTGGAAGGAGAACGGTTCTCTTTCTACTGACCCTGTATTGGTGATGGACGATTTCGTTTCACGCTACGGGTACTGGCTGGTGGAAGCGCCGGCCCTGGAAGACGTCACGGATCTCGTTCGCGACGTCGCTCGACAACTCGAACAAGACGGCCATCTGAGTGACCTTGTGGCTGCACTCGAACTCAAGGAATCGGTGGCGGTCACCGTTTGGCGCAGCATTCAAGAAGGCATGGGCGAGAAGCGTCTGACGTTCTCGGGGGCCGTCCTGCGGGCGGTCGTGGCTGAGCGAACGCGGCTGTGGTCTGAGCGAGTTCATCATCTCAACTGGGAACTCGCGGATTACGGGTCCGAAGCATTCCTAGGCTATGCGCTCGAAGAAGTCGTGCGAGTCGCCCGTAGCTCTGGCTTGCTCGCTGACGTCCCACATGCCGCTGAAGCAGAAGCGTTCGCCGATGCTTCTCTGCAATCCCAACTCCCGCACTCTTCTCCGTCGCCCTTACACGCCGCAGCCGGATCATTGCAGGAATTACGCGACGAATTGCTGCCTGCATTCCGCAAGGATGTTTTCTTCTGGCCTCGGAAGACGGGACCGAAAGGTGATCTCGTTGATGACGAGATGAGTCGCGTGCTGCAAGTGCCTGGCTGGAGCAACATCTTCACGCAGCCCATCATCAATCGCATCGAAATGCTTTCAACAGGCGTGCGAACGGACATCGGCGTGAAGGTCTTTGGACCCGACCTTGAAACGATTGACCGCGTTTGCAAAGACGTGGAAGCCGCACTCAAACCAATCAACGGAGCACGTGATGCCATCGCCGCTCCGATCATGGGCAAGGGTTACTTGCAGATCGACATCGACCGCAAAGCTGCCGCTCGATACGGCATCAGCGTCGAAGACATCCAGAACGAAATTGAAGTTGCGCTGGCAGGTCGCACGGTCACTTACACCGTTGAGAAACGCGAACGGTTCCCCGTCCGCATTCGCTATGCCCGCGTGAATCGCGAAGACGAAGAAAGCATTCGCAAGCTCCTCGTCAGTTCCAACGGTATGTCGCTCTCCACCGGATCGGCGATGGGCGGCGCTATGAGCGGTTCGTCGGGTAAGAGCACGCCGATGTCGTCCTCCAAGACCGACTCGGCTGCGACGGCAGAATCAATCACCGCCCCGACCGTCCCGGACGATTCTCACTCAGCTTCACCGGCCCATGCCCTCCGTGCGCAACCACTGATTCCTTTGAGTGCGCTCGCCGAGGTTCGCATCGTCGAAGGTCCGGCCATGATCAAGAGTGAGAACGGTCGACTGCTGAATTATGTGACACTCAACGTACGAGGCCGCGACATCGTAGGCTTCGTGGGTGAAGCACAACGCGTCGTCGCTGAGAAGGTGACACTGCCGGAAGGCGTACATATCGAATGGAGCGGCGAATTCGAGCATCAAGTTCGAGCCGCTCGCACACTGCGGATTGTATTCCCCGTGGTGATCGTGCTGATCTTTGTGATTCTCTACTTGACCTACCATGACCTCGCCGACGCCGCACTGATGATGCTAGCCGTACCCGAAGCATTGGCTGGTGGCGCGTTCTTCATGTACTTGTTCCCCAAGATCATGAACGGCTGGGAAACGCCGCCGATGGATTTCAGTGTCGCCGTGTGGGTGGGCTTTATCGCCTGTTTCGGCATGGCTACTGAGACTGGCATCATCATGCTGGTCTATCTGCGCGAAGCGATCGACAAACGGGGCGGACTGGAAAAGATCGCTTCGCTCGAAGAACTGCGACAAGCAGTCATTGAAGGCGCTGTTCATCGTCTGCGACCAAAGCTGTTGACCGAAGGAGTGGCCATCATCGCCATTTTTCCAATGGTCTTCGCGAAGGGCGTGGGTGGAGAAATCCTTGCTCCAATGGCCTTACCCGTACTCGGTGGCCTGCTGATCTCCGATGAAGTCGTCGATCTATTCCTGCCCGTCCGCTTCTACTGGGTGCGACGCGCCCGCTGGCTAAAGCTGCATGGATCGACTTTAGCTGCGTCGCCTTCTTCAACAGAACCGGGCAGCCAGGGCACTGTTCATGCGGCAAACTGAAGGCAGTGATTGGTGACGATCACACCATGAAAAAGATCGCCACTGCACCGCATTGCGTTCAAACATCACCCCATTGATCGGAGGTAAGGCTCGATCTCCACAGGGGGATGCTCACTAACTCGCTTCGCCATCGTTTTGACTCGAAGACTCTCATTAGCGCCGTCCCTCAATTCCACTCAGGCGGGCTACCGAGCTGATTTCGTTGCTTCAAGCGGCTTCATTGCTCCCATTGGGTCGCCAATGCGAGTGGCACAGATTGTGGCACGGAATCCGTAGCAAGATGACGTAACCGGCAGTAAAATTTAGAAAGTCAGAGTAAGCCGGAGCGGTGAGTTCATTTTTCGTAACTCATGTATTTGCTGACGCTTGTGAGTTTCTTATAGCCTGATTTGGCATCCGAATGGTGCGGTCTTCGGAACCGAGGGTTGGGGGTTCGAATCCCTCCGGGTGTACTTCGCTAAAGCGAATTTAGCAAAGCCTTTAACTTCAGAAGCTCCTCAGCACTCAGTTGGGGAGCTTTTGCTTTTCCCCCATCAATCGCCCCGCTAATGCAGGGGTTTGAGCAGCCAGCTTCGCTTGAACTTCATCAACTGCCGCTTGAGCCAAGCGAAAAGCCCGTGGTGCTTTTCCGTTGTTGCGAAGTCCGCGTGGCGCATCACCACTTTGAGCGTCTCTGCCCACGAAGATCAAAGTGATTCAGGCAGCCGTGCAGCTTCCCACAAGCGTCACGTCAGAATCTTCGTCAACAAGTTGCCTGCGACGTCGGTCAGGCGGTAGCGGCGGCCGTTATGCAGATACGTGAGCTGCTTGTGGTCCAGACCGAGCAGATGCAGCATCGTGGCGTGTAGGTCATGCACGGTGACGGGATCCACGGCAGCGCGGTAGCCGATCTCGTCGGTTTCGCCGTGGCTGGTGCCACCTTTGATGCCAGCGCCGGCCATCCAGGCGATGAAGCCTTGCGGATTGTGATCGCGACCGTCTTTACCTTGGGAAACCGGCATGCGACCGAACTCGCCGCCCCAAATGACCAGTGTCGAATCAAGCAAACCGCGTTGCTTCAAGTCTGTCAGCAAGCCGTCAATGGGAACATCGGTCGCCAGACAGTGTCCAGTGTGGTTGGCGTTGAGATTGCTGTGCGCGTCCCATTCGCCATCGCTATAGACCTGCACGAATCTCACTCCGCGTTCGATCAGCCGGCGAGCCAGCAAGCACTTCGAGCCATACGATTTCGTGGCGCTGCGATCCAATCCATACATCTGGTGCGTGGCTTGGGATTCCTGTTTGAAGTCAACCAAGCTGATCGCTTCGGATTGCATTCGATAGGCCAGCTCAAACGACTGAATCCGGCCCAGCAGCTCCGCCTCACCAGGTCGCGCCTGCAAGTGCTCGGCGTTAAGTCGTGCGAGTAAGTCGAGTTGCCGGCGCTGATCCTCACGCGTCACGTCGTTTGGCCGGTTAAGATTGAGGATTGGATTTCCTTCGGGGCGGAAGAGCGTTCCCTGGTACGTCGAAGGCAGAAAGCCCGCGTGCCAGTTCAGAGGCCCGCCCTTGATTCCCTGGTTGTTGCCGAGCACGACGTAGCCCGGAAGGTTCTGATTCTCACTGCCGAGGCCATAGGTCGCCCACGCTCCGGCCGCCGGAAAGCCGGGACGCGCGATGCCCGTATTGATCTGATAGAGCGCCGGCACATGGTCGTTGGATTCGCTATGCAATGATTTGATGAAGGCGAAGTCATCCAGATGCTTGGCGTCGTGCGGATATTTCTCGCAGACCGAGGCTCCTCTTTGGCCGTACTGCTTGTTTTGAAAGGGAGACTTCAT
>CAYLTY010000270.1:0-10911 GCA_964386705.1 uncultured Planctomycetaceae bacterium
GGTCTATCGTGCGCGCGATAAGGAACTCGGTCGCGAAGTTGCTATCAAGCAGATTCACGAACAGTACCTGCGGCAGCCTGAGCAGACCGCCCGCTACTGGCACGAAGCCCAATTGCTGGCCTCTCTGCAGCATCCAAACATCGTCACGTTCTATGATATCGACCGCGAACGCGGCTGGCTGATCATGGAACTGATGCAGGGGAATCTGGCCGAACGCATCCGGCAGGAACCGCTCGATCTCACGTCTGTCCGCACCACGTTGGCACACACCCTGCGGGCTTTGAAGTATCTGCACGCGCGCGGCATCGTGCACGGCGACGTGAAACCCAGCAATTTGATGGTCGATGCCCGCAAGCGCATCAAAATCGGCGACTTCGGCTTGGCTCGGCGCGTCAGCGATGAAGACGGCAGCCTCTTGAAGGGGACCACCAAGTACATGGCGCCGGAAACCGTCTCGGACGAATACGGCGACGTTGGCCCGGCGAGCGATCTGTATTCGCTCGGCTTCTCCGCGTACGAATTGATGTGCGGTCCGAACTTTGAAAGCCTCTTCCCGGGCCTGAGCGCGTTCGGTCGTGATAAGCAGATCGCCTGGATGATGTGGCACGCCGCGCGAGACCGTCGATTGCCGGAAGTACATCGAGTCCTGCAGGGCGTTCCTGACGACTTGGCCACGGTCGTCAACAAGCTCTGCGAGAAAGATCCAGCGAAACGCTATCAGTCAGCCGACGAAGCTTTGTCCGACCTGAATATCGACGTGAAGATCATCAAGACTGGCGGCGACGACAATCTGCCAGCGCAGCCTGACAAAAAGAAGCGGGCGATTGCGATCGCCGCGTTCTCGCTCAGCGCGCTGATGAGTATCGGCATGTTGTTCATGCCCAGCGGGGAGAAGCCGAAAGACAAGTCGGTTGAAGTCACGATGCCGGAGCAAGGCATCCTGCGGCATGTGATCGTCGAAGAGAACATGATCGTCGTGGAAACCGGCGGCGAAGGGATACCGACGGAGATCAAGCTCGGCAGCTCGCCGAAGATTCTGCTCAACGAAACCGCTTACATCACACCGCGCGAACTGAAGCCTGGCGATCGACTTGTCATCAAGCGCAGCAAAGACGAAGAGGGCCGCTCGCGAATGGAGATTGCGGTCGCGAGACCTGATGAGAGCACGGGCGACGTCACGGAACTGCAACCTGGGATTGGGCAACTCAGCATCGCACAGACGTCAGGCGCACAGCGTGGTCTGCTGACACTGCGCACCGACGGCCGCACCGAGATCACGATCAACGGCGACCCCGCAAGGCTCGATGAACTGGGCAAGGATGATCGCGTTGTCGTTCAACACATTCCGGATGCCAAACTGGTCGGAGCGCGCGTCGCAACGCGTATCGAAGCCCTGCAACGCCGCAAGCTCGATGGCTTCTTGAGAGACGTCACCCCGAGCGAAGTGACAATCGAAGTGCAGCGGCAGGCCAAGGCGGAACTCGTCAAACTGGACGCCGCGAAGGAATGCGAAGTCACCATCAACGGCAAGAAGATTGTCGAAGGCAAGCTGCTCAAAGTTGCGGATCTGCGCGCGGGTGACCGAGTCACGCTCACGCATCATCGGGAAGTCGTTGAAGTACACGCTCTGCGTTTGTCGCTCTTGAAGGGTTCGCTGCTGGATCTCAACCTCGCCGCGAACTCACTGACCATCAATGACGAAAAGGGCAGCCGTAAATCGTTTCTTATCGAGAACGAAACGGCGGTCACCATCGACGGCCAGCCTGCCACAGTGACCGACTTGCGACGTAACGATCAACTGCAGCTCACCTATGACAGTGCCGCCGAGCAGGTGAAAGTGTCAGTCGTCGATGCGGTCCGCCCGGTCCACGACAATCGGTTCGCGATTGTCATCGCCAACCAAGCCTATGACGACAACACCCTGTCAAAACTGCCGCACGCGGTAGCCGATGGGCAGTTAGTGCAGTCGACTCTCATGAATCGATATGCGTGCTCGCCCGAGCACACGTTATTCCTGTCCGACGAAACCAGCGTTCGAATCACACAAGCACTGCCAGACTGGCTGAAGAAAACCAACGCCCAAAGCGAACTCATCGTGTATCTGGTCGGCCATGCGTACGTCGACGATCAAGGCCAGCCGTACTACGCGGCGAAGGATTTTTCATTAAGCCGCCTGCGTGAGTCGGGTATCTCTTTGAGCTGGCTACGCGAACAACTCGAACAATGCCCTGCTGGCGAAAAGCTACTGCTGCTGGACTGCAGCCATCTGGGCGAAGGTCAGGATCTGAAACAGCAGCCGGCCTCCGCGACGTTACTGGAAGCCGTGAAACCAAAGACCGATCCGGGGGTCTTTCGCAAGACGTTCGCCATCGCCAGTTGCCGCACCGATCAGCGCGGCCTCTTTCTGACCGAACGCAAACATGGGGCGTTCGGCTGGCATGTAGCTCAAGCCTACTCAGGCAAAGGCGACAAGAACCGCGACGTGCATCTGGAGCCGACCGAGCTGTTTGATCACCTCAAAGGGCAGATGGCCGAGATTCAGTTGACGCCGAAGGGCGGCCGGATGCCGCTGACGCAAACCCCGGTGCTCTTCGTGCCTGACGACACACCGCCGCCGAAGAGCCGCATCAGCCCGCAAGGCAAAGACGCTGTGCAGAAGCTGCTGGCCAACAACTGGTCGCTCACCAAGTTCACTCCAGCCATCGACGGGGCCCTCGCCAGTCAACTACTGCAAGCCAGCCAGATACTGGGTGACGAACCCGAAGCGAAACTGGCTTACGCGGTCGTACGTTTGAAGGTCCGCAACGATGACAAGGAAGCCATCAAGTACTTTGAGCAAGTGAAGCTTTCGCACCCAGACCGTCGGCTCAGCTACGAAGCTCTGGCTTGGCAGCACAGCTACTCGGGACGTTATCGCGATGCCATCAACGAACTCACTCGCTTGTGTACCAAGCTGAAATCCCCGGATCCTGAAATGCCGGGTTTGGATGCCGCGGCCAAGCGGGCATTGGAATTCGCCGGTCGGCTGCGAGATTTCGCGGTTTTGATCGGAGATGAACCGCGCCGCCCGGATGCAGCCGTTCTGAAGGCGCTTGATACGGAAGTGGCAGCACTCGGCGACGAAGCTAGAGCCGCATTTGAAGCCGGGCGTCAGGCCGTGAAGGACAAGCAGGCCGAGTTCGAGCAAAAGATCGCGGCGAAACCGAACTCGCCAGAAGCGACGCTCCTCAGTCTCGAACAGAAGCGACTGCCACACTACGCCAAGTTCGACCTTGACGAGGCCCGCAAGTCGATCGTCGCGGACCTCGAGAAATAACATCCCAATCAGAACTTCTCAGCAACTAGTTTCGCAGTCACCTTGGCCAGCAAGTCAGCTTCCAAAGGGTGCAATGTGGTCTTCTTGAGACCAACCTGCTCTGCCTTATCCAAGGATGCCCGCGCCTTCAAGAATTCGCCCGCGTTGCAGTGCGCCGCTGCCAAGTGCAGATAAGTAGTCGCAGCGGGCGTCTCTGCCAAAGCCGCCTGCAGGTCTTGTGTCGCTCGACGCGAATTGTGTTGAGCCAGGTAGACACAACCGCGTGTATCAAGCAATTGACCGACTGGCCCCGCAATTGAGATTGCGCGTTCGATCAGCATCAGCGCCTCGTCGGTATGTTCATTCCGCAGAGCCAGGTGCCAAGCTCGGTTATTAAGTGCCGGAAGGTTCTCGGGATCGCTCTCAAGAACTTCGTGATACAGACTCAACGCATCGTCGACCTTGCCGCTCAGCGACTTCAGATCGGCCAGGCACACTTTCAACGCCTTTGATTTCGCGTTCTTGGCCAACGCACCGACCACTCGGGTTTCGATCACAGCAACACGCTCCGCTGACGGGGGTAACTCAGCGAGCACACTGAGTGACACGCCGGCGGCAACTTCGGGCGATGCGTGCTGCCAGAGTCGATCCAGTTCATTGAACGCATCTGATGCCCGCTGCTGACGAACGAGCCACGCAATCAACGTCTGACTCTGAGCGGGATCGACCGCAACCGCGTCACGCAAAAACTTCTCCGAAGCTGATAACAATCCCTTCGCGTCGGCCTCATGCTTTTGGCTCAGTTCTTCGGCAACTTCCGATGCCAGAATCAGTCGCGCCGCCTTCTTGGCAGGGCTGCTGCCAGTGGCCGCATGATCTGCAAGGGTCTTCAGAGCTGCGGCATTATCGCCCTTCGCGGCCAACCAGCGAGCCGTCAAGCGCACCGTTAGAGCATCCGACGGTGCCAGCTCCTGCAAACGCGGCAGCCGTGCCTCGACTGCGGCGAGGTTGCCTTCATTGAGCTGATAATCAAGATACTCGCGCAAGCAAGCCGTGTTATCGCCAGCGGATTTCAACAGCCGTTCAAACTGCGTCGCTGCCTGACTCGAGTTACCCGCTTCGTCATAAAGCCGTGCCAGCAACCAACGATCTTTCTGCAACAACAGATCGTGATCGTCGAGTCTTTCAAGAATCTGAATCGCGCCTGCCCGATCAACGTCATTGCGACGAGTCGCCAAAACAGCAGCTCGAGCCCGCTGATCCTCCGACGTACCGGCACCGTCCGGCGAGTTCGCATCCAGCAGCTTGAGCGACTCCTGAAAGGCCCGGTAATCGCCCTGCCCCGCCAGCGAGACTGCCAGCTGGCGGCGTGCTGCTTGTACCGCTGAAGCGGGAAACTCAGTCGACTTCGCGATTATGCGTCGCAGCAACGGTTCTGCACGACGGCCAGCACCGTTCCTCAAGTAGAGGTCCGCCAGCCCTTGCAGAACTTCGAGTCTCTCTGGACTGTCAGCCAATTCCTTTTGATACAAAGCAACCGATCGCGCCAGGTCGCCGAACAGGGCATACGCCCTCGCCACCTCGAGACGACTAAGCTTCGGTCCGACTTCTTGGAAGAGCTTGGCTGCATCCGCCTCGCGTCCCTGACGGATCAGGAACTGCATCATCGCCAGCTTCGAGGGATTCTCGACGCCGCCCAACTGCATCGCCTTGCGCAACGCGAGTTCAGCCTCTTGAGAGTTCCCCGCCGCATCAAATGCTTCGGCGAGCCACAAAGACGCCTGCTGTTGATCTCCAGTGTGCTCGGCAATACGAGCCAGCGCCACCAGATACTCCAAACGACTGCCTTGCTCCGACCGAGCCCGTTCCAGCAACTGCCGCGCATCCTCAAACAGACCTTTGCCCGCGAGCATTTCCGCTCGCAACAGTGTTTCCTGAATCGGGTCATCCTGAGCTTTACGAGCGTCGTCCAGCAGCATCTCCACATCGCGCCAGTCGCGATCGATGTCAGCCAGCCGGAGATTCTGAATCGTCAACAATCGTGCCAGCGACAGCCGCACCTGCGGCATGTGGGCCAACTGACGGTATTCAGCGATCGCTTCAGGAACGCGATCAACCTTGTAAAGGCAAGCCGCGATACCAAGGCGTCCAACCAGCGAAGTCGGGTTGCTTTTCAACAACCGTCGGTAGGCATCGAGTTCTGACTCCACTTGCTGCAGCGCCTCGTGCGACCGCGCCAACGCAAGGTCAACACGTTCCAGCATCGTCGGATCATCAGCGAGGTAGCGCTGGGCTTCACTCAACGCGACGATCGCCGCGTCCCACTTGCCTTGAGCCATCGCGATGCGACCGTCCAAGAAGAGCCGCAATGCATCGGCCTGCGGGGTTCGAGGCAGTGCATCCAACGTCTTGCGAGCACGATCAAATTCGCCGCGTTCAATCGCCAGATCCGCCAGCAATGTCTGAGCCCGCGTATCCTTTGGACTGGCTTTAATGATCGCTTCCAGGCGCTTCAGCGCCGATTCGTGATCGCCGAAGTGCGACTCGAAAAGCACCAACTGCAACTCAAGATCAAGATTGTTCGGCTGATCCTGTAAACCATTCAGCAGCAGCGTGCGAGTTTGAGCAACAATGCGTTCAACCTGTGCTGGTCGACCATCAGCTCGAGCTCGCAGCACACGATCGTAGGCCAGATTCGCCGCCGCCAACAGCACTTCCGGGTTCTTCGGTTCGAGTTCCGTCGCGACCTGAATGTCTTCCAAAGCCGAGTCGAGGTACCCGATCTCCTGACGAAACCGGGCGCGAGCAATCCAGGCCGCAGCCGATTTCTCGTGCCGCGAAACCAGTTGATCGAGCAGTTTCGTCGCCACCTCCCGACGGTCCAGCTTCACATGATTGAGCATCGCCAGACGACGATAAGAATCGACCAGTTCCGGCGAGTGATCAATTCCCAATTGATAGGCTTCGGCGGCAGCATCGAATTCCGCGAGCTCTTCCAGGCATTGCCCGGCCAGCACATCCAGCTCGCCATCATCCGGCCGAGCCTGACGCAGCACTTTCAGATGCGCTAGCGCGTCGGTGTAACGCGCCATCTCCATCGTGACTTTGACTTGCCTGCGACGGATATCCTCCCGCGTCGGATCAGCCAGCAACACCTGCTCGAACAGAGCGAATACCTGACCGATGCCGCGACGCCCTTTGCGTGTATCATCCAGCAGTTCGCCGAAGTCGGCGGAGGCATTTAGATCCAAAGGCTTCAGTGCCACATAGCGGGCGTAGAAATCGCTGGCTTTCGCGAGGTCACCCGCAGCACGCGCTTCCTTGCCCAAGGTCAGCAACACTCCAGAATTTCTCTGCACCTGCCACGCATGTAGCACATACGTGCCTCCGAGGCAGATCGCCCCGGTCAAAGCCGTAATGCCCAGAAAGCGGTAGTTAAGGATGCGTACCTTCCAGTTCTTCAGGAAGCCCTCAACCTGATGATCACGGTTAAACCCCACGGACGGTTCGGCAATTCCTTCATCTGGAACTAGGCCAATTTGCCGCGTGGGAAAACTTGCCGCAGAGACATGAGCCAGTCGGCTCGCGGGGTCGCGCGGATCGTAATCCTGATCTGATCCTTGAATCGCCGTGCCACGCTGAGCCCACAACACCGGTTCGGGATCGTCGCGTAGTACCAACCGACGTCCCAGCAAACCAAGCGTTGTGCCGAGCGTGATTCCCAACGAGTTCGCAACGAAGTCTCTCCAATCCGTCGTGCGATCCGGCACGTAACCCTGCAGAATCTCCGTCACGCCGGCATGCAGAAAGGCGAAGCTGACCAGCGTCACCACGAGCCAGCGAGCGCGTGCAGCCGCGTACCACATGAAAACCAGCGACAACGTGAAGTAACCCGTGAAGTGATAAACCTTGTCGGGGATGCGGTCCGGCAGATCCGTACTTGGGCGAACGGGAACCCACTTGAAGATCTTCCACGGATCATCGGAGAGCAGAACAAACGTGAGCGCCATGCAGACGCCCAGAGCGACCACCAGTTTCACGGGGCTCGGGATAACTTTGTCACCGAATACGGCCGCGATGAGATGCTTTAAGGACCAGCGTGACTGTTTACGGTCGGTCATGGCTCGAATGTCGTTCTGAAATGATGCCCGCGCAATGACGACTCTACACGACTATTTCGCGAACCTGTTTACGACAGGAACACGGGCTGGCTGATGAAAAACAACAGCCGCAGCCCCGAAAGTTATGCCCCGGGCTGCGGCATGGATCGCGGTTCTTTTCTAATCACGGCAAATGGAACGGTCAGACGTGCACTTGCACCGGCAAACTCGGCTTTGGCGTTGCGACCGTAACAGTTGGTTGAGTCTCAAAAAACGCCGCCAACGTATCCTCGCAGCGGCTTTCGTACCGTTTGAACCACGCATCGTCGGCATAATCCTTCCATTTGCCAAACGGCGGTGGCTGGATCACCGACAGCAACGGCTCGATCTGACTCGCATCAATCCCGCAGACTTCAAACATCTCAAAGAGCGTGCGCTCCGGCTGCAGACTCAAGTCTTCAAAGCGGATTGAGCAGTGCGAATACTCTTTCCCGTAGAGGTAGGACAACTTCCACAGGTAGTAGTGCAGCTCGTAGGGATGCTCGACCAGCCGTTCATCGAGGAACGGAAACTGGAACTTGAGATCCTCTGCCCAGGGGCGAGTATAAAACTTGTCGGCCGCCCAGAAGTCCTTCATCTGACCGCTCGGCGGAAACGCATCTTTACACGAAAGCACCGACATCCATTGATCGCGCGGATGTCGATACAGATGAATCAGTTTGGCATTCGGAAAATTCGCTCGCAGCCACGGCACCCGTAGATCAACTCGATTGAACTGCAACACGGGCCGCCCCGCCGCGTGCTCGCACAGCAGTTCAATGTAACGCTTCAGGTTCGGCTGCCAGGCATCAGCCGGCAAATACAAGCTGTGCTCTGGCCATGAGTCATCCCAGACGTCATTCAGATGCTCAAGCCCCTCGTACTCACGCCAATACACATCGACTTCGCGATGCGTGTTATCAATATGGTCGCCGCGAGTGGCCGGGTTGAACCACTTTCGCTCGTTCAGCGGCTCGTAGTACGACACACACCCCGGGATGCGGCGAAACAAATTCCACAACAGCGTTGAACCACTGCGAAAACGAGCAGTAATAAAGATCAAATCGTCACGTTGCGAAGTATCGCTACCGGCGCGAGATCCGAGATCCGCATACGGCTGCGCGACGGTGCTGGCAAAGTGTTCGACCGGCCGCTGATGCAGCAGTCCACCGAGCGAGTCTCGAATGGCGCGTTTGCCATCGTCGGCTCGGACAGTTTTGTTCCAAATAGCAAAGAACAGGCTTCGAACAGCCATATATCGACCATTCAAAGCGGGATGCAGATCAGCCATACGAGCCCCAAGATGACCTGAAATACGTATCCACTTGCACGGTGGTTCAAGCAGGTCGTCAGTAACAACCTCTCCTGTCAAAAATCATTACTGGCAATCAAACATAGCACCTGCATGAGGGCTCAGTGGCTGGTTCACGCCAGTTCTTAATGCTCTCACGCTGATCATGCACCGCACCAATGGAGTGCCTGACGATTCACGGCGAACTGACACATCCGCAAAGTCGGATCGAGGGGTGCGGGCGTACGCAAACATGGCAGCTTCAGTCGCGGCCTAATAGCTGATGGCCAACTGCGAGGACTCAGGAAGCACGGCCTCGGGTTCCTGCTCGTAGGCGTCGATGTCTTCAAAGGGTCGACGCACGCTGTGAACCTTCAACGCCCCGGCTGAAAGTAACACGACGTAGTAAGGCAGTTCGAGAAACTCCAGACTCACGAACTGCGCTGACACGACGAAGCCCGTCAGTCCCGCCACACCCATTTGCGCGCACGTCCTGATGAAAGGGTCCTGCACGATGGTTCGTTTCCAGCACACCACCCAGCTCTTCCACATACAGAGCAGGTAGAAACTGGCAAGCAGTCCGAGCCCCACAAAGCCCAACTCAGCCCCGGTCTGCATCCACAGACTGTGTGCCTCTTTGCCCAGCGGCCAGCCGTAGTTCGGCGCAATGAGAGGCCACTGGTTCGGACCGCAGCCCATGACGGGTTGCTTCTGCATCACGTCCCAGCAATCGCGCCATAGATCCAGACGGCTTTGAGCTGACGCTTCACGCTCTCCATCTTTCTTGGAGAACGCTGTACCAAAGCGCTCCCTGACTTCAGGACCTGCCGCTCCAAGCACAAGCACGAGCAGGCAAACAGCACCCAAGTAATGCTTCGGCTGCTTCGGGATGATTAGAAAAGCTGTCGCGCCGCTGACGATCATGGCCGTCATGCCACCACGGCTCATTGAAAACAACACGGCGTGAGCCATTAGTGCGGCGCTCCCCAGAGCCACCGTCTTCTGCCAGAATCCCTCTGATCGCAGACCTAGAAAAGCTGCCACACCCAAACCGGTCACCAGACCAATCGCGGCACTGTTGTTGTCCAGCGCACCAAAGCCGCTGGTCGCCAGACTGTTGTACCCACGGAAGTAGTCCATATTCAGTTCAAAGGCGACGTAGCCCTGACTGGCCACCATCACCCACGCCAGTTGCTTTAGCTTGGCGACGGAGTCGATCGTGGTGAGCCCGACCACAAACGGCACCACAATCTTGAAGAGCCCTTCCACAAACTCCCAACCCTCTTTCTGGTTGGGCGCTACGATCGCTCCGATGATCGACCACACCAAAAAGGCGCCTAGCGCCGTCACGATGCCCCAGCTCTGTCCGAGTTGGAAAGTCGCCCGCTTGGTGTAGGTCCAGCCGATCAACATGGATAAGGCGATCAGCAGGCTATATCGCCCAGGAGGTACTGCCCATGGCCACATGGCCTCCGGTTTGACGATCGCAAATCCGACGTACGCCAGCAGTCCATGAAACGGACTGATGAACGAAATCAGCGAACCGCAAGCCGTCATCAGGTACGTGAAGTACAGACCTTTCATCGGGCAGCCTCCAACGCGACTTGACCTGGCTTTGCGGATGTCAAATTCAAGAAGCTCGATAGCGAAGCCAGGCACTGATCCCAGCGATGATTGGCAGTCACGTAAGCCTGACCCGCTGCGCCCACGTCGCGCCGCAACTCAGCATCATCAAGGAGCCGAATCAGCGTGTTGATCCACTCGCTCGGTTCTGTAGCGCGGAACAGATGCGTGCCTTCCACTACATCAAGTCCAACAATCGGCTCGGGCGATGCCACTACGGGCTTACCCATCGCCAAGGCCTCCAGCACCTTGTTCTGAACACCGCGAGCGATGTGCAACGGCACCACCGCTACCGCAGCCTGCGACAAGTAAGGCCGCACATCGGGCACTGTTCCGACAACATCAACTCCAGCAATCTCAGTCAGTGCTTGCACGGCCGGCGCGGGAGAACGGCCAACGATCCGCAACCGCTGATCGGGACGCTGCCGTTGCACATGCGGCCAAACTTCGCGCGCGAACCAGCAGAGGCCATCGACGTTCGGCTTGTAGTCCAGCACACCCACGAACACACAGCCGTTCTGAGGCTGACTCGAAGGCATCGGCTGGAAGTAGTCCACATCGAC
>CAYLTY010000271.1:0-10728 GCA_964386705.1 uncultured Planctomycetaceae bacterium
TTTCGGCTCGAAGACTCTCATTACTGCTGGATCAATTCCACCAAGGCAGACCAGCCCCACAGTCGCCGGCAACATGACGCTGGAAAGTATTGAGGCGTTGTTGCCACTGCATCCGCAAACGCATGTGGCGTTCGTCATTCTGAGCTACTGCGATCGACTCAGTATCACGCTGAGTCGTGATCCGCGCTGGATCGACGAGAGTGAAGGTCGCGAATTGGTGACAAACTACGTCCACGTTCTCAGGTCCTCGATAGCCGACCAGAAACATTAAAGGCGACGGTGGTCCACGCTGCGGGTTGTAGGAATCTGCTGGCAAGACATCATGGTGGAGTCGATCTGGCGTTGTTCGCGGATCGATCTGTGCTACTGACCGCGTCGAAGCCACCGCCAGCATCAGGACTCCGCCATGAAAGATCGCCTCGCGACCGTACTCATTTCCGTTGCTACGACCTGGGGATTGATGAGCGCCGCGCCGCCTGAACCTGTGAAGCAGTTGGAAGTCGATCGACTCATTGTGCGGAAGGAATTGATTGTCTCGGACACCGGTAAGCCGTGGGAGGATGGTTACGAGCAGCATCAGATGCCGCGCGGCATCTATGCGCGGGCATTGCACGATGGACCGGGTGGGCTCTGGGTTAGAAGCCGTCTCATCAAGGGCGAAGTCGACGATCCCTTTGATGATCGATTTCACGCACTGGAGCGAGACGGTTCGTTGCGCCGTACTCCGGGACACATCTCATGGAACGTGTGGCTCGACGGCGCCTGGCGACAGATGGCGATCGTTCAGGGTGAGGGCATGGAACTCTCCGAGATTCCACGTGACCAATGGAACGGCGGCACACATCCCGGCCGCATCCGATTCCAAACGTTCCGACCCAAGCACAGCGAACCACTGACCGACGCACTCATTGGCCAAGGCATGATGTCAATCGGCGGCGGTGGTTATGGGGGTGGCGGGCTGCCCTATCCATCCGAAGTGCTGCAGCTTTGGGGCGGTGAGATGCAGCGTGCCGATGTTCCCGTACCTGCCGCGCCAGAAGTTCTCAACGACGATGGCTCGGGACCGCACGAGTACGCGCTGATCGGCCTCGGTCCTCAAGGTCGCCGCACGGCAGTTTCAAAGCCGACCAAGGCTCAAGGACTCGCGAAGCTGCGATGGGATAGCGTTCCGGGCGCGGACGCTTACATCTTTCTTCGCGACGGCAAGGAAATCACCGGCCTGTTGCGAGTTGAAGGCTCGCAGAAAGAATGGACAGACAAGCCGGCTCGATAAACGAAATGTCCCCGTCGAGACCACATCTGGGCGGGGACACTCATCGCTCTTAATAAGCTCAGACCAAGGCTACTTCACGCGCACCAGCTTCATGATGCGACCAGAGACGTTCCAATCCTGCACATACAGGTTGCCGTCTTTGTCCCAGTAAGAACCGTGGGTTCCGCTGAAGATACCTTCCTTCCACTTCTCTTGCGGGACATTGTTCGTGCCGCGCACAGCGTTATCGGGATTGTGGCCGAGAACAGCCATGATGGTGTTGCTCTTGTCCAGAATCACCAGCCGACCGTGCAGATCAGGAACTGACACGTAGTCGCCCTGCACGGCCGCCGACGTCGGCATGCCCAGCCCGGTGATCACTTCGTCGATGTAGTTACCTTCGAGGTCGTAGTGCAGCAGGCGTCCCTTGGGCGCGTGGTTACGGTCGCAGATCAGCAGACGCGGCGGCTCGTAGCGCGTATCCAACACCATGCCGTGGCAGGTGTTGAACTCCTTCAAGCCGTTGCCCTTCGTTCCGAAGTGCTTGATGTACTTGCCGGCCTTGTCGAACTTGAAGATGTGATTGCTGGCATAGCCGTCGGCCAGAAAGATGTCGCCATTGGGAGCAACCGCCATCGCGGTCGGACTCCACTTGGTGAGCTTCAGGCCGGACTCCTCGGGGATGCCGAGTTTCAGAACAATGTCACCGGTTTCCGAGTGGAACTTAATACCTTCGCCAGCGGCGTTACGGGCACCGTAGATGAATTCAACTTCACCTTCGGACGCGATCTTCAGGTCATGGATGTTGTTGTACTTATCGCCCAGGAAACGGCGAATCACTTTGCCTTCGGGCGAGAAGACGAAGACTCCCAGACTGGAACTCGTGTAGATGTTGCCAGCCTTGTCGACGACGACACCACCGTGAGTGGAGCCAATCACCGACTTACCGTCTTCACCAAGTCCCCAACCAGGAACGGTGTCGAAGGTCATGATGCCACAACCCATACGCACGGGCGCGACCTTTTCAGCGGCCTGCATTGGGCCAGCTAGGCCGCACACGACTGCCACCACAAGCGAAAGCAAACGAAGTTTCATGTTCGAGTTCCTGGTTGTTTCCTGACGTCGTTCAGTTAGCGCCACACAGTGACACAGCGAGACAACTTTAAAGCGGCGGGAGTATCTGGTTCCCGAGCAGACAGTTCAACCGGCGGCCACTCCCAGGATGCGAGGTGAACCGTGCTTCTGACTGAATTTCACCCGCGACCTAGCACTCCGCGCTTAAGACACAGCACGCAATCTTGCCAGCAAAGTTACATTTGAAGACCGCGACATACGGCGATACCGAAAAGTAACACAACTTGTTGATTCTCAGTCAGGCTCGGCTGCTGGGAGCCTTTGTCAAACAAGAGTTCTCCCACAGGCCGCGTCCGATTCCACAATTCGCGTTTGTCGGGGTGAATAATCACGGCACGCGAAAAACTCTCTGCAAAACTCGCCATCTTGCTGAGCTTCAAGAATCGTTCCTTCGAAAGCCAAGGCAAATCGTAGGTCGCTGAGTTCCATATCCGTTCGGAGTGGAGACAAAGCGAAATCGATTTCGCTTCCGGGAATCGCAATCGAATCCGTCCCCACGGAAGCAGGTGAGAAAACCCGACGTCCAGAGCCCCAAATGGCTGACCGTTCTCTCCAACAAGTTCCACACGTGGAGTGAACAGCTTCCAACGCATCTGCATCTCACCACAAGGTTCTCCGAAATCCGTAGCAAGACTCACAGTCGTGTCAGTCTGCGTCGCGAAGTATCTGCCAAACGGCAGTTCGACGAGACCAGCGGGCACATTCACGACCGAAGGCTTCGGCTTCACCAGTTGACACTCGCAGAAAGCTGCGGGCGCGTCACCCAGCCAGTATGTCAAAGCGACCTGACGAAACCCCCATTCCCTGCCGTTCTCCGTCTCACCAATTCGAAGTTGAGCAAGTTCGATAGCAGAGACCTCCCGCTGCATTGGTTCCAGTTACACAAGCCGCGCCGATCCGGGATGATCTCAGGGCCTATTTCTTTCCCAGATACTGCTGATACGCATCCTCAATGCGTGCCTCTTCCGCAGTTCCCTTGTGCAACACGAAGCGATGGCGAAGCTGTAATTTCTCGCCCGGCTTGATTGTGTGCGGGCCGTTCGGGGTTTCTTTGTCGAGCGTTCCGAAGGGATTGGCAGTAAAGAGACCGTAGGTGCGAACGTGCCATGTTGTCGGGTGCCGGAAGCTCGACGGATGGTTGAGAATCGCGACGCCCAGTTGTTCATCGCCAACCGGTCCGTAGTAGTCGCACCACTTGGCCTTCTTGCCCCAGGCAGCAGCGTCGGTCAGACCTTCGCTGTTGACGATCTTGCCGCCCTTCTTGCTGTCGACAGACATCGTTGTGGGGACGCGAATGCTGAGGCCGGCGTCCTTCTTGTCTTCGAAGGTCGCATCGGCGTCGCCAGCAATGAAGTCCTGATTGAAGTCGATCAGCCGCTGGCCGTTCGCCGCATGGAAGATCATGGTGCGGACTTCAGTGACGCTCTTCGAACCGTCCGGATTGAGATAATCGAGTTCGCTGACAACGACCGCACGGCCCTGCCCTGCCGTCAATTCCCGGAAGCAACGATGCTGTTGCTTGCCGAGCTTCTTCAAGCGTTCCTGATAGGCGGGCGTCGTCTTTTCACCCTTGTCGAAGGTCAACCGCTCAGCCCAGGTGTCTGATCCATTGATGCCTTCCTGGCCAAAGCAGATGCCGCGATGGTGCACGTGATCTTTGACCTCGCCCTCAACGTCCTGCATCGGGAAAGCACGCGTCATGGCCTTGCCAGTCGGACCATAAACAGGCCACAGGTACGTCTTGTTGGTCTCGGGATCGTTGACGACATATTCCGCGAAGGGCTGATCGCCAATCTTGATCGCGATGCCCTTAGGAGTGTTCTCGATCACATAGCAGGCATCCTGAGCGGTTACGGCTCTGCCACTGCAGAGTGCTGCCGCAACAGCGGCGACCATCATGACCCGACGAGTGAGCTTCATTCAGAGTTTCCTTCGTTTAGGAACCGAGAGCTGATTGTCGAAACCAAAGGCACACGGACTGGCAATCAAAGGTAGTTAGCGGACACGGAAGCACCGCAACCGGTGGCGCAGCGTAGTGACCTCGCCGCGGTTGTCACTCTCACGCGATGCTGCATCTTCGGTATGGGAGCCTTGCCGCACGTGCTCGCGATGTCTCGAATGCTGATCAGCGCCTCACGCACACCGCCTTGAGTGTTGGAGAACACTATGTCGCATCTTGGCCGAGTTCTCAGTCTGGGCTGCATGTGGTTGCTCGTCGGCGTTGTCACGCTGCGAGCCGCCGAGGAATCGACCGTGCAACATCGGTTGTGGTCGACAGCGTACGCGATCCCGAAGGAACTCACGTCGGAAGGCAGCGGCTACTTCTCGATTGTCGAGGGCAAGAACGGGAAGCTCTACATCGGGACGGCGAAGTATCGTCACAACTGCTATCTGGTGGAGTTCGATCCGCAAACCAAAGCGATGAAGGTGGTCGTCGATGCTCATAAGGAGATCGGCACGACCGCCACTGGCTTCGCGGCTCAGGCGAAGTTTCACACGCGCAACAACGTGGGAGACAGCGGCCGCATCTATCTGGGGACCAAGCAGGGCTATCCCGAAAAAGGCGAACAGCGTACGGATTACCCAGGCGGCTACCCGTTGGTCTACGACCCGGAAACGGGCAAGACGCGCGTCTACGACATTGCGGTCAAGCATCAGGGCATCATCAGTGTGACGCCCGATGAATCGCGCAACGTCGCTTACATCTCCACGTGCTCGGATGAACGTCCCATCGAGAGCACTCATTTCATGAAGCTGGATCTTGCCACCGGCAAGTATCAGGACCTGCTCGACTGCCGGCACATGTATGCGTTCATCGTTGTCGATCATCTTGGTCGAGCCTATCACCCGATCCTGGGCGGAGAGATTGCCCGTTACGATCCGCGAACTGACAAGCTCGAACGCCTGAAGCAGACGATTGATGGAGCCGCGCCGACGAAAGATTCGCTGCTGGCTCATCCCGAAAGCCAGCCGCTCAACTGGGACATCTCGCCCGATCGCAAGTCGCTTTACTGTGTATCCCTCAGCGGCAACCAGCTCTACCGCTACGACCTCACGGCTGAGGGCGACACACTGGCCGGTACAAGCCTCGGCAAGCTCATCAGCAACGCTAAGGCAACTGACTGCCGAGCCCTCTGTGTCGCGCCCGATGGAACGGTGTGGGCCGGAATCAACGCGACGTTCGAAGGTCGCGGAGACGCCCTCCACGTCGTCAGTTATCGGCCGGGCCAGGCTGCGCCCACGAATCACGGACCCATTGCGATCAGCAATCCACGCTACACCAACTTCAAGGACGATGCCGACAAAGATCTACCCTGGCATCATGGAGTTTACTCGCTGAAGGATGGCACGCTGGTACCGCGATACGTCGTCATGGGCATCTGCGGTCACTCGAACGGCAATATCTACGTGACGACTCTCGCGCCCTTTACTCTGCACGAGATTCGCATTCCGAAGATTGCCGGCATCACAACTGAGTACCGCCACAATTCACACGGCGACATGCTCATCAGCCGGATGCTGCAGTCCGACACACTCGACGGTCAGGGCGAGTTTCCACAGATGAAGCTCGCTTCAATTCACACCGATCAGGTGCCTAAGAACGACATCAGCCGCAAGATGTCCGAAGAGTATCAGGTGCCGTTGTTTCCGAGCGTCGCGGAAGCCATCACGTTGGGCGGCTCGAAGCTGGCAGTGGATGGCATCCTTGTCGTCGATGAGCACGGTAAGTATCCCAAGAGCGAGGTCGGACAGACGATCTACCCGAAGCGGCGCATGTTCGAAGAGATCGTCGCCGTCACGCGCCAGAGCGGTCGCTCGGTGCCGGTGTTTTTCGACAAGCACCTGTCTGATAACTGGACCGACGCGAAATGGATCTATGACACGGCGCGGGCCGAGAAGATACCTCTGATGGCAGGTTCGTCGGTGCCTGGAGGCTGGCGAACACCGCCCATCGACGTGAAGCGTGGAGCCAAGTTGAAGCAGATTGTGATGACCTCGTATCACATACTCGATGTTTACGGCTTCCATTCACTGGAAGTCCTCCAAGCCCTCGCGGAACGCCGCGCAGGCGGTGAAACAGGTATCCGTCGAGTGCAGGCATTTCCTGCAGACCAGATGTGGCAGGCAATTGACGACGGCGTGTGCGACCAAGCCGTGCTGGATGCCGCGATTGGAATGCTGACCGAACGGCGCTGGGAGAAGACCAAGAAGACTTTCCGAGAAGCCACTCGCGGAGGCAGCCTTGTCGTTATCGATTACAACGATGGCCTGCGAGCCTGTCTGCTCACCGCCGACGGTGCCGTCAGCGAATGGACCGGCGCCTGGAGCTACGCTGACGATGGCAAGATTGAAGCCACCCGCTTTGAGGTGCAGGAAGCCCGCCCGTTCTACCACTTCGCCATCCTGACGATGGGTATCGAGCGTTTGATGCAGACTGGCACTCCTCACTGGCCGGTAGAACGCACGCTGTTGACCAGCGGAGCCCTGCATATTGCTCATCAGTCGCTGCATCAAAATGGAAAAGCCATCGACACACCGTTCTTGAACGTCACCTACAAGAGCGACTGGAATTGGCAGCAACCAGCCGAGCAGCACCACTATCCACCGAAGGTTACCAAGTGACGTGCGTCGGTCCGCTGGACGAATCAAGGCGCTGAGCACTTAGTCTTCAGCTTGCGAACAGCCGAGATCGAAGAAGTGGCGCGCGGCGCGTCCGCTGATGACCTTGTTCTTCAGCAGTTCCGCAGCGATCAGTTCGACCGCGCGCCAATAGCCAGCATCGGACAGCAGATGTTCGGTCTTGGAAAGCATACGGCGCTCCAGCTTCTCCGCTTGACGCTCGCCAGCCCGTTGCACCGACAACCTGCGAACGATCTTTAGATCATGCACCGCGCCGTCGAGCGCATAGACTCCCGTGTATTGGGCCTCTGCCGCCAGACCGGCCAGCGAGATCAGTATCTCCCGCTCAAGCCAGTCTTCGGTGGGCCGAAACACACCCTTTTTGAATTCGCACCAGCCCAGCCGCTTCTCGTCCGGCAGAATGCTGACCCGTTGCACCGGCCGGCCCAAGGCCAACGCGATCACGGCGTGTCCGGCTTCGTGATAGGCCGTCGCGGTATCGGGGTCTGGCTGTTTCTTCATACAGAATTGTTTATGTGTCGGCGCTGCAGGCTCTCGACTATCGAGCCAGCCAACCACCGTCGATCGGAATGATGCTGCCGTGCATGTAATTGGAAGCGTCCGAGGCCAGGTACACGCACAGCCCAGCCAACTCGTCAGGTGACGCCCAGCGACCGATGGGAATACGGTCCAGAATCTGAGGGCCGCGCACCGGGTCGTGCTGCAAAACGCCCGACATCTCCGTCTCAATATAACCGGGACAAATGCAGTTGACGTTGATCCCACGCGGCGCCCACGACGTCGCCAGTGACTTCGTCAGTCCGGCAATCGCGTGCTTCGCGGCAGCATAGGCCGTGACGTTCAAGCCGCCTTCGAAGCACATAATCGAACCCAGGTTGATCACCTTCCCTCGACCGCGCGGGAACATGAACTCGCTGCACTGCACGGCCAACTCGAAGGCCGCGTGGACGTGAACTTCCTGCAGATATCGCCAGGCATCAAGCGGGTAACTCTCCGGGGGATGCCGTCCCGTCACACCGGCGTTGTTGACCAGAATGTCGAGGCGCCCCAGTTCCGCATTCACCCGCGCGGCCAGCCCCTTCCGCTCTTCCGGCTTTCCAAGGTCCGCCTTGAGGTCGAGAAAGCGGCGACCGCAGCTTTCCACCAGTCGCCGAGTCTCCGCCGAATTCCCTGAACGGGTCACCGTAGCAACGTCGGCTCCCGCCTGTGAAAGCCCCCACGCAAGTGCCTGACCGATACCCCGGCCGGCACCAGTCACAAAGGCGACGCGCCCATCCAGTTTAAAGAGATCGAGAATCATCCGAAATTCCAAGGCTACCAGTATTACCGGGCAGCACCTGACCAGACCGGTCAGATGTTTGTCAAAGAGACGTTCAAGAGAAAGGTCTAGTCTGGCAACTTTGGCTCCCGCTCAACAGCGAACAGTTTCACGTAGGACGCAAACGAACACACGCTGCCGAGTACTCGCACCCTTCCCAAGGTCCGCGAACAAGAATTGATAAGTGGATTCGGCAGGTGGCATCCAAGTTGCGATGCGGGCAGTTGTTGCATCCGGCTGACCGTTTGGCACACCACGTTCGCGGGCAACAACCGTCCCAGTGTTGGACGAACTCACTTCCCCAAATTAAGGACATACCGCGATGATTGAGTTCCTGCAGCCCCAAACCTACGTCCACCGTTTATTGAATCGCTTTTCAAAGAAGCCAGTTGCCACGAAGCCCAGTCGTCGCCTGCGCAACTTGAGGGTCGAACATCTGGAGCAGCGAGCGCTCCTCACCGCAGTCTTCGCAGTCACGGATACCAACGAGCTAGTGCAATTTGATTCCGGCACGGCAAACGCCGCTCTCTCGATCGGAACGATCAGCGGACTGCAGGCAGGCGAACAGATTCAGGGCATAGACTTCAGACCAGCCACCGGAGAACTCTATGCGCTGGGCATCGTTGACATCGGTGCCACGAATGAAGGTCGCATCTACAAGATTGATATCTCTACAGCTGCTGCGACTCAGGTCGGACTTACCCCGTTCAGTACAACACTCGCAGATGGCGCGGATTGGGGTTTCGACTTTAATCCCACTGTGGATCGCATCCGCATCGTGAATGACGCCGATGCGAACTTGCGAGTTCATCCTGATACCGGCATCTTAGCCTTCACAGACACCGTTCTGGACTTTGCCGGCGGGGATATCAACTCCGGAGCGGACGCGGCGATCGTTGGCTCCGCTTATAACAACAACGTTGGCGGAGCCACTGCGACGACGCTTTATAGCATCGACTTCACCACCAGCAGCGTAGTCAGACAGGGAGGCGTGGAAGGCACTCCTTCGCCGAACGGTGGAGCGCTGAATACCGTCGGTCTCCTTGGAGTCAGCCTCGACACTGAAAACGTGGGCTTTGACATCGATAGCCACACGGGTCGCGCGTTCGCGTCGCTGAGTGTCGGCGCTACCACTGGTTTTTATTCAGTCAACCTGACGACGGGCGCAGCGACGTTGGCCAATACGATCGGCGATGGCTCGTTCGTCGTACGCGACATCGCAGTTATCAGCCAGCCGGCGGCCAGTGTGGCCACGGTCTTCGCGGTGAATTCCAGCGGAGAACTGGTCCGGTTCCAGGCCAACGCACCAGCCAATGTCACGGTTGTTGGAACGATCACCGGCTTGCAGTCTGGCGAAGTCATCGCCGGAATCGATTTCCGACCGTCCAACGGCCAACTCTACGCGCTCGGGGTACAGAATGTGACCGGCGCGGACATCGGTACTATTTATACCATTAACACCACTACGGCCGCAGCGACGGCCGTCGCCAGTGGCGGAGCATCTTTCAGCACTACGCTGACAGATGCAGTGGATTTCGGCTTTGATTTCAACCCCGTCCCGGACCGCATTCGCATTGTTGATTCCACGGGAGTGAGCCTGCGCGTCAATCCGAACGATGGCATCACGTTGAACACTGACACCACTTTGGCTTTCGCCGCTGGCGACCCCAATGTCGGTATTGGTGCCCAAATCGTTGGGTCGGCATATTCAAACAGCCTATCGAGCACGACATCGACCACGCTCTACGGAATTGATGGCAACCTCAACACGCTGGTCCGACAAGGCAGCCTTGACAGCACTCCGATATCCCCAAACCTCGGACAACTCTTCACAGTCGGCGCAAGCGGGCTGGGCGTTTCACTGAGTTCCGACGATGTCGGCTTTGACATCCGCCCTGGCACCAACACGGCCCTAGCATCATTGGAAGTGGGTGGTGTCACAGGCCTTTATACGATCAGTCTCACCACAGGCCTAGCGTCTCTCGTGGGAACGATTGGTGCCGGCACAAGCGATATTGTGGCGATGTCAGTAGCGCCGGAAACTCATCTGGAGATCTTCCTGCCCGACGGAGGCAACACTGTGACGGCTGCCATCGTCGGCGGAAACTTCGTTGTTCGCGACGGCACGATGACTGACCTGATTACGCCGGTACCACTGCTGAATATCGGTAGCATTACCTCGTTGCGAATCTTCGGCGGAGATGGCGCGGATTCAGTCGTCCTCGACAGTTCGCTGGCCGGTGTATTCCCGGCTCGCCTGATCATCTACGGCAATGCTGGCACCGATTCGCTGGACGCGACTAACGTCGACTTCGGAGTTACCTTCATGGGTGGCACTGAGAACGACACCATCAACTGTGGCTCGGGTATCGACTCGTTCGAT
>CAYLTY010000272.1:0-10716 GCA_964386705.1 uncultured Planctomycetaceae bacterium
GCGATATCAACTGGGATAAATCGTGCCTCAACAGCAAGCGTTCGAGTGAGCATCAGCCGGTCTATGTCGAAGCAGACTCCGCAGCGGTTCGCGCGTATGTCGATTCTCAACGAGGACCGCTGCATCACGTCAGCGAAGCCGAACGCGGACGCCGATTACTTACAAGCAAGGGTTGTCTGTCCTGCCATCCACGCGGGACCAGTTCCGGGATTGCGGCTCTGGCAAAGGAGCTGGCCGCTCAGGATGTAAAACTCGTTGCGCCGACTCTGGTGCCTCCCAATCTGACGGCCGTCGGCGACAAGCTGCTCGACGCGGCCTTGATCGCATCGGTTTCGGGCGAGCAGCAGATCCGCAAGCCGTGGTTGAAGGTTCGTATGCCGAAGTTCAATCACAGCGAGGCGGACAAAGCGGCCCTGCGCAGCTACTTCGTCAGCCACGACCGCATCCCTGAGGGCGGGCCGGACCTTGCCGGGCCGAAGCTGGCTGAAACGACGCCAGCCGGGAATGTCAGCGATCAGGAACTGGTGCTCGGCCAGACGTTGATTGGCCCGCGCGGGCTGAGTTGCATTGCCTGCCATCAGGTCGGCACCTACGTCCCGAAGAATGTTGCCTTGGGCACCCGCGGATCAGACCTGCTGGCGCTGCGGTCGCGGATGCGTGAGTCGTTCTTCTACCGCTGGGTGCATGCTCCGTTGCGCATCGTGCCCGGCATGGAGATGCCGTCGTATTCGACTCGCGCGGCGAAGGGGATTTTGAATGGAGACATCAACGCTCAACTAAACCTGCTGTGGCGGTCGTTCAACGATGCGCGGTTTCAGGCTCCCACCGATCCCGGTTCCGTCGAGCAATACTTTGTGGTCAGTCCGAACGGTCCCGCCCGGATCGTGCGCGATGTGTTTACAAACCCCGAAGCCAACGGCGGCGGTACGGTCGCGCGGGCCTTCGTGGTGGGTCTTGGCAATCAACACAACGCGTTGTTTGATCTCGACACATTGACGTTGCGAGCATGGACCTACGGAGACCTGGGCCGGCAACGCACTGTCGGAAAGAGCTGGTACTGGGACCTTGCCGGTTCGAGCATCGTGTCTGGCTTCAGTCGCCAGTCGGACTACTTGCTGGACCTCGCTGAACCCGGAGCCGGTGCAGCCTTCGGCCCTAAACGGGATCAAGGAACCGTCGGCAAACTGGTGTCGTATCGACCGTATGGGTTGGGCGTTGAATTTGTCTTCGACCTCAACTTCGAAGTCGCTGGCAAGACAGTGACGGTGCGAGTCACCGAACAGTCGCGTCCCGTCGAGCAAGCTGGCTCACAGCAGTTGGGCTGGGAGCGGAAGGTTTCTGCGGCAAACGTCCCTGGTGGCTACGTGATGCTCATCGCCCGGCCGCAACTGACCGACAAAGCCACACTCGGCAAGCCTCAAATTGTCGTGGCAGACAATCCAACTGCCGTCTGGAAGCCGCTCACTGGAGAAGATCCGAAGACCGCGCGCGAGGTCACGCGGATGACCGTTCGCGATAGTCACGCCAGCATTCAATTGAATTATCTGGCGACGCTCAGCACTCACGATCTGCCCGTGACCTTGCCGCCGCCCCCTGCTCCGCCTGGCATTGCCAGAATTGAATCCACTCCCGGCTTTGAAGGCATTCAGTTGCCGTTACCCACGTCGATCATGCCGACCGCGATGACGTTCCTCAGCGACGGCACGCTGGCGTTCGTGTCACTGAAGGGGCACGTCTATCTGGCAAAGGACACGAATGGTGATGGAGTTGAAGATGCTCTGACACTCGTCGAAGAAGGGCTCGCTGCGCCGTACGGCATCATTCAGGACGGCGACAGTTTGCTGGTCTCTCACAAGCCTGAAGTGCTAAGGCTGCGCGATACCAATAGCGATGGCCGTGCTGATGAGCGTTCTGTCTTTGCGACGGGCTGGGGCTTCAACGACAACTATCACGACTGGACCCACGGCATTGTACGCGATTCCAAAGGTAACCTGTTTGTCGGGTTGGGCAGCGACTACTCGCAACCCGGTCGTCCTTCCGAACTCAGTCGCTGGCGCGGCAAGGTGTTGAAGATTTCGCGAGCGGGTCAGATCACTCCGTTTGCACATTCGCTGAGATATCCGACCGGGCTGGCAATTGATTCTCGAGACCGAGTCTTCGCGACCGACAATCAGGGCGAACAGAACTGCTTCAATGAATTGAATCACTTAATCGAGGGCAAACACTACGGCGTGCCGAGTCTGCATGAACGCGGCAAAGCTCCGATCGGTTTGCCGCCTGCGATCCAGATTCCTCACCCCAAAACTCGCAGTGTGAACGGCATTGTCTTCCTGCCGGAGTCGTTCGCGGTGCCCTCGCTGGCCGGGCATCTGATTGGCTGCGAGTACGATTCCAAATATCTCGTGCGTTGCACGCAGCAGGAAGTAGACGGCCATTTGCAGGGTGCCGAGTTCGACTTCTCGATCCCCGGCTTTGAGAAGCTCGAAGCCAACTTTCAAGGCCCGCTGAGTATCGCCATCAGCCCGCGCGGTGAGATCTACATCGGCAGCATTCACGACAGCGGCTGGCTCGGCGGCTTAAACGTCGGCAGCATCGTCAAGCTGCGTCCCACAGGCCAGATGCCCAACGGCCTCCGCGACATCAAGGCGACTGCGGACGGCTTCGAATTGCACTTCTTCCAGCCCGTTGACTCAGCAGCCGCCGCGACTGCAGCGAACTATGCCATCTCAGGCTACCAGCGAGTCTGGCAGGGAACCTATGCCACTGCAGATTCCGGTCGACACTCGGTAAGCGTCACCTCCACGAAACTCGTTGATCCACGAACCGTGCGGCTGCAACTGGACCGCCTGAAGCAGGGCTTCGTCTATGAAGTCAGCGTCACTGGCCTCGCCGGCCGCGAGCCTTTCTTTCCCAGCTCCGGTCAGTACACGCTGCATCGCATCCCGCAGTAATCCATTCGACTCACCTACTCGCCGAACAGGAGACCGCCCGCCGAATTGACTGCTCGCCCGTCGCGGGCACTACACTGAGGACCCGTTGAATTCCGCCTGGAATCGAAGAATGAAAGCGCTGGCGCGATGAGACTGTTCGCAAAACTGTCGATCGGATTGTGCTTCCTGTTTGTGCTGACCATCACCGTGATGGTGGCCTCAGCATTCGCCAACGAGAAGACACCTACGCTCGTACTCCTCGACCGCTTCGGCCTTGCCATCATCGGGTTGGAAGTCGCGGCCATCCTGTTCGCCCTGCTCGGCGCGCGGTTTGAACATGATCCGAATCGTCCAAGTCTGAACGCGATACCGCCGCGCACCGAGGAATTTCAAACACCGCCTTCGGCTAATTCACAGATCGGCGCTGGCTCCGACGATACAATGCCCTTGGACTGACTCGAACCCCGTAGCACGCTTTCATTCCCTAGATACGGCGTTTGAGTTCCAATAGGGCACAATCACGATCACTTTGAGTTTCTCGCCAGGCAATTGTCTATGTTTACTCGAATCGAAACGCGATCTTTTCGCTGCTTGAACGCGATCGATCAGAGAGTTGGCTCGTTTCAGGCGTTAGTCGGCCCGAACGCGAGCGGAAAGACAACTTTTCTCGATGTATTTGGTTTCTTTTCGGACTTGATCCGAAACAAAGGCGATGTCGTCAAGACAGTACAAGCTCGTAGTGCGGCCTTTGAGAAGCTGCTCTGGAAAGGGCTCGGTCGCTCCTTCCAACTTGCGTTAGAAGCTGACATACCAGAACACATCGTCGAATTGATGGCTGAGGACAAACGACGATATAGCGGAGTGCGTTACGAGATTCAGATTGGTTTGAACGATGAAGCAAACGAGATTGGTCTCGACCACGAAACGCTTTGGTTGATAGCACCTCAAAATTCAGAAAACAAAGTACAGAGGACCCTTTTCCCCCAGCCCCATTTGGAAGCGCCTTCACTGATCGCCAGCAGGTCCGGTTCACCTCGAAAGTGCGCTCTGACCAAGAATCCCAAAGGAAACGATAATTATTACCCCGAAGGACGCGAATCATACAAGCCGTCGTTTCGGCTCGGTCGCACGATAGCGGCATTGGCGAATCTGCCCGCTCTAATAGAGAGTTTTCCGGTGAGCAGCTGGTTTCGCGACACGCTCGAAAAGGGCGTGCAGACATTTGTCTTAAACAGTCAGGTGATTCGGCATCCCAGCCCACCGGGGTTAGGACGGCGGTTTCAGCCGGATGGTTCCAATCTGCCGTGGGTCATTGCGGAACTGCGACGGACTACTGATCGGTTCCAAGCTTGGTTGGCTCACGTTCAAACTGCGTTGGAAGACATTGTTGACATCGACACTGTCGAGCGCGAGGAAGATCGGCATCGCTATCTCGTAATTGAGTACGCGAATGGTGCCAAGGTTCCCTCATGGCTTACTTCTGACGGGACTTTGAGGCTGCTGGCACTGACTGTTCCTGCCTACCTGCAAGATCTCGAAGGTACGTTCTTGATTGAAGAACCCGAGAATGGAATTCACCCTAAAGCCATAGAGACTGTTCTCCAGTCCCTTCGCTCCATGTATCGCTGTCAAGTCCTTGTTGCGACGCATAGCCCCGTAGCCCTCAACCTACTCGAGCCTTACGAGGTGCTCTGTTTCGCCAAGGACGAAACTGGTGCAACGGACATCGTCAGTGGAGATCAGCACCCAGCGCTGACGCATTGGCAGTCAGGAAACCCTGACTTTGGACTACTCTTCGCTTCCGGCATTCTTGACTAGGTGTGGTCCATGAAAGACCTTTTCGTGCTGGTTGCCGACAAGAATGCGTTCTTCGCACTCAAGGGCGCATTCGAACGCCCTGAAAGATTAGGCATCCGCACGATCACTGCTGAGATCGACGTTCATCCGAATCGCGACGGTGGAGTTCGCACTACGGGACCTGACCTGTTGAAATTGCGACGACATCAATTCACGCATGCGCTATTGTTACTCGACCATGAAGGCTGTGGAACAACGTCTGACTCCACAGAGCTTGAACAAGAATTGGACGAGCATGTTCGGTCAAGCTGGGGGCAGTTTGGCAAGGCGATTGTTATCGAGCCAGAACTCGATGTTTGGATGTGGGGTAATGATGCCGTGCTTCAGCAGTTAATCGGCTGGAATTCCAATCTTTCCATTCGAGATTGGCTCACGAACAGAGAGTTTGGGCTTCGCAATGACGGTAAGCCCGAGCGTCCAAAAGAAGCGCTGGAAGCAGTGTTGCGCGAGATTCGCCGACCGAGATCTTCGTCCCTCTATCGCGAAATCGCGCGAAACATCAGCCTGAGACGTTGTGCCGACTTGGCCTTTCAACGGTTACGAAATCAGTTGGTTAGCTGGTTTCCACCGGTTGCAGATAACTCTTAGGTCAGTGAATCGGAAATTGGGAATACTAGCGGGAGACCACGCATGCTTAGGCGATTCTTCTTGATGGCGTGTTTGATCGCGGCGTTTGGACTGCTGGCTGACGCCTGCTGCGCAGCGGACGGAGCTACCAAGAAAATCGTGCTGATTGCGGGGCCGAAGAGTCATGGGCCGACGGGGAATGGGATTCATGATTACCCGTGGTCGGTGAAGCTACTCAAGGTGATGCTGGATCATTCGAACGTGCGCGAGCAGGTGCGCGTTGAGTATCACCTGGACGGCATGCCGCAGGATCTCAAGACGCTGGATGATGCGGACACCATCATGGTCATCTCGGATGGCAGGGACGGAGATCTGTACCAGGATGCTCCGCACTTTGGGTCCGAAGAGAACCTGAAGGCGGTGCAGAAGCAGATCGACCGCGGCTGTGGGTTTCTGACGTTCCATTTCTCGACGTTCGCGCCGGACCAATACGCCAGGCAGATCCTGGATTGGTCGGGTGGATATTTTGATTGGGAGACCAACGGCAAGAAGCAGTGGTATTCGGCCATTACTCACAAAGAGGCTGATGTCACGCTGGGGTCGCCCGATCACGCAGTGTTGCGCGGGGTGAAGCCGTTTCGGATGAAAGAAGAGTTTTACTTTAACTTGCGGTTTGCACCGGAAAGCGAACCAAGGGACGGCAAGGACGGAGGGGACCAAAAGGATGAAGCGAGAGGAGTATTAAGCCCCTTGTTTGTGGTGCCCGCGCTGAATGGTCGAGAGCCGGATGGAAATGTAGTCGCGTGGGCGAAACAACGGGCTTCCGGCGGGCGCGGGTTCGGGACCACGTGCGGGCACTTCTACTCCAACTGGGAGCAGGACAATTTTCGCAAGCTGATTCTCAACGCGATCGCCTGGACCGCGAAGCTGGAGTTCCCGGCTGGCGGCGTTGAAGCGCGGTACTTCACTCATGCGGAGATCACGAAGGCGCTCGCCGGCGTTGAAGGCACGCAGCGTGCGGAGATCGATGAGAAGCCGATCCGAGTGCTGATGTTGTCAGGCAATGAAGCTCACAAGTGGCACAACTGGGAGAAGACGACTCCCGTCATGAAGGCAGCGTTGGAGAAAGACCCGCGCGTCAAAGTTGAAGTCACGCTCGATCCTGAAGATTTCGGCAAACGCGACATCGCGAAAAACTTTGATGTCATCTTGCACAACTACGCCAACTGGCATGACCCGAAGCAATTGAGTGATGGCTCGAAAACCGCCTACATGAACTTTGTCCAGAACGGCGGCGGAGTCATCTTCGTCCACTTTGGATCCAGCTTGTTTCACTTCTCACTGCCGATGGCGGGCGAATCCGACTGGCCGGAGTTACGCAAAGTCGTGCGGCGAGTCTGGAATCATCACGGCAAGGGCGAGTCGCAAAGCGGGCACGATGCGTTCGGTCCGTTTGAAGTTCGCTTCACCGAACTGCGGCATCCGATTACGGACGGTCTCGAGAACTTTCCGATAGTGGACGAGTTGTACTTCAAGCAGGACGGTCCCGAGCCTTTCGAGCCACTGATTGTCGCGAACTCCAAAGTGACCAAACGCGATGAACCGCTCGCAGCGGTTTACACCTACGGCAAAGGCAAGATTTTTCAGACGCTGCTGGGACACAGCGAGAAAACTTACGAACCGTTTGAAACCAGAGAGATGCTACGTCGCGCCGCAGCGTGGACGGCGGGTCGGCGAGTGCTGAAGCTGCGGGCCGAGGATGACATCGTCGAAGCCCCAAAGGTGGCCGCTCCGGCTGCTGGGGCCAATCCGCCTGCTGCGAAAGCTCAACTGACTCTGGCCAGCGGCAAGTTCGGTTCGGCTCTGGATGCGCGTGCCGCCGGTGCGCTGATTGATGCGAAGCCTGAGCAGCGCACTCTGCCGTTGACGGTTGATTGTTGGACGAAGCTCGATGGCAAGGCGGGCTTCAACATCCTCGTGGCGAGCGAAGCGAAGTCATCGGCGTCTCACTGGGAAATGTATTCGTACGCGGGCAGCGGCTTCTTCAGTGTGTACCTGCCCGGTTGCGGGGGTGAGTATCGGTCGGCGGTTGCTATCGCTGATGGCAAGTGGCATCACGTCGCGATGACGCTGGAACCGAAGCGACTCCGCATGTTCGTGGATGGCAAGTCCGTACTCGATAAGCCTCTGACGCAGGATTTTCCAATTTCGAAGAGTGGCTCGCTGGCCATCGGCCGACTGGTTGAAGGGGGCATTAGCTGCGCGGGTTTGATTGATGAATTCCACATGCGAAAAGGTGCGCTGGCATTCGAGCAGGCTCCCGAGAAAGCCCCGGTCGTTGATGACAACACCATCGGCCTGTGGCGGTTCGACGAATTGATTGAGAAGACAAAGCTCAAGGACGAGTCGAAGTTACAGACTCCGGCTATGGCCGAGTTGGCCGGCACCGCAGCACCGGTTGCGGCTACTCAACCTGCGGGCAAGCCGAAGCCACCTGCTCACTGGGGTAAGGAGGCTATCGGCTTTGATCAGTGGGAAGGCGACTGGGTCGATAACCGCTGGAAGGAATCCAACATCGGACGCTGGCTGTCGTCGGTGGTCGCTCTACCGGGCGGTTCTGGTCGCAAGATGACGTCCATCCGAGTCGGCGATCAGCAGCAGGCGACGGTGTGCTTTGATGAGCAGAACGCACAAGTTCGAGCGGTCTGGACCGGCGGGTTTCTGAAGTTCAATCCGGCTCGATTCGGCATCATCGGAGCACCGACTCCGGACGGCGGCTTCATGGTGCAGACGCCCGAGTTCGCGGGCTGGGCCGGCGAGAAGATCCAGTATCGCGGCATGCACACTCACGGCGAGCGCGTGGTACTGAGCTACACCGTCGATGGCGTCGAAGTGCGTGAATCGCCGTGGTGCGAACAGATCGGCGATCGGCTAGTGGTGACTCGAACCATTGAAGTCGAACCGAGCGACAAGCACCTGCAACTGCAGTTGATGCAAAAGGCTGCGGGGGGCGAACTGCATAACGGCGAGCTGCCGTGGCTAGTGCGTCGCGAAGGACCAGTCGGATTTTGGACCGGTGTGCGCAGTGCCTCGAAAATCGAACCTGTAGTCACATCAACGGAAGGCGGACTGACCGGTGGCTTTCGAGTTCCCGCCAGCAAGGAACTGCGACGTTTCAAGCTGGTCTATTGGACGGGGTTGCTGACTGACAAAGCAGGCTGGGAACAAGCTCTGGCATTAACCCCAGCTCCGAAGCCCATGAGCGAACCGGAACTGAAGCAACTTCAACAACCTGGTCCCCGCAAGTGGGTAGAGAAGATCGAAACGGTCGGCAAGCGCGCGGCCGATGATGCTCCGTATGTCGTCGATACGTTCACGCTGCCGTTCGACAATCCGTACAAGGCCCTGCTGTTTACGGCGGGTCACGACTTTCTGAGCAACGGCGACATTCTCGTCTGCACGGTGCATGGTGATGTGTGGCGCATGTCGCAACTGCCGGATGAGAAGGTCGTCAAAAGCAAACCGAACGAGATGAAGCTGCGCTGGCAGCGGATCGCGACCGGGTTGCATCAACCGCTCGGTTTGGTGGTCGTCCGGCCGAATGCGAAAGCCTCGCAGAAAACTGACGATGCGATTTATGTCCTCTGCCGGGATCAGATCACCCGGCTGTATGACAACAACAACGATGGTGAGACGGACTACTACGAATGTTTTAGTAATGTCTATCCGACGTCGGCGGGCGGACATGACTACATCACATGCCTCGAACGCGACTCGGACGGCAATTTCTGGTTTGTGCATGCGAACCAGGGCATCGTGCGAGTTTCTGCGGATGGTCAGAAGTTTGATGTCGTTTCGACCGGCTTGCGAAACCCGAACGGCATGGGGCTCGGCCCAGGTAACGTCGTCACTGCGGCTCCACAGGAAGGTGAATGGACTCCGGCATCGGCGATCTATGTGGCCAAGCCGGGCGCCCACTTTGGCGGCGGCGGTCCGCGAGTGACTGACTCGCGACCTTTGGGTTACGACGCTCCAGCCGTGTGGATTCCGCGACGTGTGGATAACTCGTCCGGTGGGCAGGCCTGGGTAACCAGCGACAAATGGGGGCCGCTCACCGGGCACATGCTGCATTTTTCGTTCGGTCAATGCTCGGTGATGCTGGGCATTGATGACGTGGCACCGGGCGGTAGTCGAGGCCCGCAGCACCCCACTCAAATGGGGTTGGTCGAATTCCCTTTCCGCTTTGATTCCGGGGCAATGCGCGGCCGCTTCAGTCCGCATGATGGGCAACTTTACGTGACCGGCCTGCGTGGCTGGACTTCTGCTGCAACGACCGATGGCTGCCTGCAACGCGTGCGTTACACCGGCCAGTCCGTCGACATGCCTGTCTCGACGACGGCGTACTCGAACGGTGTCGCCATCAAGTTCACCGACCCGCTCGACAAAGACGTCGCCGAGAACCCGGGTAACTTTCACGTCGAACAGTGGAACTACCTCTATTCGAAAACCTACGGCTCACCCGAGTACCGTGTCTCCGATCCCAAGCAGGAAGGCCGCGACGGGGTCCGAGTGCGCTCGGCCACGCTGCTGGATGACCGCACGGTGTTCCTCGAATTGAAGGATGTTAAGCCTGTCAACGTGCTGGCGGTATCTTGTGCTCTAAAGAGTGCCGCCGTGAATTCAACGTCAGGCAACAAGCCCAACGCCGCAGCTCGCAACTTCCGACGCACGATGTATCTGACGTTGAACTCGGTTCGTAGCGATAAGATGGACGAGTCCAAGCTGGCTCGCAAAACGCCCGCAGGCGGACTCAATGAAGCTCAGGAAGCCGAACTACGGCCGGGTCTGATCGCCCGGTTTGCAAGTGCGGCACAGGCACGACTCGTTGAGGCAGGTCGCTTGCCCTACGAAGACGCTCGCGTGGACCGCATGGCAGCGACATTCGTCAGTCCGATTCACGCTCCCAGCCAGTTCCTGAAGCCCGGCCCATTCGTCGCACGGTGGGAAGGTTTTATTCGAGTCCCCCTGCAGCAGACGGTGACCTTCAGCGTCGAAGGCCAGGGCCGCGCGACGCTATTTATTAATGACAAAGAGCTGAAGGCTCCGGGCTCGGCAGAGACTCCTGCCAAAGGCGTTCTGATCGCGGAGAGATCAGCGACCTTGAGCGGCGGATTCAACAAGCTGGCGCTGGAGTATGCGTCGCCAGCAGAGTCCAGTGCTGCACAGTTCCGACTGATGTGGGAATCGCCCGAATTCGCCCGGGAGCCTGTCCCACCTCATGTCCTGTTCCACAGTTCTGAAGATCCGGGATTGCTCGCTGCCGAGCAGTTAAGGCGCGGTCGCGTATTGTTCGTGTCACGCC
>CAYLTY010000273.1:0-10667 GCA_964386705.1 uncultured Planctomycetaceae bacterium
CTCTTACGCCGTGAACAGCGCTCATGCGGTTGCCGCTCGCTGTTCTCGGCATCGCTGCCGTTGCGCGTGTCTCTGCAATCGGGCTCAGCGTGGCCGACATTGAAGATGCCAACGAAAAGGATCTCGCGCAAAAGTGCACGCCGGGCTGGCTCTTCGTCGAGCGCTCAGCCTTGGCCGTGCTACAGCTGAGCATTGCAAATCAGTTCGAGCGCGACTGTCTGGCGTACGTGGCCGTAATCTGGTTCCGCCGCGTTCTGGCGACGCCAACCGCAGGTTGGTTGATGCTGAATGGTGCGACGTTGTTCCTTACGTTGAGTATGGCTGACTACGACTTCCGCCAGATTGTCGGTAAGCCGGACAACGTGCCGATTGTGGCGATGTTGTTCATCGTTGGTTTCTTCACCTGGTTGGCCTTCAGTCGCGCCAACGACAACGACAAGCGTATCGCGGAAGGTCGTCCGCTTCGTGAAGCCGAAGGCAATGAGAAGGTGCTGACCTGGCCGGATCTGGTGTATACCGAACTGGTCTGCATGATCGCTCTGACGGCTTTCCTGTTTGTCTGGGGCGTGTGCCTGCAGGCTCCATTGGAAGAGCCCGCTTCATCTGTGAAGACTCCGAACCCGTCGAAGGCTCCGTGGTACTTCCTCGGTCTGCAGGAGATGCTGGTTTACTACGATCCGTGGTTGGCCGGTGTGGTGTTCCCGAGCGTGATCCTGGGCGGTTTGATGGCGTTGCCGTACATTGACTTCAACAAGAAGGGCAACGGCTACTACACGTTCAACGAACGTAAGTTCTCGATCAGTGTGTTCATGTTTGGCTTCTTGCCCCTGTGGGTGGGAATGATCATCCTCGGTACGTTCCTGCGAGGTCCGAACTGGAACATGTTCGGCATCTACGAGTACTGGGACGTGCACAAACTTGAAGCATTGAACAACGTCGACCTGTCGGAGTACTTCTGGTACAGCCTGAATATGGTTCGCCCGATGCCCACTCCGGATATGAGTTTGGGTGAGCAGGCCATAACGATTCTTAAGCGGGAATGGCTGGGAATTGTGCTGACGTTGGGTTACTTGGTCATTGCCCCGTCGATTATGGCGGCGACCATCTTCCGTAACTTCGCTCTGCGTATGGGATTCATCCGGTATATGGTCTTCGCCAATCTCGTGCTGATGATGGCGGCCTTGCCGATCAAGATGGTTCTGCGTTGGGCGTTTAACTTGAAATATATCATTGGTATTCCCGAGTGGTTCTTGAACGTCTGATAAGGACGTTGGTGAGCTTCAGGAATCTGGTTGTGACGATCGGTCTCAGGTCCGAGTCTGGAAGACATGCCTGCTAACGAACAATACAAATACAATTTGAAGAAGATGCACGTCATCTTCTGCGCGTCGGTACTGGCGTTTGCCGGTGCAACGATTTTTATGTTGTACCGCGATCACGACGACGAGTGGCGCGACTACCAACGCAACTTCCTCAAGATCGAAGCGACCTTGCTGGAGCGTGAACGCGCGGCTGTTCTGACCGCCGCAGGCGGTGCCGAGGGGTATCAGAAGACCGTTGACGATTTGAACGCCAAGGTTGCTGTCCTGGATGAGAAACTGGGGCAGGGCAATGCTGATTTCCAAGAGAAGAGTACCAAGGTTGCTGACCTACAGCGTGAGTTCTTACTGAAGGGACGCGAGGTTCGCTTCAAACGCGCTGATCGTGACGTGGCACGTGCGAATCTGGACTTGGGAATTCGCGACGCGGTTTCGGAAGACCAGGTTGCCTCGCTTAAGGCGAAGTTCGACGAGTGGCAGGGCGTTGTTGAGAAGCTTGAGACCGAATGGGAAGTCATCAACACGAACCTCAAGAACGCACAAGCCGATCTGGCGAAGGTCACTGCCGAGCGCGATGATCTGAAGGATCATCGTAAGAAGGCCGGCGTTGAACTGACACGTATCAATGATGCGTTGACCGAGATTGCTCCTGATGGTGGGCTGCGCAAGTTCAAGCGAACCATCATGGAGTGGCCGATCATTGACGGCTTCCACTCGCACCTGGTCGTTAAGCAGGACTGGTTACCCGACCTCAAGGTGAAGCTGGGTATGACCAGCACGGCGCGATTTGATCGCTGCCGCACCTGTCACTTGGGTATCGATCGCTTTGGCAATGGCAATGTTGCCACCTTCCCGCACGGGAAAGAGTCCGAGGGTAAGTATTCGCATCCCTATGCGAGCCATCCCCGACCCGATGTTTACCTGACGGCCACAAGTCCGCACCCGATGGCGAACTTCGGATGCACCATTTGTCACGATGGCGCTGGTTCCGCGACGAGCTTCCATAACGCTCAGCACGGACCGAACGATCCCCACGAGGATCACAAGTGGAACAAGGAATACGGCTACTTCCACAATCACTTCTGGGAGTATCCGATGCTTCCAGAGCGGCTGCGTGAATCCAGCTGTATCAAGTGTCACCATGAAGTTGTTGAACTGGGCGTGAACCCGACCTACGGCGCGACGGCTCCGAAGGCCTACCAAGGCTGGGAGATCGTCAGCAAGTTTGGTTGCTTCGGTTGCCATGAAATCAACGGCTTTGAAGGCAAGAACCGGATCGGTCCCGATTTGCGATTGGAACCGACCGCTGAAGAAGAACCAAAGTTTGCGGCGGATCCGAACCTGGTTCGCGGCAAGATGCGCAAGGTTGGTCCGAGCCTGCAGCACGTCGCGCAGAAGACCAGCTCCGAATGGATCAGCTACTGGACCGAAGAGCCGAAGCGCTTCCGTCCCGAAACCCGTATGCCGCAGTTCTTCGGTCTGACGAATCTCGAAGATCATGTCGGCAAGCAACTGTCGGCTGTGGAGATTGCAGGTATCGGGGCGTTCCTGACGAAGCAAAGCACGGATGTTGACTTGCTCAAGCCGGAAGCGGGTTATCAGCCCAATGCCGAACGCGGCAAAGTGGCGTTCGGTCAACGTGGTTGCTTGGCCTGTCACAGTCACGACGCTGAGGAGTTCAAGGCCAGCAAGGCCGACTTCGGTCCGAACCTGACGAATGTCAGCCACAAGCTGGCCGCTGGCGATAAGGGTTTCGCTTGGCTCTATACTTGGATTCGCGATCCGCAGAAGCATCACCCGCGTTCCAAGATGCCCAATCTGTTCCTCGAACCGATTAAGTCTGCGGAAGGCGCGATTGAAGCCGATCCAGCAGCCGACATTGCCGCGTACCTGCTGTCGGGTGGCCCCAAGGATTACCCGAAGCGCGATTTTGATGCGGAAGCTCTTAAGGAGCTTCTGAAGGTCAATCTGGCTGGCAAGGCTTTGACGACGGCTCAGTACGAAGGCTTCATGACGAGCCGCAAGTTCCCGATTCCGAAGGCTCAACTGAAGGGTGACGAAATCGAACTCGTCTACGAGGGCGAAGGCGCTCCGAACGACGAGCAGTGGAACGGGATGCTGTTGAACTACGTGGGACGCCGAGCGGTGTCGCGTTATGGCTGCTACGGCTGTCACGACATCAACGGTTACGGTTCGGGACGACCGATTGGTACTGGACTCGCTGACTGGGGCCGTAAGGACACCGGTCGTCTGGCGCTGGAGCACATCGCTGAGTTCCTGCATCATCACGGCGAGGCTGATGGTTCAAGCACGTCGAAGTACATCGCTGACTCCATGAAGAACGCGGCGTCGGATTCGTTCGATTCGCCTGAAGCGAAAGAGAATGGTTTGCGGCGAGCATTCTTCTACGAGAGCCTCGAGCATCATGGACGTCCCGGTTTCATCTTCCAGAAGCTCCGCGATCCTCGCAGCTATGACTACAAGAAGGTCGAGACCAAGAAGTACAACGAGCGTCTCGTGATGCCGAAGTTCCCGTTCACCGACGATCAGATCGAAGCGGTGGCGACCTTCGTGTTGGGACTAGTCTCTGACCCGCCCGCCAGCAAGTATCTCTACAAGCCGGATCAACGGCTGACGGACCGCAACCAGGGCGAGATCCTGCTGCGAAAGTACAACTGCATCAGTTGCCACATGACGGACCTGCATAAGTTTGAGTATGCGGCTGAAGAGGGAGAGCTGGCGGCATCTGAATTAGGCCCGACTGAGCACCCTGAAGGCTTGGATGCTTTGTTGTCGTGGCGACCGCCTCGTCCGGCGTTGACCGGAAGGACCCATAAGGTTGGTGACAAGATGCTGCCAACTGTGGAGTTGCGCGGCATTCCTCAGGAATATCCGAAGCCTGACGATGAACCCGAGGATCGACTTTATACAGCCGATCTGTGGGAGCCGGTGACACTGCGTACGGCCTCCGAGGTTGATGCGCTGCAGAAGAAGAATCAGAAGGTCGATCAGGTCATTCTGCCGGGTTCGCGTTTGGTGTTATATGAGTCCAGGCTGGTTCGTCACCAGCCGGCGTCGAGTGGCCAGTTTGCGGAATGGCTCGTGAAGCACTTGGGCGACACTAAGGTGCAAGTGAATAAAGGTGCCGCCTGGCAAATGGTTCCTCCGCCACTCTTCAAAGAGGGGCAGAAGGTCCAGACGCCTTGGTTGTATCGCTTCCTCAAGGAGCCGGATCAGATCCGCTACACCATTGCGCTGCGAATGCCGCGCTTTAATATGAGTGACGAAGAGGCTCAGACTCTAGCCAACTACTTCGCGGCGAGTGAGGGAGTGCCTTATCCGTATCAGGAGATTCGACCAGCCGAGCCTGAGTATCTTGCTTCTGTCCAGGAGAAGTTCGAGGCAGAGCACGAAGCCCGATCAAAGGTAACCACTTACGCTGATGAATCCTGGAACATGCTGACTGCGGATAACACGCTCTGTATCAAGTGCCATGCTGTTGGCGGGCGTCCGTTCACAGCACGTCCGAACGATCCGAACGTTACTCGCGCACCGAACTTGGAACGGGTTGCCCAGCGACTGCGTCCCGACTGGGTAAACGTGTGGTTGCACAAGCCGCAGTGGATCACTCCTTACACGGGCATGCCACTGCCGTTCCCACACGGGAAGGAAGACTACAAGCCGCTTTTTGATGGGAATCCCGCTCATCAGACGGCGGGTGTGCGTGATGCGCTGTTTAACTACCAGTACCTGTTGGAACGAAAGCAGAAGGCGCCAACTAACGTCGTCACTGCGCCGCCTCAGGCCGCTCCAGCAGCGCAGAATAATTAGGTGAGCTTTTCAGCATGAAACTTACAACGTCAGTCAGTTACCTGGCTCTGCTGTCAGCGATCGGATTCGTCGCTGGCTGCGGGGATATTGATATCAACAAAGTCGACCCAGGCGGCGGTGCGTCATCGAAGTCTGTGGTGACGGTTCGCCTGAGTTCTGCGAATAAGGAAGGGGCCGCGTCCCCCGGAGAAGGCAACGCAACTACGACTGTAGCTTCCTCTGAGCCGGGAACTCTCAAAGGTACGGTTACCTTCGACGGATCGGCTCCTAAGATCGCGCCGTTGGTGGCTGCAGGGCAGTCGAGAGTGGACGGGTCTGTTTGTGCCAAGACCACGGACATTCCCGATGAGCGATTAGTCGTTGGTGCCAATGGTGGAATCGCCAACTACTTTATCTACTTCGACAAAGCTCCTGCTGGTTACGTCGCAGAGGCTGCCGCTAAGGCTGATCTGGACCAGCTTGGCTGTATTTTCCGTCCGCATGCTCTGCTAGTACCGGTTGGCTCTGAGTTCACTCTTAAGAACTCGGATCCAGTTCCACATAACGTCGGCACAAACCCGCAGAAGAACAATCCTGAAAACAACAACATGAATGCTCAGCAGACCATGGTGTTGAAGTTCAAGAAGCCGGAATCGGTGCCGTTCGAGTCCAAGTGTGCAATTCATCCTTGGATGCGGTTCTACACGCTGGTTCTGGCGCACAACTTGGCGGCGATTTCGGACGCAGAGGGTCGCTTCGAGATCAAGAACGTTCCGGCCGGTAAGCATAAGCTCCGCATTTGGCATGAGACTTATAGCGGTGCGGAAACCATTACTGTCGAGGTCAAGGGCGGTCAGACCACTGAGTTGCCTTTGAAGTACAACGCTGCAAAATTCGGCTTGTAGTGTGATTGAATCATTTCGTTTGCCTTCTCAGAGAGAATGCCCCGTGAAATCGTTTTGTCGTCTTGCGACTTGCATCGCGCTGGTGATTGCCGCCGGTTGTCAGTCCGAGCGCGCCCCGCAGTTTGCAAGCAGTCAGCAAACACAGGGCCTGGTCAAGGTTGCGCAGGATGCTGTTACTGCTGAGTTGAATGCGGGATTTGGAACTCCAAGTCAACTGACAGCCTGGACCGCCTTACCGGTCGATTTCGGGACGTTCTCGGGCACCGTGACGCAGGTGAATGGCTCCACGGTGGGAGTGGAATTGGCTCCGGAATCGCCGCTGGCCTTTAAGAGTCGCATTGGTTCGTTGCGCGGGTCTGCGGTATTGGTTGCGTCCACCGCCGATCAAGCCAGCCTGTTGCGTGCTGACGCCTATGATCCCACTGCGAAGACGCTGGCAGTTGTTGGAGATAAGGGCGCAGCTGTAGCTGACGCCGCGAAAGTTGGCGACAAAGTCACTGTGGTTGGTGATACGCTGCAGTACGGTCGAGACTTGTATTTGCGCCATTGCGTGCACTGTCACGGCGTGAGTGGCGATGGTAATGGGCCGACCGCGAAGTATTTCGCCATTAAGCCTCGTGACTACCGTCGTGGCATCTTTAAGTTCACATCGACCAAGCCGACGGCGCGAGCCTCGCACGATGACCTGTTCCGCATTGTTAAGCTCGGCGTTCCCGGAACTTATATGCCTTCGTTCATGCTGCTGCCTGATGACGAAGTGAAGGCGATGGTCGAGTACATCCGCTGGCTGGCGATGCGCGGTGAAATGGAACGCAAGCTGGTTGTTGAAATGAACAACGACTACTCGCAGGCTGCCGCAAAGGATCGCCAGATTGCTGAAGTCAACCAGGAGTTTGAGACCTTCCGTAAGACCGAATTACCCGGCAAGGTTGAGGGCGCGGTCGGTGAACTGAAAGAAGATTGGGAAGCCTCTGACGCTGAGGACAGCCTCGTGGTGCCGGGTGCTGAGCGAGTAGCGTCTACTGCGGAATCGATTGATCGCGGGCGAAAGCTCTTCCTGGGTGACAAAGGTAAGTGCTTCTCGTGTCATGGCGAAAAGGGCCGGGGTAACGGGGCGTCCACCGAAGAGTTCAACGATGTCCCCGGTGGTAAGCCCGGTGAGAAGTCGGATAAACCTGGTCTGTTCGATATTTGGGGTAACATCGTCAAGCCGCGTGATCTGACCTCGGGTATTTATCGCGGTGGTCGGCGCCCGATTGACATCTATCGTCGCATTTCAGCAGGCATTAAAGGCACTCCGATGCAGGCCTTCGGGACGACTCTGAAGGACGAAGAAATCTGGGATTTGACAAACTATGTGATGAGCTTGCCGTTCGAGAAGAAGTCGAAGAGCGACGCGAAGCATTAACGAATTTGATGACGCACGCTGAACCAATGTTGTTGGCAGTGTCTGGAGTATAGAGTGAATAAGTTTTGGCCGTTCTTTTTTATGTTTTGGCCTGTCGTGGCTGTGGTGCTGTTCTTCATAGCGCCCTCCATGGGCTGGTGGTTTCCGTCTGAAGCGTTCAGTCCGCTGGGCGTGCAGATCGATAATCTGTTTTATCTGATTCTGGTCATCGTCAGTGTTACGTTCGTTGGCACCCACATCGGTCTGGGCTACGCCTTGTGGAAGGGCGTGGATAACAAAGCTGAGAAGGGCTGGTTCAGCCACGGTAGTCACAGTCTGGAAGTGCTCTGGTCAATCGCTCCGGCTGGCATTCTGATGTTTATCAGTCTCTACCAGTTGGACGTGTGGCGCACGTACCGCGTAAAGAGCGCTTACCCGAAGGATTTGTACGGTGTGGCTGAAGTCACGGCTCGCCAGTTCGAGTGGCGTATTCGTTACCCGGCTCCGGGTAAGAAGCTGCAGCCTACTCCGCAACCCGACGATCTCTACACCGTCAATGACTTGCATGTGCCGGTCAATCAGCCTGTCTTGATTCGGTTGCGAAGCATGGACGTGCAACACTCGTTCTTCGTGCCGGCTCTGCGAGTCAAGCAGGATGCGGTTCCGGGAACAGTGATTCCAGTGTGGTTCGAAGCTTCCAAAGAAGGCGGCTTCGATCTGACTTGTGCCGAACTTTGCGGCTGGGGTCACTACAAGATGCGGGGTCGAGTGTTTGCTGAGCGAAAAACGGAGTTCGAAAAGTACTTGAACACGCTGAAAGCCGAACAAGGCTTTGATGGCGTGAACAAGCCGAGTGAGTCCGGTGCCGAAATTGCTAAGACAGAATAGTGAGGGCGTTCCGTGAGTGCTGTTCATCCTACAGTGGGTTTGTCCGACCATAGTCACGGACACGCTGGCCACCACGAGATCGGCTTCGTTGGTAAGTATATATTTTCCAAAGACCATAAGGTCATCGGGATTCAGTTTCTTATTACGACGCTGCTGATGCTGATGGTTGGTGGGGCTCTGGCTTTGGGAGTTCGCTTCCAGCTGGCCTGGCCTTGGCGAGCGATGCCGCTGGTGTCGCAGTTGACTGGGGGGCTGTTTGCTGCTGAAGGCGGTCAGATCTCTCCCGAGTTCTACACCATGCTCTTCACGATGCATGCTTCGGTGATGATCTTCTTGGTCATCATTCCGATCCTCGCAGGTGCGTTCGGTAACTTCCTGATTCCGCTCATGATCGGTGCGGACGACATGGCGTTTCCGACTCTGAATATGCTGAGCTACTGGTTCATGTGGCCGGCGATTGCCTGCTTCGGCATGAGCTTTACTGTCAACGGTCTGAACGCGGCACCAGCGAATGGTTGGACGGCTTACCCTGTTCTGTCGGCTGTTATGGAGGCGGCTCCAGGTGCGGGTGACGCTCAAACTTGGTGGCTGTTTGGTCTGACACTGGTCGGCGTTTCGTCGATGATGGGTTCGGTCAACTACATGACGACTATCATCAACATGCGTGCTCCCGGTATGACGTTGTTCCGCATGCCACTGACAATCTGGAGCATGTTCATCACCGCGATTCTGCAGGCGTTCGCTCTGCCAGTTTTGACGGCTGCTGGTTTCATGCTCGTTGCCGAAAGAACGCTGGGCTTCAAGTTCTTCGTGCCCGGTAATCTGTTGATCAACGACTCCGCTCCGACGGTGGGCGGTGGTCAGCCGCTGCTGTGGCAGCACCTGTTCTGGTTCTACTCGCACCCGGCCGTGTACATCATGCTGCTGCCGGCGATGGGTATGGTTTCTGACATGCTGGCCGCCCAAGTGCGTAAGCCAATCTTCGGGTACAAGCCGATGGTGTACTCGATGGCTGCGATCGCAGGACTGGGATTCATCGTGTGGGGACACCACATGTTTACCAGCGGTATGAATCCAGCGCTGGGCATGACGTTCATGATCTCGACGATGATGATCGCATTGCCTTCCGCGGTGAAGGTCTTCAACTGGATCGGAACGATCTGGGGTGGCAAGGTTCAGTTCAATACCGTGACTTTGAACTGCGTAGCCTTTGTGTCCATGTTCATCGTTGGTGGTTTGAGTGGCATCTTTATGGCGGCGGTGCCCGTCGATATCTACTTCCACGATACCTACTTTATCGTGGCTCACTTTCACTATGTGCTGTTCGGAGCGACTTTGTTCGGCTGCTTCGGAGCGATTCAGTTCTGGTATCCGAAGATGTTCGGCCGGATGATGAGCGAGCGGCTTGGCAGGCTCCATTTCCTGCTGTCGTTCATCGGGTTCAACGGCACATTCTTCCCGATGCACCTGCTCGGCATTGCTGGTTTCCCACGGCGTTACGCTGATCCATATATCCATCCATATATGGAGCACCTGATGCCGATCAATCGCTTCATCACACTGTGTGCGATTCTAATGGGTATTGCTCAGTTCATTCTGCTGTTCAACTTTGCATACAGCTTTTTTGCGGGTAAGAAGGCTGGACGGAATCCGTGGAATGCAAATGGTCTGGAATGGTCCGCTCCGTCGCCTCCTGGCCACGGTAACTTCGACGTTCCACCGGTTTGCTACCGGGGTCCTTATGAGTATTCGTCTCCCTTGTCTGAGGGGACGGACTTCTTGATGCAGACAGATCCACTCCGCCATACTGGCGGAGCGGGGAATGCTGGCGATGGTCACCATTAATCACTCATCAGGAACGAATGCCGACGCCGGTTTGCGTTCGCTAAGGACAGTGCATTATCTGTCGGTTGTCGCGCTGGTGCTGTCTCTGGTGCCGATTTGCCTCGGTTCGCTGGTGACGACACTGGGTGCAGGAATGGCGTTTCTGGATTGGCCGACCTCGGACGGTCAGGGAATGCTGGCCTATTCGTGGCTGCAATCGTCTGGTGACAAGTTCGTTGAGCATGGTCATCGACTGGCTGGTTTATTGATTGGGTTCGTCTCGCTGGCATTGTTTGGAACTGCGTGGTGCTTGCGAGTCGCACGTTCGGTTCGGATGTGCTGTCTGGTTGTCTTGTTGGGTGTTGTGTTTCAGGGCGTTCTGGGCGGCTTACGAGTTCGCCTGGATCGGCAAGTGGTCGCTCTGGGACATAGCGTATTTGGTTGTTTTGTATTTACGGCATTGTGGTTCACTGCCAGCGTGACCAGACCTCGAAAGATCGAGGCCGAAAAGGTCTCGTCGCAGTCGAGTTGGTT
>CAYLTY010000274.1:0-10641 GCA_964386705.1 uncultured Planctomycetaceae bacterium
ATGATGTTTTCCGCCCACCCGAGTCCGATGTGTTCGAACGCGCTGGAAACGCCAGCGTTCACATCAATCTTGTCAAACTTGACCATGCCTGTGAGCACGGCCACCACCGCGACATACAACACCGTGCAAATCAGCAACGATGCCACGATTCCAATGGGCACGTCCCGCTGTGGATTCTTTGCCTCTTCGGCGTGCGTCGAAACAGAGTCAAATCCGATATAGGCAAAGAAAATGATAGCTGCACCGGCCAGCATGCCGACGGGTTCTCCCGACTGGTTCGTCTGACCCATGATGGGGTGACCGAAGAAGCTCAGGCCAGTCCAGCCATAGGGGGCAAACGGCTTCCAGTTGTCTGAATTGATGTAGTGCATGCCGACAAAGATCACGAACAGAACCGCCGCGACTTTTACAAGCACCATCGCCGCATTGAAATTTGCGCTTTCAGAAATGCCTTTCACGAGGATCAGCGTGACAATTATCGTGATGAGAATTGCAGGTAGATTTACTAAGGCACGCTGGTGATTCGTGAGCTTCGACTCGACGGCAGTATCACCCACTGGGCCCAACACGACCGTGTGGCTCGACTTTGATTTGTCGGAATTCTCCTTCTCCACGCTGAAAACCCCGAAGACTCCGTTGGCAGCGCGCTGTTGGCCATCGGCCCACATGGCAGGTGCCTCGGTGCCATCATGATGTGTGGTCTTCATGGCTTTCTGCGTGATCTTCAATGGCGCCGCATCGCTCGCAGATGCGGTTGTGCCTTCAAAGACCGCAGACGCCACGTCAGCTCGCGCATACTGGGCAACGACGTTGGGTAATATGTAGCCCTGGTCGTAATTCGTTGGTGCGCCGGATATCAAGAACGGCAGCGTGATTCCGATCTTGGGCAAGATCTTCTGCAGATAGCCTGACCAGCCATTGGCCACGGCTGATGCGCCCACGGCATATTCAAGGACCAGGTCCCAGCCGATAATCCAGGCGAACAATTCGCCCATCGTGGTATAAGCATAGGTATAGGCACTGCCTGCAACCGGCGCCATCGAAGCGAACTCGGCGTAGCAGAGAGCTGCAAAGATGCAGGTCAGTCCCGCAACTACGTAAGAGATCATTAGCGCCGGGCCGGCGGTGTTGTGGGCCGCAGCTCCCGTCGCTACGAAAATTCCAGCGCCAATCACAGCCCCGACGCCGAGGCTGGTTAGAGTGACCGGTCCGAGGACTCGCTTCAGCCGGTGATCTCCGGCCATTTCGTCCAACAAGTCCTTCAACTTCTTCTTCGCAAAGAGCTGATTGCTCGACATCAGTGTCTCCACTCGCCAGGGATCTCGAACCAGCGCATTCACCGGCCACATGCCGGAGCGATCGGAGTCTTATAGATCAGCCTGCAAAGTCCAAGCTCCAAACCGCTGAAGACCCGCGATCCGGTAACTCTTTCCTCAAGTCACTCCGGCTTCTGTAGAGACTTCGCCAGCGCGGCAGTGGCCCAACCGGTGGCGCTGATCGCTATGAACTGGTCCTTCCCGTGAGGATCGCCATTGTCGAAGAATTCCTGCACTGGCTTGGCTCGCGACTTCACGAACCACGAACCGTCCGGTTGCTGAGCTTTCAGCAGCCACTTCGTTGCCTTCTGGATGGCTTCGACATCACCCTCTCGATTGTCGGCCAGCAGAGCGAACGTGGCTTGTCCGGTGCCATACGCGTCGCTGGGCATGTCTGGGGTCTGCCCCCAGCCGCCGTCGTCTCGCTGGCGTTCGATCAATTTCTGGCGGATGCCTTTTCGCTGATCGGCGGGCGTTTGCTCAACGACCATGCCGCAGAGTCGCATCACGATGTCTTCCGTGTTCTCCAGAGGCGCCTGCTGGAGCCACTCATTCGCCTTGAGCAGCGTGGCTTCCGCCCTGCCCTTCCATTCCTCGTTCAAATGCGGCGATGTCAGCTTCAACGCGAGGCGGCCGAGAACCACGGCCGTGACTTTGGATTCCTCCATCGGAGGGCGATTTGCCCCAAGCGGCCAGTGCCCATCAGGCTTCTGAGCCTGTACCAGATAGCGAGCGAAAGCCTCGGCCAGTTCCGGACTTAGCACGGGGGTCTTGGTCGCATCGGATGTCGTCTGTTCCGTGTTGAGCTGGTCGGCCAAAGACAGCGTGACGACGCCATAGCTCGCCATCATGCCGCGTCCAGGAACGCCGTTGCCGTCGCGCATCAGTTCGATCCGGCCCTTGAAGTAGGCTCCCGTAAACTCGCCGGCTTCAGTTGCGAGTTTCGGATCGACATCGAGTCCCGCCAGCCGTGCTTCGCGGACTGCCAGCAGCGGCAACGTCTGGTGATGGCACGCGAAGCACTTGCGATGGTTGGGATAGTTGCGGGAGGACTTCGTCAGCAGTCTGAGTCCGGACTCTACCGCTTGCTGAACAACTGCTAGAGTGGCTGGATCATCCGCTTGAGCGAACTCACCCAGCAGCAAGACGACGCAGAACCACGCCGTTGCCACTCGTGCCCCGATCGATTGCATCGTGAAGCCTCCGCGCTGGAATGCCGTTGAGCTGTCCTGACTTTCAAGTTGCGATGTTAACCCGCAAGCTGACGCAACATGATACCGCACTCCAGCCTGACTTCACCCTTCGGCTGGTCTAACCGCGTTGTGGTCTTTCCTCGCCCAGACGCGTTGACCATTACTGAGGTGGCCAGTCCAATGCGGGTCCATTCGGCGTCTTGCCTCAGTCTCTTTGAGTGATCGCGGTTCTGTGGACACGAAGTTCGCCCTTGAGCCTGTCTGGAGTTGGCCAACCGTTTCGCTGATTGCGTGCGGGTTGCTGGGCTTCGTGTTGCTTACGTATCCGCCCCGGGTCCGGCACCTGCCGTCGGCTCAGCGTTACTTTCTGGTCGGCGCCCGTCTGGCTGCCGCTGTCTGGCTGATCTGGGGCATGCTGCGTCCTGAGCTGCAGTTGACCGAGCATGATCGCAAGAACGCCCTGATGTTTCTGGGGATAGATGCCAGTCGCAGCATGACGACGAAGGATGTGCTTAGCGGAACGCGACGCAAGGCGTCGGTGGATCTCGTGGCCAGCAATGAAGAACGCATCAAGAAGCTGGGCGATCAGATTGAAACTCGCCGCTTCGATTTCGATCAGGATCTGCATCCGGTCGATGCCTTCAGCGAAGATGCCAAGGGGCAGATGACGGCGTTTGGACCGATGCTGGACGCTCTGCGGAAGGAAGCTCAAGGCAAACGGGTGCTGGGAATATTCCTATTCTCGGACGGTGCCCAGCGGGCTATCTCGCCGTTTGATCAGGATGCGCGGCCGATCGCCCGGTTGCTTGGTCAGCAGCAGGTTCCGATCTACCCGATCGTGATGGGCGAGGCAGCTCTCTCCGATGCGACGCTGGATGTTGCGATCGAGGACCTTGTCGTCAGTCCGGTGGTTTTCGAGAAGAACACTGTCCCGGTGCAGGCCAAGGTGCGACTCTCTGGTGCCGCGGACAAACCTGTCGTCGTGCGGCTGCTCATCGAAGATCGCAAAGGGTTGAACACAACGGCGGGAGTTCTGGTGCCGCCGAGGGCCACTGCCGACATGCGGCCCACAGCATCGATCAAAACGGATCAGAATAGCGCCGTTGTGCCGGTCGAACTGACCTTCGTGCCGGATCTGCCGGGCGAGTTCAAGATCGCCGTAGAGGCGGTGCCGCTCACTGATGAGATCAAGATCACCAACAACCGCCGCGAGACGTTTCTGAGCGTGAAGCGCGGCGGCGTGAAAGTGGCTTACATCGACGTGCCTCGCACGGAAGCCAAGTTTCTGAAGACAGTGAACCAGGGCAAACAGATTCAGCTGGATCATTACTGGGTGCCTCGGACCAACTTCACTCAGGTTCGCCCGCTTGATCCACAACTCTTCGCAGCCGGACGCTACGACGTCTTCATAATCGGAGACGTTCCCGCGTCCGCGTTCGGTGACGCCGCCCTCATCCAATTGTCGAAGCGGATTGATGAAGGGGCCGCTCTGATGATGCTGGGCGGCTTCCAGAGCTTTGGTGCTGGTGGCTACGCCAACACGCCGCTGGGCGACATTCTGCCGGTGTTGATGAGTCCTCGAGACGTGCAACCTCGGGCGGAATTCGCTCCCGATCAGCATTTTGATCAGGACTTGCAGATGGTGCCGACGGCTGCGGGCTTGAGGCACTTCGTCATGCGCTTGAGCAACGACAGCAACGCTGAAGTCTGGGCGAAGCTGGCGCCTTTGCGCGGTGCCAATAAACTGCGCAAGAAAGACGTGGCTCAAGTACTGGCCGAGGGACCGAACGCTACGCCCCTGCTGCTGGCGTTGGAATATGGCAAGTCGCGGGTTCTGGCCTTCGCCGGAGACACCACTTATCGCTGGGCTTCTGCGGAGCGAGCGTACGCCGACGAGCATCAGCGATTCTGGCGGCAGGTCATTTTGTGGCTGGCTCGTAAGGAGGAAGACAGCGAGCAACCGGTCTGGGTCCGCGTGAATCCGCGCAACTTCACGCCGGGAGCGCAGGTGCAGATTGAGTTTGGTGCTCAGGATCAAACTGGGGCCAAACTGGCCGATGTTGACTTCAAGGCCACGGTGCTTGGGCCAGACCAGAAGGCGCATTCTGTGGCGACGCAAGTTGCTGGTAATCAGGCGTTTGCTCGTTTCTCAGAAAGCTTGGAGCCTGGAACCTATGCAGTCACTGTCACTGGTACTCGTAAGGGACAGCCGTGGGGCGATGCGGCGACTCGATTCCTGGTGGAAGCACGCGACCTGGAACTCGACAACCCGTCCGCCGATCCTGAGTTCATGAAGGAACTGGCGACTTTGACTGGCGGTCGAGTTCTGACTGCCAATGAGTTCAGTGAAGTCCTGGATGGCATCATCAAGAACGGCGCTCCGAGTCTCGATGATGTCAGAATTCGACGAATCTTTTTATGGGACAACTGGTGGTTCTTAGGCACGTTCGTGGCCTTGATGTCCGCCGAATGGTTGCTCAGAAAACGGAGAGGTTTGGTCTAAGGGGCGCCATGATCTGTTCGTTGAATTGAACGTTGATTCAAACTTTCACGCGAACACGTATTCGATGGACTTTGATGCGGCTTCTTATTGACAGGTTGTCCACAACACGATTCCCTTCAGTTGCATCGATTCGTAGCTCGGGCCGAGTTCGGATTTCTCCCAGATCTCTCTCGGCTTAATCAATTCTTTAGAGGCTGTCCGGCACACTCGTGTCTCACTGGCAAACTCCACTCGTCACATCGTTCAGTCGTTTAAAAGCGGAGAGAGTGACATGGTCATCGCGCGAAAGGCTTTGCGTGGCTTTACGTTGATTGAGCTGCTTGTGGTGATTGCGATCATCGCAGTGCTCGTGGCTTTGCTGTTGCCAGCCGTGCAACAGGCTCGTGAATCTGCCCGGCGGGCCCAGTGCAAGAACAATCTCAAGCAGATTGGTTTGGCGCTACATAATTATGTCGAAACCCATTCCATTCTCCCGCCAGGGTCAGTTAACCGCGGACGCTATAACCAGGGTGGGACAACTCCCAACCCTTGGACGAGGGTGTTGAATCATACCGGTTGGTTATTCCTGCTCCCTTACCTCGATCAAGTTGGATTGTTCGAGCAGATTGACTTCAACTGCGCCACCAATGGTTGGCTGCACACTGATATTGCGGGCGGGACTGTTGCTTGTGGTTGGGGGGCCGGAAATCCGAACTTCGACAACAAGATTCACGAGAGAAAGATTCCGGGGTTCCTGTGCCCGTCTGACGACGGTATGGACCGCGTTGCAAATCATACGGACGCTGCTCACTGGATTGCGACGAACCACGCTCATACCAACTACCTGTTTGTGGGGGGATCCCACGCTCCGGGCTGGGATCGTCCCAATCTTTACAGTTCGTATGCAGACGCCACGCATCAGATTAACATGCCGAATGGTACCAATCCTGGCGTCAAGTATCGTGGATCCTTCGGTGTTAATGGAGCTGCCCGGCTTGCGGACATTACCGATGGCGCGAGCAATACCTTGGTTGTCGCGGAAGCCTCGATTCGGAATCGTGATAACCCGGCAGCGTACGGAGGGATCTGGGCTGGCGACCGGCACTACGGCACCTGGGTGATGAACCATCCAGTCTGGAACGATGCTAATCACATCAACAATTTCCGCTATCACATCAACGGGCCTATTCATGTTCCGGGCAAGACAGGATCAGGAGCAACTTATGATCCTCGCAACCACTTGTGTGTGGTGTCTAGCACGCATCCGGGTGGGGCACACGCTGTTAAGGGTGACGGTACTGTTATCTTCCTTAATGAGACCATGAATCACTCGATATTCTCATGCTTAACTCGAATTGCGGATGGGGAAGGCGTCGTTGGAGATGAGTAGGGCTGTGTGGCGGTCGGTTGGATTTGCTTCATGGAGACCACAGAATGCGAGCATGGCTTAGAGTGGCTTTTCTGAGCGTTTGTCTTATTTCTTTTACGGGATGCGGTAAAACTACTGATTATTCAAGTATGCCTGTAGCTGAACCAGCCGCCGATCCTTCAAAAGATCCTGCGTCTCTTTCCCCGAATGCCGCGAAGGGTGGTAGTGCTTCGACGGTTCCCGGCGGGGCTCCACCACCGTAACACTTGCGTGGAGGAGCAATCTCTAAAGTACAGTCTAAACCATGCCCTTCCCCCCTTGGATGGGCATTTTTTTTTCGAACCGCACTATGCAGCCTACGCGATATCGACTCTTCGGACTGTTGAGAAGGTATTGGTGTCGATTTACTGGCATCGGTGTGTTTCTCGCGCTCCTTTGTTGCGGGCTTATAATCGTCACCAAGCGTTCTCAGGCTCTTCAGACGATTGCCAGGATTGATCGGGAAATCCTAACAGGCCACGTTGACGATGACTGGGAGCAGCGCCTGAGTGCAGCTCTTTGGTGGTATCCTTCAAATCACCAGGCGCGTCTTCAGTTGGGATATCTTCTGGCTCGCGACGAACGCTTTGCTGAAGCCGCCTCAGCGTTGATGCACGTACCACCCGCGAGCGAGCTTTACGAGGAAGCGAGTTTTGCGCGGGCCAAAGCGCTGCTAAGTGATGGGCAGTACGAGCTCGGTGAAGCTGTGCTGCACAATCATGTGGTCACCTATCCTCGCTCGGTTGAAGCGTGGGATTTGTATTATCTACTGCTCGCTGAGCAGTTCCGACCCGACGAGTTGATTGAACCTCTGAAACTTCGTGTCCTTGAATCTCGCACAAGCTCTCGGTTTCTTGTCTTGCATCTAAAAGCTGTTGCCGCCTTCTCATTTGCCCAGAAGGCTGAGGTTCGATTGCGTGCTGTTGACGAGCATAAACCCGGACAGCCCTGTGTACGGGCTGCGCTGGCAAAGTCTGCCTGGTTGAAAGGGGAACAAGAGCGTGCGAGAGGCTTGTTTCTCGAGCTCTTGGAGACTGATCAACTTCGGCCGCGGTTCGCGCTGTGGGCAGCGGAGTTCTTTTCGGAGCTCCAAGACGCCGCGCAAGCGAAAGTGTTCCTGGAGAAGATCGCATCGCCGACGAGCCTGAAGGTAGAGGATGCCGCAACCTACTGGTTTATACAGGCTCGCATTCTCACAAGTGAAGGGAATCACGACGAAGCGTTGGGGCGAATTGACAAGACGCTGAAGATAAAGCCAAACAGCGCACGGTCTCATACGCTCAGAGCCACAATTCTGCGTCGATTGAAGAGAGTGCCCGAGGCCATCGAGTCAAACGAAGCTGCTGCCCGCTACGGCGCGGCTGACGGAGAGTTATACCGGCAGTCTACGACAATTGAGCAGGCACCTCCGAGGCCTGATGCATGCCGTCGAATTGCTGAAAACCTGCAAGTGATGGGGTATGGAGACGTCGCAGATGTCTGGCTGGACTTTGAGCGAGCCTTGCAGTCAGGTGCGGAGTGAACCTCATGGACACTGAATTGTATCTGCCGTGGACGAAACGCTGGGGCATGCATCCTGCGAAGAATCGCTTTTCCGCCTTCCGAGGTCACTTTTCGTTGCTGTTGCTGTCTCTTTCGGTGGGCTGTGGCAAGCCGGATGCGACTCCAACTTCAACCGGCGCTGCTTCAGCAAGTAAGAGCAAGACTCCGGTACTCTCGACCGTGGTTGCCGAGAATCAGATCTTATCTCCGTTCAAGTTTACAGATGTCAGCAAGAACGGTGGTGTCGAGTTCCGCTACTTCGGTGCTCCGTCCAAAGAACAATACATGACTGAGCAGAACGGTGGTGGCATTGTCATCGCTGACTTTGACGGGGACGGTATTTGCGATTTCTATTTGTCGAACGGAACTCACTTCACACCAGCAAAGGCCTCAGATCATATCGGCGCTTATTATCGCGGATTGGGCGAATCCCAGTTTCGCGAGTGTGCTCGCGCAGCACACATGATTGGCTCAGGCTCCGGCATGGGCGGCGCTGCGGGAGACTTTGATAACGACGGCTTCCCGGATCTGTATCAGGCTTACTATGGCGCTTCGCAGATGTGGCGCAACATGGGGGACGGCACATTTGATGAAGTTACAGCGGAATCTGGAGTGGCGGACGACCTGTGGAGTGCCAGCGCTGCTTTCGCGGACCTGAACGCAGATGGGTTGCTCGATCTGTTTGTGGCGACCTACGTTAATTGGCTTCCGAGCGATCCGCCGTGTAATGATCCGGAACATCCGCAAGTTCGTCGCACGTGCAGTCCTAACGATCGAAAAGCCCAGCCGGACCGCCTCTTTATCAATCAAGGCGATGGTCGATTCGCCGAACGCGGCGGGCAGTTGGGCGTTGCCGACCCCGACGAGGGTAAAGGGCTGGCGGTGCAGATTCTGGACCTGACTGGCGACGGGCGATTGGATATTTTCGTGGCGAATGACACGACGGCGAATCGGTTATTTGTCGCGAACGAGAGTGGCAATTTTGATGAAATCGGTATGCGCGCCGGTGTGGCTGTCAGTTCTGATGGAATCCGTGGCGCGAGCATGGGTGTCGATGCGAGTGATTATAACCGCGACGGGAACTACGATCTGGTGGTGACCAATTTCCGTCATCAGGTTAAAGATCTGTATGCAGGGCTGGGGAGTGGCAGTTTCGTTGCCGCGAACGCCGAGGCCGGGCTCGACCTGCACACTCGCCGCTTTCTCTCTTTCGGCGTTGTGTTCCAGGACTTCGATCTGGATGGCTGGGCCGACCTGTTCATTGCCAACGGCCATATCTGGGATCTGACATCGCTGGGTGAGCAATTTGAATATCAGATGGAACCAAGTCTGTTGAGGAACGTTGACGGAAAAACGTTCGTCGATGCGGGCAAAGGCGCTGGTGATTATTTCAAATCGAAGTGGCTGGGGCGGGCAGCGGCGTACGGTGACCTTGATAACGACGGTGATGTTGACCTGGTGATTCAACACGTAGGTAGTGATGCTGTCGTGCTCAGGAATGATACAGAAGTCAAGGCTCACGGGCGGCGGTTGCGTTTCGTGGGAGTATCATCCACGCGCGATCCGTTAGGTTGCCGAGTGGAAGCGACGACGGGAGATCGGATGCACCTGTTGCACGTACCCTCAGGGGGCAGCTTTCAGGCGAGCCATGACCCACGGGTGATTGTCCCGGTTTCGGCTGACAGCAAGCTGAGTGCTATTTCACTGGTCTGGCCAGACGGCACGCGCGAAGAGTGGGATGTGACTGGCAATGGTGCAGACGAAGTGGTTTGCGTCGAAGGCACAGGTAAACGAACCGCACGCTGACCTTGGAGGGCGTGCTGCTGAATCGGCACCATGAATGAGTTGAAAGCTGTCGCTCAGACTGTGGTGTCTGTCGCGTTCGCGGGCGAAGTTCGTGATACCGTCAATGCGGTATCTTCTTTCAGCAGGCAGCCGCTCAGTTGGCTGCTCATCATTTTCGCGGCCAGATTAAGGATTCGTTCTGCTGCCCCGGCGGGTTTGAGCCCGGCGCCATGGATGTTGGAGATCAGATTCCGCTGAGCATCGGTATGGCCGGGTTGCGGTTTGTAGGCCATGTAGGCGGACAAGCTCTCTGTAGTCGCCAGTCCGGGACGTTCTCCGATGAGGAGTATGACGACGTTAGGATTCAACACCTTGCCGATTTCGTTAAGGACGCCGACTCGGCAGTGACGGACCACAAAGGTTTGGCCGATGGACCAGCCGAGTGATTCAGCCCGCAATTCGAGAAGCGGCAGGATGGCAGGGACTTGAGCGGCCACTGCCGCGGACGACAGACCATCTCCGATGACGATCTGAACGTCGCATCCGGGTGAGCATCGAGAAGCAAGAGTGGCAGCCGCCGTTTCGCTCAGGCGGCGGCCCAGATCAGGTCGGAGCAGGTATTCGCGTTTATCGACGGCTTGTGTCTGGACTGCGAACAGTCCGCGCGATTGGACGAAGTCGGGATCAAAGTCTGCGGCAAGGTCAAGTTCGCGCCAGACAGCGTCCACGGCGGACGCGTGATCTTGTCGCAAACTCAGCCACGCTTTGGTTTCATAGGCAGACCTGTCGCCGCCTGCGAAGATCCGCGCGGGAGTCCTGGAACGCCAGTCTTCCGGCAGCAGGTCGCGGTTGGGCTGAGAAACGAGGTCGGTCATGATGGCTCAGACCTCTGCAAAGTTTCGAGGCTGCAGGGCG
>CAYLTY010000275.1:0-10638 GCA_964386705.1 uncultured Planctomycetaceae bacterium
GCTGTCTTGCACGACGATGGATAACGCAGTGCCCGGAGCGTGCTGCCGCTTACTTTGACGACCGAGACGACCAACCGTCATCAGCATCGTCAACTGGTCCATGTAACGCTCTTCCGCGCCGTAAACTTCAGCGAGGTTGTAGTGCGCTTGATTGGCCAGCTCGATGTTGGGAACTCGATCGAGCACATTACGAAAGATCTTGCGAGCGTCGTCGTTGTCACCACGGCGATGAGCCAGCACGCCGCGCAGGAACTCCGCGCGAACAATGACTTCCGTCTCGCGGCTGTTGGCCAGTTTCTCAAAAACCTGCTCAGCCTGGTCATAGACCTTCTGAGCCATGAAGGTCTCGCCGATACCGAACTCAGCTTCGATCGCGTACGGCGTGCCCTGATAGCGATTGATGACGGTCGTGTATTCCGACCGCGCCACGTCGAATCGCTGTGCCGCGAAGAAATTCTTGGCGAGCAGATACTGCACGTGAGCCTTGGTGGTCTCATCAAACTGCTTGGCTTCTGAGAACTTCAGCAACCAGCCGCGCAGCATTTCTTCCACGCGGTCGTAGTTGTCGTTGCCACCAGCGGCCAGAGTGTTCTCAGCGACGAACAGCAGCAGGTCGACCGGCACTTCGTTGCGGTGCTGATCGAACAACGCCTTGTTCGCGAGGTAGGACTCCAGAGCCAGTCGGTCATCGCCCAACTTGAGATACAGCGCCGCCTGCAACAGCGGTGCAATCGGGCTCTTCTCGTCGTAAGTCAGACCGACCGTGCCGAGCCGTGCATAGCATTGACCGATCATCGATCGAGCTGCCTGCTTGCGCGGTTCATCGACATTCGGAATGTTGCCCAGCAGGCCGGTGATCAGCGTCGCACCGGCGTTGTAGTCTTCGCGAGCGACCATCGCCTGAGCCAGCACCATCAACTGATCCCAGCGATGGCCGTCCGGCCACAGCTTGCGAGTCACGCGTTGATAGGCCAGCAAGCGGTCGATGGGCTTGCGAGCGTTCGCGGGTTCGGCATCGAGCAGTAGCACTTCTGCTTGAGCGGACGTCCAATCCGTCTGCATGTCGCGAATGATCGTCGTCAGCTTGGTCTTGTTCTCGGGCGTGTTCTTCTCATTCGCACGATACGCATTCCAGACGGCCTGCATCTGGCTGGGCTCAAAGCCATACGGAGGCCACGGACGCAGGGTCTTGCGTTGGATCGAGGCGCGAATGATCTGCTCATAGCGCGCCAGATCGCCGAGCTTCAACACTTCATCGGCCATCCACTGCGCGTAGACGGGGTGGAAGTCGGTGTTGGGTGTAAAGCGTTGTTCGGCGAATTGAATGCGTTGTTGAGGATCGGTCAGCCGAGCCAGCAGGCGCGCGGAACATTGCATCGCTTCGCTGTTATTCAGACCGGGAGCAGAGTGCTCGGTCCAGTAGGCAACGGCTTCGTTCTCGAGCTTCATCCGCATGAGCGCGTCGCCGATGTTGGACGCATAGCCGTGCTCGACGCCGTACTTCTGTTGAGCGGCTCGCATGTAGGCCAAAGACCGGCGAGCCAGGTCATCATCCTTGCTGCGTTCAGCAGCGGTGATCAGACGCCACCACGTGTCGGACTGATTGTGCGGCGGTTCCATCTGCAGGAAGAAGTTGGCGGCTTCTTTGGAGACATCGGGCTGACCGTAATCAACCGCCGTTTGCAGCCAGTAGGACCGGTAGTCCCAGACCTTCGGGAAACGCTGAGCCAACCGACCATACGTCGGGGCGGCTTCAGCTCGCTCGGGACCGGGCGAATAGTGTTGATTGTAGTAACCGAGTCCCCACAAGACGTCGCGGGCGAGTTCGTCGTTGAGCTTTGGATAGTTCTCCGGCGCGGCCAGCTTGCGGCGAGCTTGAGCATCGCCTCGATCGTGTAGACCCGTGTTGATCTGCAGGAACAATGCCATGATCGGGTCGTCGTTGGCCTTCTTGAGTTCCTCGGCCGCGACGTTCGCTCGGTCCTTGAGGTCTTTGTTCTGACGAGCCGCCTTGATCCATTCATTGAGATACACGCGATAGTTGCCCCAGTGCGCGTATTCCCGGCGTGACTGCAGGATCAGAGCGACGTCGGCCTTGAACTCCGCATCGTTCGGCGCGGTGGACAGCAACTGGCTGATGACATTGTGCGCGTGACCGTCGTTCGTCGGCGACTTCTGAATGAACTCGCGCAACATGGCCCGCATTTCGGGTTCGCTCTTCTTGCGATCGCGTAGGACATCGAACGCCAGCGAGTAACGCAGGTGCCAATCGTGCTCAGGCTTCTTGCCGAGAACAGATCGCAGCAGTTGTTCGGACTGCTGCCATTGAGCGGGTTCAACTCCATTCTGTTGCACGAAGTTCGTCGCCGCGCTGTGCGTTGCGGGTGCGTTCTCCGTCACTTGCTTGAAGAGCGCCAGCGCACGGGCTCGATCACCGTCACGGTTGAAGGCGTGAGCCAGATACATCAGCCGATCCCAGCGATCATCGCGCGTGGGATACTTCGCCACATACTCATTGACGACGGGCTCCATCTCCGCCGCTTTGGCGCTGGCATTCGACAGCCGCTCGATCTGGCTGTAGTGCGCGTACTGGTCATCGCGGATCGCGCGCGCCTTCTTGTAGCTCTCGGCAGCGTTCGCGTACTGGCCGACATAGGCATACTGCTCGCCCATGCAACGATGCACTTCACGCAACTCTTCCGGCACCGGAAACGCAATGCCCGATGCCAGAATCTTCGCTCCGACCTGATTGGCCTTGGCCCACTGACTGACTCGACGCAGTTCATAGAAGGCACGCACCGCCAGGTGCCGGGCGTACTCATCCTTGGGGAGCTTGTCGAACATGTCTTCGAGCAGCTCTGCGCCTTCAATAATTGTCTGAACATTGACCTCAGCGAAGAGCTGAGCCCCACGCTCGCCAAAACGCTTGCCGTTGGCATTCGGCTGACGCTTCCAGCAATCGCGGTAGGCTTCCGCTGCGCGATGCTTCTCGTTCAGCCGGTCAAGCGTATAAGCCAGACGTTCTTCAACGTCCGGGCACTGAGGTGCTTGCGGGTACCGCACCAGGAACTGCCGCGCGACAACCGTAAAATCCTTCTGACGAGTCAGCGCTTCCAGGCCGTCGAGCAGCTTGAGCATGACGTCGGCATGTCGCGGATCATTCGCCTGCGACGAGGCGAACCGCTGACCGGCTCGCACCAGCCCGAACAGTTGCCCGTTCGCGTGGTACAGGTTTGTCAGCTTGTAGAGCGCTTCGGCAGCTTCCGGAGCGGTGTCTTTGTACTTACCGACCTCCGCTTCCAGCGCCGCAGCTTCGCGACTGACCGCCTCATCCTGCGGACTCTTGGCTGCGGGCGGATTCTTCGGCGGCTCTTGAGCCACCGTCATCGAAACAGAACCCAACGCCGCCAGAAGGCCCGCAAACAGCTTAAGTTTTCGTTTCATTACCGTTGCCAGTTGATGGAACCGGGAAGTGAAGGAAGTGCTGCATAGCTAAAAAGTTGTATCCAGCGAAGTAACCCGCGCCGGACGCGACTCAATAGAGGTACTCACCCGCCGAAACTCGAATCAGTTCGGCGGCGATCAGGAAGAAAACTCAAAACAAACCCCGCAGCTTACGCCAAGAAGATCGGCCTCCTGACGGCTCTCGGCGGGATTCTCGATAAGTTCATTCCGTCTCTCGTGCGAACGGCGCAGCCTCACCGCAGAAGTCGCTCGCAGCGCGAACGGTTCATCGAAGCCGACCGATCTGAAGTCACGCTAAAGCCGGTTCCGGCGAGCGTCAACTTAGGCGCGGCAGTTTGAGACGCCGCTGCCCCGTTTCGTCGTCCCGTCCCCGAACGACGTGACAGCCACTGCCGCCGGTGAATGGGTTTGAACAGAAACTCGCAAAGCTTACGAAGGAATGAGGCATGCGATCTTCGCGGGCATGGGCTGATGCCTGCTGTTGTAGTCTGCGGGCGACTGGACCTGTCGGCTTGTTTCTATGAAGCTTTGTTTACGGATTCCTGGCTACTGAATGAACAAGTCGGCTCATTAACGAGGGCATGGTTATGGAGCAGGTTTACTTCGTTCCGGAAGAAGATCCCGAGATGCAGGCGGCAATGGAGCAAGCTCGCGCGACGTTTCGTTATTTCTGGCGCGAGCTGAGTTGGGAGTATCGCCGCATCGTTCCGGGTCTGGACATGTCCTGTGTCAAAGCGGCGTTTCAAGATCCTCCCGAAATGGCCGAACGCAGCGGGTCAGAGGGCGTCGAGCAGATGTGGCTTGGCGAGATTCGCTTCGATGGCAAGAACGTGACGGGCCGGTTGTTGAACGAGCCGAACTGGTTGAAGTCCATCAGCGCGGGTGATGAAACTCAGGTGCCGCTGCAGCGCATCGCCGATTGGATGTACGTCATCCAGGGGAAGGCTTACGGCGGCTACACGGTCAACTTGATGCGTTCGAGAATGAGCCGCAAAGAGCGAGCGGAACATGACTCAGCCTGGGGCCTGGACTTTGGAGATCCCACACAAATTCGACTGGTGCCCGAGAAGTGGTCGGGGCAGAAGCCAAAAGGTTTGTTGAGTCGCCTCTTTGGCGGCAAGCCAGCTCCAATCGATCCGGACCAGGAGCATCCCATGGCTCGCAGCATGGGCAGTTCGCTGGAAGAGTTCTTGAAGAAAGACCCTGCCAACGGGACCACGGCGGATGACAACGGTCTAACGATGCTGCATCAACTAGCTCTGGCCGGCACCGCGATCGGCGTGCAAGTCTTGCTCGAACACGGCGCCGATCCGAATGCCAAAACCAACAACGGCATGACACCGCTGAGTCTCGCCAAGGTGCTGGGCTGGAAAGATGTGGCCGAAGTGCTGAAGAAGCACGGTGCTCGCTGAACAATGCACCAACAACTTTGGCGGAGGATTCTTGATCAGCCACGGATCAAACACAGATAAGAATCTGAGAATCAGAGACGTCTACGCACCCTCTTCGTTATCTGTGTTTCATCCGTGGCTTAAAGTTTTCTGTTCCACCCCTCGCGCGTCCATCACGACTTTCGCAGTTGTGCTTCCGCCCAGGGAACCAGCTTCTCACGGAAGATCTTGACATTGTGCCGAATATCGACCGGCAATGAAGGATGAACGAGCACGGTGTCGATCGCCTGCGTCAGTGGATTGGCACGGGCGAGCTCCAGGAGTTCTTGTTTGAGCTGAAACTCTTCCGGTGCCGTCTGCGGGAAGGCACCCGCTTCCGGTTCGACGACGATCACGGGGCGTTGTGGTGCTGCGCCGAGTCCCACCAGCGCCGAGCGGAAGATTTGCGGGTGTTGATTGAAGATCGCTTCGCAGGGGATCGTGAACATCGGCCCCGCCGCCGTGTTGACGATGTGCGCCTTGCGACCGCAGAACCACAGGCGGCCACGATCGTCGAGATAACCCACATCTCCCATGCGATGCCAGAATCCGCCTGCTTCGTCGGCGATCTTGGCATTGGCCGTCGCTTCGGGCAGACGGAAGTATTCGCGCGTGGTTGAGGGTGCCTGCACCAGTACCTCACCAATCTCTCCGGTTGGCAGTTCGCGTGCGGCCTGCAGATGAGTGATCGGTCCCTCCGTGATGGCGATGATCTTCACTCGCACCTGAGGGAAGAGTTTCCCCACGCAGGTCCCTTTGCCGACACGCCACTGCGCGGCAGTTTCACTCAGGACTTCGCGGCCGGAGATTGACGCAATCGGCAAGGACTCGGTTGCGCCGTAGGGTGTGTGGATGTCGGCGTCGGGATGTTCGAAAGCGCGCGTCATGCGTTCGATGACATGCACCGGAACCGGCGCTCCCGCCGACAGCACGCGGCGCAGGGTGCCGAGTTTGACTCCGTGTTGTTCGCAGAACCGGCCCACGCGATTCCAGATCGCGGGCGAACCGAAGGCTTGAGTGATTCCGTGATCCTGAATGGCTTCTAGAATCCGCAGCGGATTCACCTGCGCAGGCTTGGTGGGGTCCATATCGGGAATGACCGTGGTCACACCCATCGCGGAATTGAAGAGTGCAAACAACGGGAAGCCGGGCAGATCGATCTCGCCCGGTTGAATTCCGTAGAAGTCGCGCAGCAGGTCCACTTGAGCGTTGAACATGCCATGCTCGTACGAAACGCCCTTTGGAGGTCCCGTGCTGCCGCTGGTGAAGATGATGGCTGCGGGATCGCTGGCGCGCGTCCTCACGGTCGGAAACGAAGTCCACGGACCACCGAGCAGATCTGAATATGTCATCCCGCCCCAAAACCAGCGGCTGCCATTCACTGTCACATTCAGTCGGGCACGTGGAAACTTGGAACTCAGCAACGTGCGTATGGCATGCACAATCGGCAGCGCGATAAAGCCTTGAGGTTCGACCGTAGCCAGGCAGCGAAAGATGTTGGTGCGACCCATGCCCGGATCGATGAGCACCACCACCGCGCCAGTCTTGAACAACGCAAAGGTCAGCGCGATGAATTCCAGACTGGGCCGCACCATCAGGACCAGCCGCATGCCGGGAACGACTCCCGCGGCATAGAGTCCTCGAGCCAGTCGATCGCTCTCCTGGTCGAGCTGTTGAAACGTGAGATGCGTGTAAGCCACGCGACCTTGCGCGTCTCGCCCTGACGGGAACACCACGGCTCGCTGATGAGGATAGAGGCGCGCCGATTCCCTCAATCGCTCCGCGATATTGATAAACTCACCCAAGCCCCTGACTCACTTTCTGCAGCCCGCAAGCCTCATGCAGCCTGTTCCGTCGCACTCTGCGTCGTCATGAAAACGGTCACTTCTCAACCCGACGCCGAGTTGCGGAACGTTGGTTGATTGGATTGCCGACCGCAAGCGGTTTGAGGGATTCGCCGCGTCACGCGAATGCAGGTCAGACCACTTCACGATCATTCCCGGCGGATTGTTTCGCTCAGCTGCGATGAAAGCGTTGAATTTGGCGCAGCGGGCTGATAATCGAGTGCCTCTGCCCTCTCATATGGCCATAACTGTGAGGCTCCAGTGTCCGTGCCTGAAGACAACGATCATGACTCCGCGGCGCCCCAAGTGGGCAACCAGGCCGTGATCGAGCGCTTTGAGTCCGCATGGCGGTCGGGGCAGAGGCCGAACATCGCCGACTTCGCCATGGATGATCCTGAATCCAGCGGGTCGCTGCTCATCGAGCTGATTCAGATTGACCGGGACTACCGGCTGAAGACTCAGGAGTCCGCGTCTGAGGACGAATATCGGTCGCGCTTTCCGTCACTCTTCGAGCGTTTACCCGCGTTGTGGCTTAAGCTGTCTCGCGGCGGCCGCACACGGGGGCACGATACTGGTGGTGCGGTTTCGACCTGCGATTTCCGAGGCGAAGTGGTTCCAGCCGGGTCGCTCAAAATTCGTTGCCCGCAGTGCCGTAACCCGGTGGCACTGAGCCGCACCGACACGACGATCGACATGCTCTGCCCATCATGCGGCAGCAATTTCAATCTCGCGCGTGATCTGGCGAAGGACAAGGGCCAGGAATCCGCTCGCAAGGTCGGGCACTTCCGGTTGCTGGAATGTCTCGGACAAGGGGCCTTCGGCTCCGTCTGGAAGGCACGGGACACCGAACTGGATCGCATTGTGGCGATCAAGATTCCGCGCAAGGAATCCTTCACGGAAGCCGATGCTGAGCAGTTCCTGCGTGAAGCTCGAGCCGCAGCGCAGGTGCGGCATCCCAACATCATCTCGGTTTATGAAGTCGGGCGTGAGGATGGTTCGATTTACATCGCCAGCGACTTCATTGACGGGTCGAATCTCGACGATTGGATGCTGGTTCATCCGCCAACGGCAGAAGAAGCATGCACTCTGTGCGCGAAAGTGGCTGAGGCTCTGCATCACGCTCACGACGCTGGCGTCGTACACCGTGACCTGAAGCCTCAGAACATTCTGATGGATACCTCCGGTGAGCCGCATGTCGCGGACTTCGGTCTGGCGAAACGCGACGTCGGCGAGATCACGATGACGCTCGACGGAGCGATCCTGGGCACTCCGGCGTACATGCCGCCCGAACAGGCGCGCGGCGAGGCACATCACGCCGACCGCCGCAGTGACGTTTACTCGCTGGGCGTGATCCTGTTCCGCCTGTTGACGGGAGAGCTGCCGTTTCGAGGTCAGCGGGAAATGTTGATCCTGCAGATTCTGGACGAAGAGCCGCCCGCGCCGCGCAAGCTGGACGCCCGCATTCCGCGTGACGTGGAAACCATCTGCCTGAAGTGCCTCGAAAAGGATCCTGCTCATCGCTACCAGTCCGCCGCTGATCTGGCTGCTGATTTGAGGAGCTGGCTGACCGGCCATCCGATCGCGGCACGTCCGGTCAGTCGTGTGGAGCGAGCCTGGCGCTGGTGCCGTCGCAACTCGACGGTCGCTCTACTTTCAGCGACCGCGATTTTACTACTGTCCGTGATCGCCGTGGTCTCGACGGTTGCCTGGTTCGAAACCAATCGTCTGGCGGGTGAAGAAAAGATTGCTCGCCAGAAAGCCGATGCCAGCGCCGCCAATGCTCTGCAGCAAACGCGGTTGGCCGAGCAGCGTCTCTATGTCGCTCACATGAATCTCGCTCAAAGCGCCTGGGACGACGGACGAACCGATCGCGTCCTGCAGTTGCTGCAGCACTACGGCTCGCAGACGGAGCTGAGTAACTTCCGGGGCTTTGAATGGTATTACTGGGACTACGTCTGCAACGTGCACGCGCATGGAATCCGTATCAAGAAGAACTCCGGCGCGACGAGTTTCACGACCAACAACCAGAAGGGGTTAATGGCGGCGGGTTCGGCAGACGGAACCGTGCACCTCTGGAACATGGAGACGCTGGCCGAAATCTGGAGTACCAAGAAACACTCAGGGCCAGTGCGGTCCATTTGCATTTCGCCGGACGGCACTACGGTCGCATCAGCAGGAGATGACCGGTCAGTGCAGATCTGGAACGCCCGGCACGGTCGAGTCATCGCCACGATTGCGGCCCACGAAGGCGAAGTGACAAGTGTGGCTTACAACTCCACCGGCACCCAATTGCTGACGGCAGGCAACGATCGTGCGGTTAAGGTCTGGGATGTCGCAACCCGCAAAGAGACGGCGACGCTTAAGGAGTTCATAGGTGCCTCAGGGCGAGCCGTGTTCAGCCCCGACGATCAGCAGATCGCCACGATCTGCGAAGACCGCTCCATCCGCGTCTGGACTCCGGATCTGAAGCGTCAGTTGCTGGTGCTTAAGGGGCACAAGAAGCAGATCTTCGGTCTGGCATACAGCCCTGATGGCCAGCAACTCGTTTCTGGCGGGGCCGACCACTACGTAAAAGTCTGGGACGTTAAAGCCGGTCGTGAAGTCGCCACGTTCACCGGACATACGGCACCGGTGTGGTCCGTGACGTTCGCCTCTGACGGCGGCAAGATCGCCTCGGCTTCAGCCGATCTGGTGGGGAAGGTCTGGGATGTTAAGACCAAAGCCAATCTGGCGACCCTGCGTGGCCATACTGATGGCGTGGTGCACACTGCGTTTCATCCGAATGGGACTCAGCTGATTACCGCCAGCTACGACAGCGCGATCAAGCTGTGGGACTCTCAGGCCGCTTCCGTTGGCAAGCACAAACTCTCGGGCCATGGAATGGGCGTCACCGCCGTTGCCAGTAGCCCGGACAGCAAGTTGGTTGCTTCTGCCGGCGGCGATAGCCTCGTCAAGTTGTGGGATGTGGGAACGGGTGAAGAGCTCTTCGCCTTGAAAGACCATAAAGGCGGCGTGGCGAGCGTCGCGTTCAGCCCAGATTCGTCCCGCCTGGCTTCAGGCGCCGGAGATGGAAAGTTGAGAATCTGGGACGCGAAGTCTGGCGAGTTGATCAAGTCACAGCCTGCTCATGCCAAGGCAATCATGTGCGTGTCGTACAGCCCGGATGGCGGGCGAATTGTCTCCGGCGGTGCCGATCACAAAGTACGCATCTGGAATTCGGAAACCTTCGAGCCAGTACACGTTCTGGAAGGCCACACCGACGAAGTCTGGGGCGTCGCCTACGACATCTCCGGCGGTAAGATTGCCACCGCGGGTTGTGACAAGACAATCCGGCTGTGGAACGCGGAGTCGGGCACCGAACTCAAGGTGCTCACCAGTCACAAAGATCGCGTGACTTCGGTCGTATTCAGTCCGACGGGCAAGTGGCTGGCTTCGGCCAGTTGGGACAAGAGCGTCCGCATCTGGGACGCGGAGACCGGCGCCGAAGTGAAGAAGCTGAACGGTCACACTCACTATGTCTGGGGCGTCTGCTTCAGCAGCGACGGCAACCGCCTGGCGAGTGTCAGTTCGGATCAGACGGTCAAGGTGTGGGACCTGCTGACCGGGCAGGAAACGATTCGCCTCAAGGACCACAACCATGTGGTCAGAAGCGTCGCCTTCGCTGCCGACGACAGCTTTCTTGTCTCAGGCAGCTGGGACGCAACAGTTCGGCTCTGGAAGACATCACTCCTGAACCCCAAAGGCGAGCCACAGCGATAACTAATACGGATTCCAGAAATTAACTGCGCGTTCTAAGTGCAGTCGCGGAGAGTCATGGGGCTTGACGGATCCGCAGGGTGCGTTCGGGAGGGCGAGGCTCCTGCCGAGCCGCAGCAGCCACTTGAGACGGCTCGGCAGGA
>CAYLTY010000276.1:0-10613 GCA_964386705.1 uncultured Planctomycetaceae bacterium
TCTCCCGCTGCGTAGGCGGCCGCGACCGCGTTGCGGTAGATCATGAAAGACAACGCACCCCCCGGAATGGGCTGCTTCAGGAACTCGATTACCAGCGACGTTGAGTCGCCGGTCGAACCGCTATTCGTCGCATCGGCACCGTCGCCCACCACGACAGGCTTTCCACTGACCGTGAGCGCCCGTGCGACAACTTTGTCCGGCGCGAAGCGTTCGACATCTTCCATCACGTGTCGCAGGTTCCACGCATCTTTGGCAATGTCGTCGATGACCTTCTGCCATTCGGGCGAACCAGACTTCGTTGTGAGCGTGTAGGTCCAGCCGAGTTCCGGTTGGTCATACCAGGGCATCGCCATGTAGAGGCAGGCACTCAACACATCGGGATGTCGCTCGAGTTCTTCGAGTCGTCGATAGAGCGGCGCCGGTGGTCCCACGAACGTGTTGTGACTTTCGGCAGCCGTGATCATCGGCAGCTTGCGAACGAGCGTCGTCGGCTTCTTTCCGGAATTCAGCAACCAGTTCAGTGCCCGCGCAGCGCGAGCAGCTGTTTGAGGTCCATCCACGTGCGGACTGGTGTGATAACCGGACAGCACGTCCGCACTCTGCATCATCTGAAGCGTGATGTTGGCATGCAGGTCGAGCGATCCGACAACAGGAATGTCAGGCCCGACAACATCGCGTGTGAGCTTCAACAACGTGCCCGTGACATCGGGATCATCTTCCGCACACAGCGCCCCGTGCAACGTGAGGTAAACGCCGTCCACCTTGCCGACGGCCTGCAGTCGTTCCACGAAGGTCTCTTTGATGCGCTTCCAAGTTCCCGCTTCGATTGAACCCGAAGGCCAGCACCCGAAACGTGCCAAGCCCGGATATTCCGCTTGAGGTTGCAGCTTGCGGAACTCTTCGAGGAACCCGGAAAGCTCTCCGGTTTGACCGAACCGTTCGACGACCTCATCTCCATACGCGATCCCCATCGCTTCGAAGTCGGACCAACGCGTGACTTGTGGATTGAATGTATTCGTCTCCTGCCAACACTGTCCGACCGCGATACGCATGGTGTGCTCCGAGTTGAGTGAGAGGCAGCAATGGATGACTTAGGACTCAATACTTCGCCAAGATCGGAACGATCTCCGTCTGCAATTCACCACCGGTTACGTGCACTTTGCCCGTCGAATCGATGAAGACGTCGATCTCGCTACGGACGCCGAACTCGGGCAGATAAATGCCGGGCTCGACGGAGAAGCAAGTGTTGCGCATCACCAGCCGCTCTTCGCGCGTTTCCAGGTTGTCCATGTTAGCGCCGTTGCCATGCACCTCCTGGCCAATGCTGTGCCCCGTGCGGTGCACGAAGTATTCACCATAGCCAGCATCTTCGATCACCTGACGGCAGGCATTATCGACTTCCCAGCCGCGCAACGGACGATTTGCGGCGTAAGCGTCCCGTACCGTTTTGATCGCCGCGTCGCGCGCTGCCGCGACGATCTTGAAGATCTTCGCATAAGTGTCCGGCACATTTTGGCCAACGAAACCGGTGCGAGTCAGATCGCTGTAGACCGATCGCGGTCGATCGCATTTGGCCCATAGATCCACCAGCACGAAGTCGCCTTCGCGAATCTGAGTATCTCCGTTGGCGCCGGTTTCAAAGTGAGGGTCTCCGCTATGCGGTCCGACTCCCACAATCGGCGGGTGGTAGGTCGTCAGGCCGTTACGATGGAAGTGGTCCATGATTGCTTGCTGCACTGCAACTTCGCTGCTGTAGCCTCGCGAGCGAACTTGATCGGCGATCAGCTTCCAAGCCACCTCATACGCTGAGTTCGTATGCACGGCAGCTTCCTGATGCGAACGCCACTGGTCGTCGTCCCAAGTCGCTTCGAAGGACTGAATCAGGTCACCTGACGGAACCACTTCAATGCCACAACTGCGCACGAATTCAATCGTGCCGCCGTCGACTCGCGAGATGTAGGGATTCGAAACGCCGGGCGCGTACTCCATCGCCACGCGTTTGTGCCCCTTCAGGATGGTGCGAATGCTCTCTTCAAGAACTTGCCACTTGAGATACACAACCTTGCTGCCGGGCAGATGGTCGAGAGCTCCCGATTCAATGCGATGCACCAGCTTGATGGGCTGGCCTTCGCGCGGGATGCAGTAGAAGAAGCGGCGCGATCCCATTTGATCCGGCGCCAGATCGAGAACCCGTCGCGCGAGGATATTGCTGCCGCGAAAATCATAGAGCAGCCAGGCGTCTAGTTTCTGTTCCGCCAGAGCCGCTTGAATGCGAGCGAGATCAAACATGGTGTCCACTCCGATTGGTCAGGTTGCAGCGTGACTACGAACAATGTTGTGGATCTTGGCTCCAAGCTCCAGCTTACGAGCGGGACAGCCGCGTCGGGCTCGCCTATGTTATGGCTTCGCTGCGTGTTGTCTGGTCTGTTGAGGGAGTTTCGGCATGTCGTTGCCCGCGTTTCATCCGAGCCGTCGCGGCTTCCTGCGTTCGTCTGTTGCGGCATCTGCCCTGATGTCGGGATTGGTGAGCGAACTGCTGGCGGAATCTTCTTCCAACGACCCGCTGGCTCCGAAGCAACCGCACTTCCCCGCCAAGGCCAAGCACCTGATCGTGCTGTTTATGAGCGGTGGCGTGTCGCACGTGGACTCGTTCGACCATAAGCCGCTGTTGTGGAAAGATCACGGCAAGCAAGTCACGCTCGACCATCCGGAAACCAAGAACCGACCGGGCTACGAGAAGCTGTTCCTGAAGCAGCCTCAATGGGAATTCAAGCCGCGCGGCGAAAGCGGGGTGATGGTCAGCGATCTATTCCCTCACATGGCGAACCGTATGGACGACATCGCGCTCATCCGCTCGATGCATACGTCGCATTCCAATCACTACAACGCCACTCTGGGGATGCACACGGGCTCGTTCACGTTTGGCCGCCCCAGCCTCGGCTCATGGGTGAGCTACGGGCTCGGTACTGAAAATCGCAACCTGCCATCGTTTGTGGCGATCTCACCGTTCACGCCCTACGCGGGCACTCAGGTTTGGGCTTCCGACTTTCTGCCTCCAGAACATCAGGGCACGCGCATTATGCCTGGGCCTGAACCAATGCCAAACCTGGCGCGACGCGTGCCCGAGCAACGTCAGCAGATGGAGTTGGCAGCGCTGGACCGACTCAATCGCAAGCACCTGACTGCAACCGGCGCTGATGCGGGACTCGCCGCGCGTATGCGATCTTTTGAGACCGCGTTCGGCATGCAGATGGAGATGCCGGAAGTCTTTGACCTTTCGCGGGAGACGGCCAGCACACTGAACCTCTACGGCATGCAGCCCGGACAAAATTCCGGCTTCGGCTGGCAGTGCCTCGTGGCTCGCCGCCTGATTGAACGCGGCGTGCGGATTGTGGAACTGATCGACGTCGGCTCGTCAGGAAACTGGGACGCTCATGGCGACATGCTGACTCACAACCCGCTGGCCAGGAATGTCGATCAACCCATGGCGGGCTTGCTGCAGGACCTCAAGCAGCGCGGCTTGTTCGACGAAACACTCGTCGTGTGGACGACCGAATTCGGACGCACTCCGTTCAATAATTCCGCTGATGCCAAGGGCCGAGAGCATCATTCATGGGCCTTTTCCTCTTGGCTGGCCGGTGCCGGCGTGAAGCGCGGCGTGGCCTACGGCAACACCGATGAACACGGCATGCGCGCCGCCGAGAACCCGGTGCACGTGCACGACTTCCATGCCACGATTCTGCATCTACTCGGCATGAATCATGAACAACTCACCTATCGGCACAGTGGTCGCGACTACCGCCTGACAGATGTGGCCGGTCACGTTGTGAACGACGTACTCGCATGATGCTCCTGTAGCCTGGACGCCTCGTCCGGGCATGCATCGACAGGGAATAGCCCGGACGGGGCGTGCAGGCTATGGAGTCTGTTGAACTCGATTGATTCGGCCGTTGCGGAATCGCGCTCTGACTCGGCTTCGCTTTGGCTTCGACGGCGGACTGCTTATCGTCGCGGTTTTAAGCGGTGAAGTTACTGCTTCAACACTCGACGAACTTTGCATTGAGGAACTTGCTGATGAAGTTGCGCAGATCATTGCGGACGTGGGCCGTCGTTGCGGCGTTGGCGGTGTGTGGTCGCATGGCCGAGGGCCTGCAAGCAGCGGACTCGGTGCTCACTCCGGGATCGCGCGTGGGCATCGTGGGTGACTCGATCACCGAGCAGAAGCTCTACAGCAAATACATGGAGTGCTACCTGCTGGCCTGCTCGGGCGTCTCGGACGTCAAAGTCTTTCAGTATGGCTGGAGCGGCGAGCGTGCTCCCGGCTTCGCGGCTCGCGCAGAGAACGATCTGGCTGGCTTCAAGCCAACGCTGGTCACGCTGTGCTACGGCATGAACGATGGCAGCTATGTGCCCTTTAATGACAACATCGGCAACACCTATGAAGCCGGCATGCGGGACATCCTAAAACGCCTCGAAAATGTGGGGGTGAAGACGGTCGTGCTCGGTTCGCCGGGAGCGGTCGACACCAAATTCTTTGGACCTCGTCCTGCATTCGGCGAAAAGAACTCGGCCGAGGGGTACAACGATAACCTCGCCCACTTGCGCGACATCGACAAGAAGCTCGCGGCCGAAAAGAAGCAGCCCTTCGCGAACGTGCATGATGCGATGATCGACGCCATGAAGAAGGCCAAAGCCGGTCTCGGCGATGACTATGACGTCTGCGGTCGTGATGGCTTCCACCCCGGTCCGAACGGGCAGCTCATCATGGCTTATGCCTTCCTGAAGGGCATCGGCGTGGATGGCAACATTGGCGAGATCTCGGTGGATCTGTCAGGCAAGGCGACCGTGACCCAAGGTCACAAAGTGCTCTCCGCTGCGGGCGGCAAAGTCGAACTGGAAAGCACCCGCTGGCCGTTCTGCTTTGAAGGCGATGCCAAGAGCTCCGGCGGGACACGCAGCATCGTGCCGTTCCTGCCCTTCAATGAAGACCTCAATCGGCTGGTGTTGAAGGTGAAAGGCGTGACTGCCGCCAAGGCGAAAGTCACGTGGGGCAACGAAACTAAAGAGTTCTCGAAAGAACAACTCGAGAAGGGCATCAACCTCACCGCTGAGTTTCCTCAGACGCCGTTCGACGGTGCCTTCAGCAAGCTCAGCGGAGCTGTCGGCAACAAGCAGAACTTCGAGACCTACATCATCAAGAGCATGATCACGAACTTCCGCTTCCTGCCGGGTGAAGTGAAGAGCGACAAGGAAGCCGCCGACGCTGTGGCGACGCTGACCAGCCGCCTGCACGCGCGTCAGCAGCAACTCGACGCTGAAGCTCGTGGGACTCTGGGACCGGTGAAGCACACCGTGACCATCTCGCAGTAGCCTGTCGCGCCAGCATCTTGATTAATACCGTGACCGCGAGGAGCGGCTCTTGTTCCCGAGAGCCAGCCCTTCGCGGTCGCGGTCGTTTATGCCCTGAATCGAGAACGACCGCGTGATGTCAGGCGACTGGCGGCCATCCAACACTGTGCTGAAACAGTGCGGCGCGTTGAAAGGCTGGCTCGGCAGGCGTCTAATCTCGCCTGGTCCTGGTCTTTGTAGACGCGGGAAGCCGACCGTGCGGCAATTGAGGTCAGTTCGTCACCTGCGGTGTGAACTGTCAGCAACGTGCGGCCGGTAGTCGCTCACTGACTTTTGCATCGAGGAAGCTGCGCATGGTTCGCCGAAAGTTCTTGCTGACAATAGGTGCGTGCAGTTTGGCGCTGTGTCTTACCAACAGCCTGCCAGCTCAGGAAAAGAAGCCCGGTAACTGGGCCGCGTTGAACGAGAAGGAAGCGGGAGCTGACTTCCAGATTCAAGGCGAATACGCGGGAGAACTCCCCGGCAAGGACGGCAATCTGAAGTGGGGCGTGCAGGTCATTGCGCGCGGCGACGGCAAGTTCCACGCGGTCGCTTATCCCGGCGGCCTGCCCGGCGATGGCTGGGAAGGTAAAGAGAAGATCGAGACCGACGGCCAGCTGAGCGGCAACACCGTGCGATTCTCTGATCCTGAGAAAGGGTCAGGTGAAATCAGCGGTGGCAAGATGACCATCTTCAACAAAGACAACGAGAAGATCGGCGAACTCACGAAGGTCCTTCGCAAGAGCCCGACCGAAGGCAAGAAAGCCCCGGAAGGCGCGGTGGTCCTGTTTGATGGCAAGTCACCCGACGCCTTCAAGAATGGACGTGTCACGGAAGATGGTCTGCTGATGCAGGGCATCATGTCCAAGCAGACATTCCAGAGCTTCTCGCTGCATCTGGAGTTTCAGCTCTCGTTCATGCCGTATGCGAGCGGGCAGGGGCGAGCCAACAGCGGTTGCTACATGCAGGGCCGTTATGAAACTCAGATACTGGACTCGTTCGGTCTGAAGGGCGAGCACAACGAATGCGGTGGCATCTACACCGTCAAGAATCCGTCCGTGAATATGTGCTTCCCGCCGCTGTCGTGGCAGACGTACGACGTCGAATACACGGCGCCGAAGTACGACAAGGACGGCAAGAAGACAGAGAATGCCCGCATCACGTTGCTGCACAATGGAGTGAAGGTGCAGGACAACGTCGAAGTTCCCAAAGGCACGACGGCGCATCCGACTCCGGAAGGTCCAGAACCGGGACCGATCTACATTCAGGATCACGGCAACCCGATTCGCTTCCGCAACATCTGGATTGTTCCGAAGTCGTAACCCCAGCGCAGAACCGCGCGAGTCTCGACCGGTCGAGACTCGCGCCCCCTGCGGTCTGTTCAAAGTGTCGCGCCAGCCGCCCTGCTCGGCCGGCGCCTGCACCGGACACTTATGTCTGCCGCCCCGATTTAAGAGGGGGAAAGAACCGATCCCAACGTCGCATCAACGGAGAGGCCGTCTCATCAACGGGTTCGCTGGGCTCTGGAGTTCCGTGGCGATCGTTTTCCAGAGCCTGCCATTCCGCTTCGAGCTGAGCCCGTTCACGAGCCAGCTTGGCTCGCTCAACAGACAGCTCGACTTCGGACAGCTTCAAGATCCGGCTGACAGTGTCCTGAGCGTCGTACAGCGCGGCTTGAGTACCCGTCGGGTTCCGCTCGTCGCCCAGCAACCGCAGCCAGGCTTCGACACGGACCGCGATGTCACGCAGTTGCTCGGACAGGTAGACGATGTACCCGTCACGCTGCGCGATCGCAGCTTCCAGGGACTCAATACTGCCGGGCTCGAACTCTTCGGGCACAGTCAGCGATGATGCAACCAGTTCTGAAGCCGTGGCTTCATCCGGATTGACCAGCACGATTCGCAAGAGGCGACTCGTCGCTGAACGATCGGGATCGGTCTGGTCTTCGTCCGAGTGATCAACCGCCTGATGGGACGATTCCTCAGCATACGAACGATAGCTGTTGTCGAGATACGACGACGATGAGGAGTTGTTAGCCGTCAACTCCGTCACAAGTCGTCGCAGATCCTGCAGTTCAACTTCAATACGTCTCAGTCGCTCGGGTTCGGCACGCGTTTCACGTTCAGTGCGAAAGCTGCCGTTCAACCGGGACTTAAACCGCTGTTGCTCCAATCGAAAGCCAGTCTGGGCGTGCAGCTCATTTTCAATAGCCGCACCTGCAACAAATCCCTCTGACTCGTCATTGGCTCGTTTCATAACTCACCTCTGACACAAACCTAGGTCAGAAATTCCTCGCGGCGGGAGGCGATCTACTTCAGCTGGCGATTCCGGCTGTCAGCTCATGAGGTCTGCGAATAGGACGGCACGATCGTTCTAAATCGGTTCCGACAAGTCAGGTCGCGCGGCCGCAAGCTGCTCGGATTCGTTGCATCTGAGCAACTTCGCAAGAGGTAAGTGCTTGGCCCCGCGTGATGATCACTACTCCCCTCGCCCCTTTGGGGAGAGGGGTTGGGGGTGAGGGGCTTTCAAAGCAACGGTCGGAAAGCAGATATCACAGCAGGCTTGCAACGAAGCGAGTTGTCTGACGACCTGCGCTGATTGTTAGGGAGTAAACCGTGCGTCAAGCCAAACAGTCCCGTCGCGCTTCGCAACGGCTGCGATCCTTGGCAGTAAGCTTGCGTGCAATCGGCCGAGGGTTGCGTTTTCGAGATCTTCACAAGCCCTCTCGTGCGTCAGGCGGGCGGGCGAACGAACCGGGTAGAGTTGAAAGCGACGGGTAGCAATCGCCCCTCACCCCGGCCCCTGTCCCCGGAATCCGGGGCGAGGGGAGCGACGATTGTCACGGGACGCGGTCGCACCAAAAACAAACAGAGGCTGGCCCTGAAACAGGTGCCAGCCTCTGAGAAGGTCGGTTGCGAAGACTTGTTGTGCCACGGTCGGAGACCGGCCACAACGGAAGGCCATCGACTACAGCGAGGCCAGATCCAGAACGATGGTTGGCGACAGGATGTATGCCTCGTTGATCTCGGAGGCCGAGTTATTCAACAGGTTGTCGTTGCCCTGATTACCCGCCACGGTGTCGCTGCCGGACTGGCTGCGGATCGTGTCGTCACCGTCTTCGCCCAGCAGCACATCGTTACCGATGCCACCGTAGAGGGCGTCGTTGCCATCACCACCCAGCACGGTGTCGTCGCCGTCATCACCGTAGACCTGGTCGTTGCCGTCCATGCCCGTCATGACGTCGTTGCCCGCGTTGCCGTGCAGGATGTCATCGCCGTTGCCACCGTTCATGGAGTCGTTGCCATCGTCGCCGTTCAGCACGTCGTTGCCGTCACCGCCCTGCATGCGATCGTTGCCCGAGTTGCCGCTGATGGCATCGTTGCCGGCCTGGCCATCCAGCGAGTCATCACCGGAACCGCCCGCGATGCCGTCATCGCCATCGCCACCCGAGACCGAGTCGTTGCCGACACCGCCACCGAGCACGTCGTTACCGGCTCCACCCTGGACGAAGTCGTCACCGGCCTGACCGTCGACCGCGTCGTTGCCGTCGCCGCCACCGGCCTGATCGTTGCCGTCACCACCGACGACAGAGTCATTGCCAGCTCCGCCATCCAGCGTGTCATCGCCGAGGCCACCATCCAACGTATCGCTGTCAGCTTCGCCAATCATGCTGTCGTTGCCATCTCGACCGAAGAGGCGATCGAGACCGTTGCCGCCTTCCAGCGTGTCGCCCGCGGCGGAACCGACCAGAGTGTCATTGCCATCGCCACCCAGCAGGTTGAGCCGTGCGGTTCCGATCGCCACGTTGTTCGCGGCAATCACGTCGTTGCCGAGGTTGCCATCAATGGCGATCGTCTGACCGGCTGAGCTGGACAGCGCACCGATCGTCACTGAGTCATCACCGGCTCGACCGTCGATGACGATTCGCGACACCGAGTTGTCCACTCGAATGATCGAACCGTTGAAGTTCACCGAGATACCAGACGAGTACTGCGACACAACGATGGTGTCCGCAGCGCCGGTGCCCGCGAGCGAAATCGCATCCGCTCCGCCGGACGAAGTGATCGAATCGTTGCCTTCACCAGTGCCTGAATTGATCACGTCATCGCCAGCGCCGCCGTCAATGGTGTCGATGCCACCGTTGCCCTTCAGCGTGTCATTGCCACCTTCGCCGAGCAGCGAATCATTCCCGCTGCCACCGAAGCCGAAGTCGTCTCCATCACCGGCGATGACCGTATCATTGCCCTCATCACCGCTGATGGTGTCATTGCCACCGACTCCACCGCCGCCACTGGTATCGCCGTAGACCAGGTCATTACCGGCACTGGCGTTGATCGAGTCGTTGCCGTCATTGCCTTCGATGACGTCATCGCCTGCGTTGCCAACGATGGTGTCGTTGCCGTTATTGCCAAAGATCGAGTCCTTGCCCGACCCACCGTAGACGATGTCGTTGCCGCGTCCCGCGAAGATCGTGTCATCGGCCGTGCCGCCGACGATCAGGTCATCACCAGTGACAGCACTGAACTGGTCATCGCCGTAGATCAGGTTGCCGGGAGTGACGCCCGCGACCGTGAAGCCACCGGCTCCACCGTCGATGTTGTCATTGCCCGCGCCACCTTCGAGCGTGTCGATACCTGAGTGGCCTCGCAGCGTGTCGTCGCCAGCACCGCCAAGGCCGCTGTCGTTACCACCGCCACCGAAGAGGACGTCGTCGCCATCGCCGCCATCGAGAATATCGTCGTTGACACCACCGCCGACGAAGTCGTTACCAGCTCCGCCGCTGACGGTGTCATTGCCTTCACCGCCATCCAGCGAGTCATCACCCGCACCGGTCAGCCCGGACGCATCACCCGTAACGAGGTCCGCACCGTCACCGGCATCGACGGTGTCATTGCCAGCGGAACCGGAGATCGTGTCGTTGCCGTCACCGCCGAAGATCGAGTCATCACCGCCATCGCCCGTGATGTCGTCATGACCGTCGTTGCCATTGATCAGGTCGGCACCCGTACCGCCGCTGATGATGTCATCGCCGTGACCACCGTCGATGAAGTTGATGCCATCCTGACCGTTGATGATGTCGTTGCCATCACCGCCAAAGATCGAATCGTTCAGGTTCAGGCTGCCGAGGATCGTGTCATTGCCCGCATTGCCGTTGATGCGGATCGACGACAGGTTAGTGAACGCCGACGACACCACACCGGTCAGGTTGATGGTGTTGTCGCCCT
>CAYLTY010000277.1:0-10573 GCA_964386705.1 uncultured Planctomycetaceae bacterium
GAGGATCGCCCAGCGTTGCCGGCGGTCACGCACCATATCTCCGAATGTCCAGCACAACGCCGCCGGGATGATCAGAATCGCCAGAACTACTAACAAGTTCGACAGAGGCGTCGGATTCTCGTAAGGATGAGCTGAGTTGACATTGAAGTAGCCACCGCCGTTAGTGCCCAATTGTTTGATAGCGACTTGCGATGCAACTGGCCCCATGGGCAATTGCTGCTCCGTCACCGTCTTCTTCTGCGTAACGATGTTGCCGTCGGCTCCGGTCGAAGGCTCATCGAACGTAGCCGATTGAACCAACTCCGCTGGACGGTAAGGCTTGAAATTCTGCACGACACCCTGGGAAACCAATCCCAGAGCCAGCACCACAGAGAGCGGCAACAGGACATAGATCGTTGACCGGGTCAGATCGACCCAGAAGTTGCCGATCGTATCCGAGCAGCGGCGTGTCAGTCCGCGAATCAATGCGACCAGCACAGCGATTCCAGTGGCCGCCGAGACAAAGTTTTGTACCGACAGCGCGAGCATCTGCGACAGATAGCTCATCGTGGCCTCACCACCGTAGCCCTGCCAGTTCGTATTCGTGGCAAAGCTCACAGCAGTATTAAACGCCGAATCCGGTGAGTTGGCCGGAAACGCTTGCGGATTCAGCGGCAGCATGTGCTGCAACCTCAGTATCGCGTAGACCGCCGCAAAGCCGACTACGTTGAAGAGCATGGCCGCGACAGCATATTTCTTCCATGACATCTCGCTATCCGGACGCACTCCCGCGATGCGCAGGAGAACGTTCTCCAGCGGGCTGAGGATTCGATCCAGACCACACGGTTGACCTTGAAAGACTCGCGACATGTACCAGCCCAAGGGCTTTACACTAGCCACGAGTATTCCCGAAAATACAATCAGTTGCATCCAACTATGAGCGTTCATGCGAACCACTCCGGTTTCAGTAGGGCAGTTGTGAGATAGCCAAGCAGGCCAATCGAGACCACGAGTCCAACAACTTCAGGTCCAGTCATCGCGCACCTCCTCGCAGATAACCCAACAAGCAGATTGCGAGTAATAATCCAACGACGGCAGGTAAGTTCATCGCCCACCTCCTCGAAGCCGTTCGCACAGCTCGATCAAGCCCCAGGTCATTATGCTTAACCCGGCGGTGATCCCCAGCACCACGAAATCGCTCATGACGTTTTCTCCAGTTCCTGCCGGGCTTCGATGTGAGCCCTGATGCAGTTTCCGCCTGGAATGATACTTCTGGCTGGTGTCAAAGGGGGGATAAGACCGTTTGCGACCGCGCTAAAAAAGTATTAAGGCGATCTCTGAGGCTCCGGCGTTTCTTCTGTTTCTGTCGCAGTTTTGCAGCTGGAGTATGGCTTTATGGCTTGTCTGGCAGTCGTGAGCTGCGACGACGCGAGACAGTCGCAAGTTGAAGCGCATCGCGCTCACGAATCTGGCTCAGAGCGTCTGGCAATCGCGCAGATCGATGTGCTCTCACGTAGCTTCATTGGATGAAACGGAGAGACTCGCGATCAAGCGGTGCTCAGGCATTGAAAGCCGAGCTTCACACTTCGTGCCAGGTGGCCTACTGATCCTTTGGCTTTATACTACGAGCACAGCTTCTGGTGCCGAGGTATGGCATGGTTGAGCGGGTGAGTCTGTTTCGTCGCGGATTACTTGCAAGTCCTTGGCTTGGTAGCCCATTGAACAATTGACGGAGCCGGCTTTTGGCAGGCCGTTAGATATGTTGGTGGTGTCTACTGCGATAAATTGATCCCGTATCACTCATAGTCCCACTTCTGAATCCAGGGATCTTCCAATTCCTTCTGCATGTCCTTCAACTTGGCTTTGTAGCGGTTGAGAACCTCGGCAAACTCGGTGCTGTCTGCGAGATTCACGGCTTCGTCCGGGTCTTTTTCGAGGTCGAACAACTCAAACTTCGGGCGATGCACGTACTGGCCGACGGTCTTGCGGCCGTAGGGAGCGCCTTCGCCTTTCTTGAGTTGGGCCTGCCACGTGGATGCCGCCCACAGATCCGATGCGAATGGGAACGGCAGCGGGTTCGCGATGTTCCAGATCAGCTTGTACTTCGAGTCACGTACCACGCGCATCGGGTAGTACATCTGGATTTCATGGAAAGTGTGCGAGGCGAAAATCGTTTCGTGATGCACTGCATCCGGCTGGCCGAGTAAATGCAGCCAAGACTTGCCGTGATAGCTGCGGAACTTGTTTGGCCCCGAGCGATTCTCTTGCAGGTTCGCCTGACGCTGCTGCCAATATTTGTCGGGATCAACCCAATTCTTCGGGCCGTTGGTCTTGGGATCAAGTCCCCCCGCAAAGTCCAGCAGCGAGGGCGTGATGTCGATGTGGCTGATGAGCGCCTTTGAAGTCACACCGCGCACTTTTTCGTAAGGGTTGCGAACGATGAACGGCACCTTCAATGCGGGCTCGTAGACATTGGTCTTCGCACCGGGAAAGGCCATGCCGTGATCTGAGGTGAAGACGATCAGCGTCTTGTCGTAGAGGTCGTTCGCCTTGAGGATCTCCACCAGTCGACCGAACCCCTGATCCAGCCGTGCACAGGCTTGATAATACTGAACAAGTTCCGAACGACATTCCGGCGTATCCGGCAGAAAAGCCGGAACGGTCACTTTGCTGGGTTCGAAGAACACTTCGGTGATGTTGGGGTAAGAACCTTTGTTGGGCTTGTTTCCGAACAAATCGGGCTTCTCATCCAGCGCTGAAGTCCTGTCACGACCACTGCCGCGATGCGGGTCACTCGTGCCGAAATACAGAAAGAACGGCCGGTCGTCCGACTTGTTGGCGATGAATTCACGGCACTTCTCAGCCAGTTCCACCGAGTTGCGATCGTTGCCTTTGATCGTGTTCTCGAAGTGATAGACCTCTTCGGGAGCTACGTGATACTTACCCGCTTGAGCAGTTCGATAGCCGCTGTTCTGGAGCACTCGCGGCAACGCCAGACTGACGACGTTCCAGTACGACGAGAACTTATGGAAGTCGTGCTGATGGCCGTACTGACCATTCTTGTGATTGTGCAGCCCCGACATCACTACCGATCGACTGGCACTGCAACTCGCGGTGGTGGCATACGCGTTGAGGAACCTCACTCCGTTTTTGGCGACGGCGTCGATATTCGGCGTGACAGCAACCTTGTCGCCGTAACAGCCCAGCGTCGGGCTTTCGTCATCCGTGATGAAGAAGATGATGTTGCGTTCGGCGGAGTGTGCCGTTGAAGCAATCAACGCCAGTCCGATCAGCCCCAGACACACGCATCGAATCAGTCGAGACATCGGCGCTCACTCTCAACAAGAGGGACTAAGCAAGGCAGCCTTGTAGCTTGGACGCCCTCGTCCGAGCCTTGGTCAAACTCAACTCTCGAAGCTCGGACGAGGGCGTCCAAGCTACATAAACAATGCGCTACCGCGGCTTTCAACCACGCTTACGTTTCTCGCGCTCGGCGAGTTCCAGATCGTGCTCGACCATCATGCCGACCAGTTCCTCAAAACGCACCTTCGGCGACCAGCCGAGCTTCTTGCGGGCTTTGGTCGCGTCGCCACAGAGCAGGTCGACTTCGGCCGGACGCAGCAGGTTGCTGTCCGTTTCGACGTGGTCCTCCCACTTCAGCCCGACATGACCAAACGCCGCGTTTAAGAAGTCACGGACCGAATGTGTTTGTCCCGTCGCGACGACGTAGTCATCGGGCTCTGGCTGTTGGAGCATCTGCCACATCGCTTCCACGTAGTCACCAGCAAAGCCCCAATCGCGTCGGGCATCGACGTTGCCGAGTTTTAGTTTTTCTTGCAGTCCAACTTTGATGCGCCCCACCGCGAGTGTGATCTTGCGAGTCACGAACGATTCCCCGCGCCGCGGCGATTCATGATTGAACAAGATGCCGTTGCTGGCATGCATGCCGTAGGACTCGCGGTAGTTCACGGTCTGCCAGAATCCAAAGACCTTCGCACACGCGTACGGGCTGCGAGGATGAAACTGAGTGTCCTCGTTCTGCGGCGTGGTTTTGACTTTGCCAAACATCTCGCTGGATGACGCTTGATAGAAACGGACTTCGCGGCCGGTCAGTCGCTGATAGTCACGGATCGCTTCGAGGACTCGCAGCGTGCCGACGCCAGTGACCTCGGCCGTGTAGATCGGCAATTCAAAGGACAGTCGCACATGGCTTTGGGCCGCAAGGTTGTAGACCTCGTCGGGCTCAGACTTCTGCAAGATGGTCAACAAGTTGCTGCCTTCGGCCAAGTCGGCGTAGTACAGCCGGTCGCCCGCTTCACCGATGCCGGGAGCGCGGCACGGGATGATGCCGTGAACCGCATAACCTTTGGCCGTCAGGAGTTCCGTGAGGTATTGACCGTCCTGGCCGTTTATTCCGGTGATGAGTGCGCGTTTGGTCATGACTTCGACTTAACTGGTTCCGAGCACCACTTCCTGGCAGAAAAGCGGCAGACTGCGGGTGAAAATGGGAGGCGACCCCCGCTCTTGGGCGGTGTCTTACAAGGCGGAGTTTCCCGCCAACCGGACGATCCCCAACGCCGTCGCGAAGTTCAAGTGGTCGGTCATAGAACAATACGCGGTTGACCCTGATTTTCCGGGGCAGTAGCCTCGCATCAATAAAACTCGATCCGCATGCCGACAACTCTATTACGGCATTGCACTTTGATTGCCTCCCGCCTCTCCGAAAACTCTGCCCGCCTCAAGGAGTTCCCGCCATGCTTAATCTCCTCGGCCCCCAGCAAGGCAAATACTGTGATGGTGTTTCTCGCCGCAGCTTTCTGAAAGTGGGTGGCTTCGCGATGGCCGGCACCGCCAGCCTGACCTTGCCCGACCTGCTCCGCGCGGAATCCGCCAGCCCGCGAAAATCTTCGCACAAAGCCGTCATCAACATCTTCCTGGGTGGTGGACCTCCACATCAGGACATGTGGGAAATCAAGACCGACGCCCCGCGTGAGATCCGCGGCGAGTTCAGTCCGATCACCACCAACGTGCCGGGCATCCAGATTGGCGAGTGCTTCCCGCGTATCGCGGCGATGGCAGACAAGTTCGCGTTCATCCGGTCGGTTGTCGGCTGCTCCGGCGATCACGATGGGTATCAATGCCTGAGCGGCTGGAATCGTCGCGACAACATCGCGATCGGCGGTCGTCCTGCGATGGGGCCGGTGATCGCTAAGTTGCAGGGACCGACTCACCCCAGCATTCCGCCGACGGTTGCTCTGGCCGATCGCACGTCGCATGTGCCATGGTCCGAGCCAGGTGCCCCTGGCTTTCTGGGAGCAGCGTTTGCGCCGTTCAAGCCGGATGCCGATGGCTTGTCGAACCTGAAGCTGAACGGCATCTCGCTCGACCGCCTGCAGGACCGCAAATCACTGATGGGCAGCCTGGACGTGCTGAAGCGCGAAGCGGATGCCACGGGCATGATCGCCGGAATGGATGCCTTCAATCAGGCCGCGTTCGGAGTGCTCACTTCGAGCCGTTTGTTGGACGCGATGGACCTCAGCAAAGAAGACCCGCGCACGGTGGCTCGCTACGGCGATGGCAAGCCTTATCAGTATCAGTACGACGGTGCTCCGACGGTCAACGATCACATTCTCATGGCACGGCGACTGGTTGAAGTCGGTGTGCGCTGCGTGACATTGTCTTATGGTCGCTGGGACAGCCACGGCCAGAACTTCGCGCTGGTCCGCGATCACGGTGGCAAGCTCGATCAAGGCGTGACCGCTTTGGTTCAAGACCTAGAAGAACGTGGCATGCTGGATGATGTCACCGTTCTCGTCTGGGGCGAATTCGGACGCACGCCACGCGTTAATCCCGGCGCTGGCCGCGACCACTGGCCTCAAGTCAGTTGCGCCCTGATGGCCGGCGGCGGCATGAAAACGGGCCAGGCGATTGGCAGTACCAACCGCCTCGGTGAATTCGCCATGGATCGCCCCGTTCACATGCAGGAGATCATCGCGACCGCGTATCACAACCTCGGTATCAACGCTGAGACGACAACTATCTCCGACCCCACCGGTCGCCCGCAGTATCTCATTGAGAAGCGGATTCCAATTCGCGAACTGGTGTAAGCATCTCTGCCGAGTGGCACGGGGACGAGGATGAACTATTGGATGAACGGCACGAGGAAATGGACCGTAGTGATGATCACGATGATCCCAATGACATCCAGAATGATGCCATAGCGAATCATGCGGGTTAGAGGCACGTATCCCGAACCGTAGACAATCGCGTTGCACGGAGTGGATACGGGGAGCATGAAGCCAAGGCTGCACCCGAAGGTGGCTCCGAGAGCAGGCTCCAGCGGAGCAATACCAGCTTGTTGAGCCATCGCGATCACAACAGGCACGACTATGTTGGCGGATGCGGTATTCGAAGTCGCTTCCGAGACAAGAGTCCCAACGATGGTGGCTGCAATCAGCAGACCGAGGCTGCTGTCTCCGGTGGGCAGTAGAGTGATGAGCGTCCGGCCAATCGCGTCAGAAAGGCCGGTCTTTTGAGCAAGCACACCAAACGCGAAGCCGCCGCCGTACAGCAGCACAATGCCCCAATCGATTTCGGCAGCCTCTTTCCACGTGATGGCTCGACCGTCGCGATCGCCGGGCAGTAAGAAGAGCAACGCGGCTCCGAGCAGCGCTGGCACCGCTTCAGGCAGGCTGGCCTTCATCCATTTGTAGGCGGGATGAGCATCTCCCAGTGCGAGTTCCGTGATGCCGGGCGTGACCCACAGCACGACTGTCACACAGAAGGCGACGGCAGTTGAAATCTGCGATGTCGTCCAAGGACCGAGTTCCTGCCTGCGTTGCGCAAGCAGTTCGCGGCTACCGGTGAGCTCTTTGACGCCGGATGGACAGAGCCAGTTCAGATAGGCCCATAGGAAAAGGAAGCAGCCAATCACGATGGGGGTGCCGATGAGGCACCACTCGAAGAACGACACATCGACTTCAAGCTGCTTGCGAATCATGCCCAGCCCGATGGCATTGGGCGGCGTGCCGATGGGTGTTGCCAGTCCGCCGATGGATGCCGAAAACGAAGTCATCAGCATCATGCCGGTCGCATAGCGCATATCGATGCGCGGAGTACGACCGGCGGCGCTTTCGCGCAGCAGGAACTGCAGGATCGACAGTCCGATGGCGAACATCATGGCGGTGGTGGCGGTGTTAGAGATCCATGCGGAGATAAACGCCGTCACCGCGCCGAACGCGAACAGGATGCGCGAGGGACTCGACCCAACCCAGTTCAGCGACAACACCGAATAGGCCACTCGCTTGTCGAGCCCGTGCAGGAAGATGGCCTGAGCCAGCATGAACGAGCCGATGAAGAGGAACATCAACTGATCAGCGAAGGGTGCGAAGACTTCTTTCGCCTCGCCCACTTGCAGCACCACACACAGCGTCGCACCCAGCAGGGCGGTCAGCGGCATGGGAAGCGCTTCACTCAACCACAAGACCACAACCCCAGCCATAACGGCGCCGAGCCGATGCGCGGATTCCTTACCCTGCAGGGTCTCGAAGTTCCCGAACCAGACGGCGGCGAATGCGATCGGAGCGAGGATCATCCCGAGCTTGCTTCGAATACGTTCAAACTTCTCCTCTGCTGGAGACAGCACCGCCTTGAATTCGTCGCTCATGGAAACTCCGCTGAGGGTTCGCTCGAACACGCTCAGTTAATTCAGTCGATGTAGATGAACTCGTTGAGATTAAAGATCGCGGCGCACAAGTCGCGTAACGCAGCGTCGTCTCCGCTCATCAGGAAGTGCTCGCTGACTTTGCTCTCATCCTCTGTCGGCGCTCGCCCCAGTGCCTGCCGGTAGACCAGTTCGATCTGTTGCCGACGATCATCACCGGCAACGAATCGAACTCGCGAAGCAAACTCCCGCGAGAGTTCGCGCGTCAGGTCCGAGTTCATCAGGAACAGCGCTTGCGGGGCGATGGTGGACTGATTGCGGCGCGGGCAACTGGCATTCGTATCCGGTTTGTCGAATGCCTCGAACAGCGGATAACGCAGGTTGCGACGCACAAATAAATAAATGCTGCGACGGTCCCATTCGGCTGGTTTCTCGGTGACCGGCCACTGATTCTTGAGCAGGGTCTGCACCAATTCCGGAGGCAGCGGAGGACGGATGCCTGGACCGGTGCGCTGAGCGTTGAGTCGTCCTGACACCGACAGCATGGCGTCGCGAATAGCTTCGCCCTCCAGTCGTCGCGAGGTGCCTCGCGAGTGCAATTTCAACAGGCCGTCGCGGTCCAGTGAACGTTGCCACTGTTGCCGCACTTCCTCGGACGCATCGTCCGGTAAGCGGCTCGCCTGCCGGTAAGTGGCCGATGACACAATCAGACGGTGCATTTCCTTGAGACTCCAGTTGCGGCGCGGAATCTCTGTTGCCAGCCAGTTGAGCAGTTCGAGCTGTGCCGGGCTCTCACCGACAATTCCAAAATCGTTCGCAGTGCCGGAGAGCCCCATTCCGAAGTGAAACTGCCAGAGCCGATTGGCCAGCACGCGCGTCGTCAGTGGATGATCGGGCTGCGTCAGCCAGTCGGCCAGTTGCGTTCGCAGGTTGGAACGATCCTTCGTCACCTGCGGTTTTGCAGAACTGTGATTGGCGACGCGCAAAAATTCGGGCTCAACTTCCGGGCCGGGGCGTCGGAAGTCGCCGCGAATCAACAGGCGACTGGATGCTGAGACTTTGTTGCCATTAGGCGGAGCGGCCAGCACATCCCGTTTGAATTCGAACGCGCGATCGAAGAAGGCTCGCAGCCGGTAGAAATCCAGTTGGCTGACCGGGTCGAACTTGTGATCGTGACACTGAGCACATCCCAACTGCGTGCCCAGAAACACCTGCGCGACAGTGCCGGTCATGTCGTTCAGAAAGTCAGAACGCCGCTCATCCTGCTGATTCACGTCCGGCATGTCCGGGCCACAAATCAGAAAGCCGGTAGCGACGCGAAACTCGGCTGCGATCTCATCGCCAGCAAGCTGCTGCCGCGTGAATTGATCGAACGGCAGGTCGGCGTTCAAGGCTTCGATCACCCAGTCCCGATAGCGCCAAGCCTCGGTGCGAACCTTGTCGTGCTCGTAGCCGTCGGTTTCGGCAAAGCGGGCCAAGTCGAGCCAGTGTTGCCCCCAGCGTTCTCCGTAAGAAGGCGATGCCAGCAGACGCTCGACGAGTTGCTCGTAAGCATCCGGCGATTGATCGGTCATAAAACGCTGTACGTCTTCGATCGAAGGCGGCAGGCCAGTCAGATCGAACGACAACCGACGGATCAGCGTGGTGCGGGCTGCTTGAGGCGCGGGTTTGAGTTCAGCTTTCTCCAGGCGGCTGAGGATGAACTGGTCGATGGCGTTGATTGGCCACTCGGTTTGAGTCACCACCGGAACCGGCGGGCGTTCCAGCTTCGAGTAGGCCCAATGCTGGCGGTCGCCCTCAGTAATAGGAGGTTCGGTCGCCGACTCCTCTGCGGGCTCTTTTGACTCTTCGGCGCGTAGCACCGCGCAGGAGAGTAGCAGCAGGCATATCCAAAAATTCTTCATTCGACACCCGCTCAAAAGGCAACAATTCCCGTGCAGAGAAGGTAACCGATCGCGCCGCCGTCCGAGAACTTTTCGAGAGTTCCGAAAACGGATTTTCCAGTTCGTAACGCTCACGGCTGACCTGACAGATCGCTCCGACCGCACTGAGCCCCGAAATCAGTCGCAACATTGGCGCGATCGGGGGACACCACGTTGACCGCCTTTTCCAGCTCAGCCTATTCTCGCAGTGTCGCATGCCCAATGTTTGATGCATGCCAAGGAGTGTTGTGATGCGAACTCGTCGAATGTCACTCGTTGGAGTGTGTTTCGCCGTGCTGTGTGCAGGTTCTCAGCCGGTCTACGCGGAGGATCCGCTGCATGTGGAGATTGACCGTCTGCTGGAGCCGACCGGCCCGGTAGCGGGAAAGTGTGCGGATACCGAATTCCTGCGCCGCGCCTCGCTCGACATCCTCGGCATGCCTCCCACGATTGATGAAACCCGCGCGTTCCTCGCGGATCAGGCTCCCGACAAGCGGCAGCAACTGGTCGACCGGTTACTGGCCCGGCCCGAGCATGCGCGACATCTGGCGACGACGCTGGACATCATGCTGATGGAGCGGCGAGCCAACGCGACGATCTCTCAGGATGACTGGGTGAAGTACATCCATCAGTCCGTTGTGGCCAACAAGCCCTACAACGTGCTGGCGCGAGAGATCCTGTCGGCAACTGGCTCGGAAGCCGGATTGCGACCCGCCGTGCGATTCTATCTCGATCGCACCAACGGCGAACCGAATTCAGTGACGCGCGATGTCGGGCGCATGTTCTTTGGCCGCGATCTGGCGTGTGCTCAATGTCACGACAGCCCGCTGATCGATGACTACCGCCAGTCGGACTATCACGGCCTGCTGGCCTACTTCGGCGGCGGCGTGCTGGTGACTCGCAAAGAGGGCGAGAAGCAGACTCCCGTCAATTACTACGGTGAGAAGTCCAGCAACGAAGTGCATTTTGAATCGGTGTTCATCAAGGGCGTGAAGCACCTGACTGGCCC